>PBRG01000223.1 GCA_002726615.1 Marinobacter sp.
CTTGAGGTCAATGGCCCTGAATCGAAATGCTGGCTATGGGTGACATAGCGCTGGTTTATCGGATCGGGTAATGTTTACCCAACGGGAGCACAACAATATCCAGTGGAAGGAGAAAAGCGGTATCGGGTTACTGCGGGAAGCTTGCCCGATTCTGCCGGCATGATTTATGCCGGAGAGGCCGGGTTGCCGATTTCTGCGCGGTCATTGCCTGATCCTGCAGAAAGCGCATGAGACCCCGTACAGTTCAGGTTATGAAGGATTATACTGCCGCTAAAGGGAGACCCACCGATGACTGCCAACGTTCCTGAGATTTCCGGAAATCTCACGCTCAACCTGCAGCAACAGCTCGCTCGTGTCGCCCGTCAATGGACGACACACCAGGGTATTCAGGGTTCCGCCATTGATGGCCTGGAATTAATACGCTGCGACGAGCCTTCCAGCTGTGGGTCCAGTGTCTATGAACCTTCTTTATGCTTCGTGATTCAGGGCACCAAAATCATCCAACTGGGTGACCGCGAGATCACCTACCAGCCCCTTTCCTATCTCGCCAGTTCGGTACATCTTCCGGTACTGGGGCGAATTGTTGATGCTTCGGAGGAACACCCCTATCTGGCAGCAAAGCTCAAGGTAGACCCTCAGGAAGTGGCGGAGCTGGTGCTCGAACTGGGTGACAAGGCACCCCCGCTGCACCCGAACGAAGCCTGCCCAGAAGTGCAGTGTGGCCTGTGCATGTCGTCGATGGATGAGCGGATGCAGAGCGCGCTCTACCGGTTGCTCAGCCTGCTGGATTCTCCCGGTGATATTCCTATTCTGGCGCCTCTGGCTCGGCGGGAAATCATCTATCGCGCACTGATTGGCGAGATGGGGTCACGGATGCGCAAGTTTGCCGCCACCGATTCCCAGGCACACCGCATTTCCACGGTCATTTCGACGTTGAAGGACCACTACGCCGAACCGCTACGAATCAGTGAACTGGCGGAAGCGGCCAATATGAGCGAGTCCACCCTGTACCACAGTTTCAAGCAGGTGACCCGGATGTCGCCACTGCAGTTCCAGAAGAAACTGCGTCTGCATGAGGCCCGGCGCCTGATGCTGACCGAGGGGCTTGAGGCTGCCACCGCCAGCTATCGGGTGGGTTACGAAAGCCCTTCGCATTTCAGCCGCGAATACAGTCGCCTGTTCGGTGCACCGCCCAGGGCCGACGTTACTTTGCTGCGTGGCGAACACCGGGCTGCAGAGCCCGTTTGACCCCTGAAACTCAGGCGTAGAACAGCAGCGGCACAAACGCCACCAGTACCAGTGAAATGCCCATGGCAATCAGTGGCATGATGATACGCTCGTGGCGCTGGTAGAAGGTGCCCTCTTCCTGCTGTGCCGCCAGCACTTCCGCTTCCCCGACGACCTGTCGCGTCAGCAGGTGGTTCAGTGCCACCGGCGGGCTTAGATAACCCAGCTCAAAGGCGACCAGGGTTACCATCCAGAAGTGAATCGGATGTATGCCACTGCTGTAGGCGATGGTAGCCACGGTGGCGGTCACCAGGATAACGGCGCCGAAGGCGTCCATGATCATGCCCAACACCACCAGGATCAGCACCATCAGCAGCATGGCAGACCAGGCACTGTCGAATGCCTGAGGGAAGGTTTCCATAATGTGGGAGCGTTCGATCACCCCGCCGATACTGACCGAAAGACCCAATAGCAGTAACAGCGCGCCGATTTCCGCCGTGGTGTCGTTGGTGGCCGAGCGCAAGCTACGTTCCAGGCCCTGGTGATTGATCTCGCCACTGGCCCGACCCTTACGGTTTTTCAGGCTGACATGTTCGTACAGCAGGATGGCCAGCATGATTACCGGCAACAACCGCGGGGCAGAGAATTCATCCATCTGCACATCCAGCGCAAAACGGTACAACAGAACCACCGCTGCGATCACCAGCGCATAGGGGATCAGATGCTTCAACGCTGACATCATCGGTGATAAGGCCGTGGAAGCCGGAGCCAGGTTAAACCAGCTCTGACGGTTCACCGTGAGGGCCACCACCGTGAACATGGTCGCGGTGAGCACGAACACCCATATACCCCAGCCAAACAACTCGTCCGTGGTGACTTCCCTGTTCAGGTAGGCAATGACCACCACTAGCAGGCAGGGCCGCACGACCACACCCATGGAACCGGACATGGCGGTTGCCGCCAGGGCCAGGTGACGGCGGGCACCGGCAGCACGTAGTTCGCTGTAAATAACCGCACCGGCCGCAATGACAAAGATCCCGGACGCGCCAGTGTAGGCAGTGGGCACCGCAGCCACCAGCACCGCTACGACAGCGAGCATTTCAGGCGGCATGCGCCAGGGCCGGAAGACGTTGAACACCAGGGTGGCCAGGCGCGTCTGCTTCAGCATCATGCCTACCCACACGTACAGTCCGACGTTCAGGAACATGTCGGAGAGCTCCATCATTTTGCCCAGATAGATACCAATACCAGAGGCGTGACCAATCAGCGCAAAATAGGTCCCCGATATAAGACACATGGCGGTATAGAGAGGCACCGCCAGGAAGGCCTTGTTCAGATCACCGCCTTCCCTCAGGTCATCCGGCACCCTGACGAGCCGGTACAGGCTGGTAAGCGTCAGTGCGGCAAAACCGGTAATCCACAGGTTATGGAGTAACAGTTCATCGGACGACATGGTGGTGTCGGCGCCAAAACTGGACTGGCGGAAGATCACGCTGGACCCCAGAAGCATGGCATTGGCGACGGTCTGCAGCGTGTGGGAAACCATGTAGTCCAGGCGGGTTTCCATGGCCCGCATGGCAATATGGTGGCGAGTCAGGGTGGCGGTCACCGCGCACAGCATGACCAGGATCACCAGTATGTAGCGCTGGGACTCCAGGCCGAGGGCGATCAGGTCGGCCACAAACAGCTCCACAGCCCGGTAGGCTTTGACGCCTGGAGTAAGCTTGTCCTTGAGATTCTCGTAACTCTGATAGCTCTGGCGGCAGTCCGCCACCGAACGTTCGATGGCCAGACGAACCTCATCCGGGTCTTTCTCGGACTCTCCCAGAAGGGCCGCCATGGGGTTGTCGGAGCCCTCTTTCGCCAACTCTTCCTGAACGGCGGCGTCGATGTCCACGTTCGGGTCACAGGTGGGTTGTACCGGGTCGACCCTCAGCTTGTAGTAGCCGCTCCACAATTGCTCGCCGCCGCGCAGCATCTGATTGTGGATGTCGCTACTGGTGGAAAACAGCACCACCGACAGCAGAAGCAGACAGGCCGGCAGAGAGGACAACCACTCCAACCCATTACGTCGAAAACCACCCTGGGACATAACAGTTTACTCTGGGAACATTGATTTACAGCAGATCGTCCAGATCCATGGTTTCGACCGCTTCCTTCTCGTCATCCCAGAAGGTACCCAGTTGCCCCATGGGCGTCCGGTGCCCGGTATTCTCCATCCACAGTCGATCGGAGATCGCCACAATCATGTCCGTGGCCATCGCATCGACAAAGGCCCACTCCTCGTTCGCTGGCGTTTCCTCGATGGCCTGAGCGTGGCTACGGATCACACCGCGAAGGCGTTCCTCGTCACCTTTGTTCTGGGCCGCGATGGCGTGGAACACATGGCTGATCCTGACACCAGCTTCCTCGCCCTGGGCGTCGGCAATTTCCAGCCGTTCGAAAGGGTCCTCGCCTTCTGGCAGTGCGCCAGGAATCATTGCCCAGACAGTCGCACGCAGTGCCATGGGAGCCCCCCACCATTTGTCGTTTTCCAGACAACGGGTCGCGCGCGAAACCGTAGAGCCAATGTTTTTGGGGACGCCGATGGACGAGGTGGACTTAATTTCAGCGTTCAGGGCCTGCAAGCCAGACAACAAGCCCGCCATGTAGATGAACTCGCCCAGGTCATCATCGAAACCAGGGCACTCACCCGCATCGGGTTTGCCATAGAAGGCGTTATGGTGCTTCCAGCCCCGGTGATAGCGTTTGGCGGCCAGGGAAAGTGCGCGCTTCTGGCGAATCATGGCGTCTTCCGCTTCTTCCGCATCCATCGCGCGCAGTGCCGCCAGGCCATCCAATTCGTGTTCCCGTGCCTGCTCCTCTGCACACCCGCCAGCCGACAGGTACAGCATTACCGCCAGTTGGTCAGGCTCACTGGTAACCCGACCGAAAGACATCAGCAGGGGCGCGGTGGCCTCACTCATGGCGCAACCCATGGCGAGATCGTCACTTTCCAGCAGATAGGGTACGGTGTGGTTGCGAGAAAAGCCCTGCATCACGTCGCCGGTGGTTTTGTAGATCATGTTGTTGACGACACCACAACCACTCAAAACCACACTGGCAAGTACAGCGGCCATTGCTCCACGGAAACGTGTATTGCCCCGTTGAGCCGGACTGGCGGGTTTCTGAAAACTCGTCATAACGTAATACCTTCCACTTTTCTGCGTTTTTGTTGTGCGGAGCATTTGTTCAGAACCGGAGTGTCGCCAGGCCGAGGCAGCACTCACAATCTGTTACGCTTTGTAACCAAAACGGTATTATCGCCGACAACTCCCTGTTTTTATGAGACACGTCCCGCAATTGGATACGGAGTTTCAAATGCATTCTGATTACCGGTTTGCACATTGGCCTGCAAACCGCTATAGATTTGATCAGCCGACGGTTTCGCATCCGCCGGCCAGTGACCAAAAACGACAAAAAGGAGTACCCGATGCGCAAACCTGAACTTGCCGCCGCCGTTGCGGATAAAACCGGACTGTCCCGGGACAAAGCCAGCGAAGTCATCACCGCTTTTACCGATCAGATCTCCTCAGCCGCTGCCCGTGGCGAAGATACCACTCTGATCGGCTTCGGTACTTTCAACATCCGCAGCCGTGAGGCTCGGGATGGCCGTAATCCTCAAACCGGTGCAACCATCAAGATACCCGCCAGCAAAACTGTCGGCTTCAAGGCAGGCAAGGCACTGAAAGACTCCATCCGTTAAGGCGCTAACCGGGGCCCGCCCGGGCCCCTTCCATTCTCGGCTCAGGAGGCGCACTCGGAACGGGAACCGTCCACCCGGCAACGAATCGCTTTCATCAGGCTGATCGCACGTGTGTCGTAGACACCATCCTCCAGCAACGACAACCGCACTTTGCGCAGCATCTTGTCGTACTCGGCCACATCTTCCTGTGGCGGATGCATCCAAACGTCGTCGGGAATACCAGCCTCGGCTTCGGCGATGATTTCATAGGCCTCGTCAATGCGTTTGATGGCCTGGTCACGCACCATCTGGCCAGCATCGTCCGGGAAGCGGTCGCGGTGGATAATCACCTGGAAGTTCATATAGGCCAACGCGTACTTGAACACCCCGCCGTTCGGATTCACGCCCTTGTAGAGTTCCAGGGGCGAGTATGCGACTGCCGGGGCGTAGGCCAGATCAACACTGCCGTTGTTGAATTTGCCGGCAAAATTGGCCGAGTTGGATCCCACCACAGACGCCCCCACGTGGCGCACCATGCGCACGGACGCGGTGTCGAAATCCAGCGTGGCAATGCGTTTTCCCTGCAGTTTTTCCACCGAATCAATGGCCCGATCCCGGGTGTGGAGGTACACCGCGCCGCCGGGGAACACGCCAGCCACTTCGTAGTCACCGTCAATCAGGAACGGGCGTGCCTTTTCCTGGCTGAGGGTGTTGTACAGCAGCCGCATTTCCTCTTCACCGGGCACAGCGCCCATGGCTTCCAGGGTGCCGGTAAACTTGTTGAATTCACGGGCGCGGGTACCGGTCAGCAGGACGGCGTCACACTGGCCGGCCTTGAAGTCCTCGGCGGCGACTTTCTCGTCGGTATAGGCACGCAGGTCCAGCCTGATACCTTCCTTGAGGGCCACTGGCTGGAAGGTTTTGGTAATGGCAAACAGAGGCCCGTTGGCACCGACCGGATCAAACACACAGAAGCTTCGCTCCATGATGTCTGACTCCGCCTGGACGAACGGCGACAACACAAGAGTGGCACACAAGGCTACCACCGCAGTGGCCTTTCGCGGGAGGTTGACTGATTTCACGGGGATGACTCCTGAATTATTATTGTAGGGCGACGGCACATCCACATGTGCACAGGTCACCGCATTCCTTCGCCGAGACTATGCCGGCGATGGTAAGAATACGTTGGCACGGGTGCCTGTCTTCAAGGGCTCTGGGGCAAAAAAGTAAGGAACTGTGACGGGCTCGACAGAGGCTACGCAACCTCTGCCACACTTTGCTGATATGAAGCGATCTGAAGACGGGAGCTACAGGTCAGATTGGGGCCAGGCCTGCCGCCCGTCGCACAGGGTCAGACGAACGAGGCCCGGAAGGGCCTTTCCTGGCAGCGGCACATGACGCCCAACGGAGTTGAGGCTGCTGTCGTTGGGAACCCAGGTGGCGTCGGGATCAAACACACACAGGTCTGCAACCGCACCCTGCCGGAGCTCGGCAGAACGGCCAATGACCTCCGCCGGGCCACCAGTCAGCGAGCGGATCAGGCTACCCATATCCAGATCGCCACGTTCGACCAGCAACAACCCCATCGACAGCGTGCTTTCGATGGTGGACAGCCCCGGTTCCGTCGCCGCCAGAGGCGCCTGCTTGGCAGCGGAATCGTGGGGCTGGTGTTGGCTTGTAATGGCGTCGATCACGCCATCCCGCACACCGCCCAGTAACGCCTGGCGGTCCTTTTCAGAGCGCAGTGGCGGTCGCACGTGATAGCGGCTGTCGAATCCCGACAGGGCGTCCTCGGTGAACATCAACTGGTGCATGGCCACATCGGCGGTTACTGCAATGCCTCGCTTGCGGGCATCGGCCAGCATTTCCACGCTGCGGGCACAGGAGAGCTGACCAAGGTGCAGTCGAACCCCGGTTTCCTCTGCCAGCAACAGCATTTCCATGACCGCGGCGGTTTCTGCCACCTCCGGGATGCCCAGCAGGCCCAGCCTGGAGGCCACAAGGCCATCGTGGGCGTAGCCGTCCGCCGCCAGCGCCTGGTTTTCGGGGCTGAACATCACCGTCAGGCCAAATGTTCGGGCGTAGGCCATACAGCGGCGCAACACCCTGGCGTTTTTCACCGGGCGGGCGCCGTTGCCCAGTGCAATACAGCCAGCACCGGCCAGGCCCGCCATGTCACTGAGCAGTTCGCCTTCCAGGCCACGGGTTATTGCGCCAACCGGCAATACCCGCACCGAAGAGCGCTTCGCGGCCACGTCCAGGATCAGGTTGGTTACCGCGCCTGAGTCATTGACCGGCGAGGTGTCCGGCGAGGCACACAGGGTTGTGAAGCCTCCATGCGCGGCGGCGAGACTTTCCGAAGCAATATTGCCTTTCTGGCCGTTGCCCGGCTCCCGCAGGTTGCAGCACAGATCCACAAATCCGGGTGTCAGGAGGCAGCCTGTGGCGTCGAAATCGTGGTCGGCGGGTTCCTTCCCGGCCGCTTCGCCCAGGGCGGCGATACGCCCGTTACGGACCAGAACAGTGGTTTCGGCATTGGTATCGGCCAGGCGGCCACCGATAATCTTAAGGCTGCTCATCCCTGGGCCCTCCCCGCCAGCTTGCGACTACGCTCGGCCATCTGGCCTCCCATGGCCATGGACATCACCGCCATACGAATGGCGATGCCATTGGTGACCTGATTCAGGATCACTGATTGCGGCCCATCGGCCACCGCAGACTCGATTTCCACGCCCCGGTTGATCGGCCCAGGGTGCATGACGATACACTCGGGATGGGCCAACGCCAACTTCTCCTGATTCAGGCCGTAGAGCCGGTAAAACTCGCGTTCGCTGGGCAGCAGTGCGCCCTCCATGCGCTCTTTCTGAAGGCGCAGCATGATCACCACATCCAGATCTTTCATACCCCGGGTCATGT
Organism: Marinobacter sp.; assembly: GCA_002726615.1. GTDB lineage: Bacteria > Pseudomonadota > Gammaproteobacteria > Pseudomonadales > Oleiphilaceae > Marinobacter. Next base: position 7,868 of record PBRG01000223.1, read on the forward strand.
CGTATTCCACGGTACACCCCAGGCTCTCAACGTCCCTTGGCAGCAGGGTGGCAGGCGCAATGACGCGTACTTCAGCGGCGCCCAATTCATTCAGGGCGCGAATCTGGGAACGGGCCACCCGCGAGTGCAGCACATCACCGACAATCGCCACCTTCAAACCTTCGAATCCGCCCTTGTGCTGGCGAATGGTGAGCATGTCCAGCATGGCCTGGGTTGGGTGGGCGTGGCGGCCGTCGCCGGCGTTAATAATGGCAACTCCCGGAGTCACGCTCTCGGCGATGAAATGGGGTGCACCACTCTGGGAATGGCGCACCACGAACATGTCGCTGGCCATGGCTTCCAGGTTCAGCAGTGTGTCCGACAAGGATTCGCCCTTGGACGTTGCGGACGTGTTGATGTCCAGGTTGAGCACGTCGGCCGACAGCCGTTTGGCGGCCAGTTCGAAGGTGCTGCGGGTGCGGGTACTGGATTCGAAGAACAGGTTGACCACGGTACGCCCCCGCAGCAGTGGCACCTTCTTTATGCTGCGCTCCCCCACTTCGATAAACGAATCCGCGGTGTCCAGGATTTCCGTCAGCAGAGCGCGGTTCAGACCATCGAGGGTCAGGAAATGGCGTAACTGGCCGTCCGCGGTCAGCTGCAGGGAGGTTTTTGAGGGATCGGTTGCCGTCATGGGTCGCCTGTTGGTGTTATGCGTTCGCTGATTAGTGGCCTGTTTCCTGAAGTTCTATGTGCAGTGGGTCCGGCCCGCGCAGTTTGACGCGCTGATGCGACTGCAGGGCAAGCACCCGCCCAGTCACATCCGGCTGAACAGGCAACTCCCGAGCGCCCAGATCCACCAACGTGGCGAGGATGATACTCGCCGGCCGGCCATAATCGAAGATCTCGTTCATGGCCGCGCGAATGGTACGGCCGCTCATGATCACGTCATCGATCAGGATAATGTCGCGGTCTTCGGTGCTGAACGGCAGGCTGGACGGCTTCACTTTCGGGTTCAGCCCAATGCGGCTGAAGTCGTCGCGATAGAAGGAAATATCCAGCTCCCCCCAGGGTTCCTGCAGGCCCAGGCGCTTACTCAGGACATCCGCCAGCCAGAC
>PBRG01000224.1 GCA_002726615.1 Marinobacter sp.
GCGTACACCTTCTTCTCCGGATATTCGTCCCTCAACCTGACGATTTCGTCATAGACGTATCCAGACTGGACCGGACTGCCACCCGGACTATTGATCCGCAAAATCACACCCACTGAGTTTTCCGCCTCGAACGCTTCGCGCAGGGAACCCACGATGTTGTCGGCACTGGCGAGCTCATCCGCCGCAATCGTGCCCTCAATCTCTACGAGCGCCGTATGCTTTCCCTTGGCAGCGGATTCCAGCGCACCGCTTAACGGAAACTGGATCATCAACAGCAAGGCAAAGAGATACCCGAACGTCAGCAGCTTGAAAAATATCCCCCAGCGGCGGCTTTTTCTCTGCTCTGACTGCAGCGACATCACCAGCTTCTCGATCAGCTTCCAATCACGAGCTGACTCCGGTGGCATCGCCGGCTTGCGGCGACTTCCCGCGGATCTGCTCGCCCCGTTTTCTGGGTTTTCTGGTTCGCTCCCCCAGCCGGGATGCCTGTCTGATTCCCAATCGCTCATTGCTACTTCCTGTTGCTGTTACGGTTCAGAGGCCAAGTACGTCGCGCAGGTCTTTGACCGAATCGACGATCGCGTGTGGCGCATAGTGCCCCAGTACATCCCGTTTATGCACACCCCATTCCACACCAATAGACGGCATACCGATACGCTGAGCCATCTCCAGATCGTAACGGGTATCACCGATCATAACCGCTTCCGCCGGTTCAATGCCGTAGAAGCGGATGATATCTCCGAGCATCGCCGGATCGGGCTTGGAGCGGGTTTCATCCGCGCAACGGGTGATATCGAAATGCGGGCCAAGGCCGCTGGACACCAGCGCCCCCTCCAGGCCACGGCGGCTCTTGCCGGTGGCCACCGAACAGCCGCGCCCGCCCGTGCGCAGATCTGCCAATACGTCCGCCATGCCCGCGAATACATTCTGGGGCGTGGTCACCTTGGCGAAAAAGTAACGGGCATAACCCTCACGGATGGTAGTCATTTCCTCCCGCGTTATACCGGGATACAGCTTTTCCAGAGCTTCAATCATGCCCAAACCAATGATATCGCGATAGGCCTCGCGCTCCAGTTCCGGATACCCCAATTCGGTGGCCGCCTGGTGAAGGCTGTCTGCAATATGATCAACGGAATCCACCAGCGTTCCGTCCCAGTCAAAAATCACGACCTTTACGTCCATTGATACTACCTTGGTGCGGTTGTCCTGTTTGCCTGCCACAGAACAACGGATTATTCGGATGCCTTCCGGCGTGCAGCCAGTTTGGCCATAAGCTCGCTGAAGGCCTCGTCGTACACAGCCTCAAGATGAACAGGCTCTCCTGTAGAGGGCAGCGTGAAGTCCAGGGCACGGGCGTGGAGCATTAAACGCTGACCGCCGGCGGAACGAAACGCCCGCAGGCTTACATCATCCATATACTTGTCATCCCCGGCAATCGGATGACCGGCCCAGGCACTGTGAACGCGAATCTGATGGGTACGACCGGTTACAGGTGAAGCCTCAACCAGCGTATACCCTGAATAGGTCGCCAGCACCCGAAATCGGGTGAGAGAGTCCTTTCCCGCCTCATCCACACGAACACGGCGCTCACCGGAACCCAGTTCAAACCGCAACAGCGGCTGGCTGACCTTCTTGACAGACCCAGGCCAGTCACCCGCCACCAGGGCATGGTAACGCTTGCGAATTCGCTTGTGACGCAATTCGTCCTGCAAATAACGCAATGCGGAACGCTTTTTCGCGACCATCACCAACCCCGAGGTATCCCGGTCAAGCCGATGTACGAGTTCCAGAAACCGGGCTTCCGGCCGCGCCGCCCGCAAGACTTCGATCAACCCGAAATCCAAACCACTGCCGCCGTGTACCGCTATACCGGATGGTTTGTTGACCACCAGCATCTGATCATTCTCAAACACCACTGCGTCCTGCATGACACCCTGAACACGGGACCCCGGAACAACCTGTACCGGCTTTTCCTTGCGGGTGACAGGTGGAATGCGCACCTCATCCCCCGTGTTCAAACGGGTGTCGGGCTTAACCCTTCCCTTGTTCACGCGCACCTCACCCTTGCGGATAATGCGATAAATGATGCTGCGCGGCACGTCTCGGATCTGCGCCATCAAGTAGTTGTCCACGCGCTGGCCGTGATTATCCTCATCAACAACCACCTTTCGCACACCCTGCCTGATCTCACCGCCTCTGGAGCCGGGCACAGGGCTACTCTTGCCATCACCGACAGACCGTGGTGAGGAAGGGGAACGTTTTTGCCTGGTCGATCTGGACATGGATACCTTACCGCTGGAAACCCTGCGGGATTGAAGGAGCCGGCGAATACTGTTATATTCCGGCGTGCTCTGCCGTTTGTCTACGGCCTGGCCAGTATGCCAGAAGCCGGAGCGGCAGGAGTATACCGACACTATTTGAGAGTTTGAACGCCGGAAGCCCAATCATTACCGGGCTCGGCGATTGAAATCCTCCCGGATCGAAACGGAAGACGCTGATTACAGCGACTGCCCGAAAGCCGGGGGAACAAGAAACCGTACGGAAAACCGTCGGGCGACATCGCGAAGAATCATTACCAGCACGCAGGGCCGGGCCGTCCAGCATACGAATACGACGTGAGACCCAGGCACCCGCGTGAACCAGAAAACGGATAACATGCGCCAACAGACTCTGACCCTAAGCGACTCTTTCCTGCCCACAGGCAGGCGAGCCGTCGGCGGTGGCCTCGGAACCCCGGGAAAACTCCCCGCAGGGATCTGATTCGTCTGGCCGTCGGATTGTCCCTGTTACAAGGGGCCCGCGGCACGCAAGTTCTGCTTCGCCGATGCCATTCCCCAGGTTTTCTGTCCAAACCAAACGACAGGAACCATTTCTTTCCATGAAAAGAATGCTAATCAATGCGACTCATCCCGAAGAGTTGCGCGTAGCCCTGGTTGACGGCCAGCGTCTGTTTGACCTCGACATCGAGTCCAGCTCCCGCGAGCAGAAAAAAGCCAATATCTACAAGGGTCGCATAACCCGTGTAGAGCCCAGCCTGGAAGCCGCGTTTGTGGACTTCGGCGCGGAACGCCACGGATTCCTTCCTCTCAAAGAAATCTCCAAGGAATATTTCAAGAAATCCCCCGGCCAGATCGAAGGCAAGATCAACATCAAGGATGTGGTTGCTGAAGGCCAGGAAGTCATCATTCAGGTGGATAAGGAAGAACGTGGCAACAAGGGTGCAGCCCTCACCACCTTCATCTCCCTGGCCGGTCGCTATCTCGTGCTGATGCCGAACAACCCCCGGGCTGGTGGCATCTCCCGCCGCATTGAGGGTGAGGAGCGGGCGCAGCTGAAAGAGGCCATGAACGACGTACAGGTGCCCAAATCCATGGGCATTATTGTGCGCACCGCCGGCATCGGCCGCACCACCGAAGAGCTGCAATGGGATCTGGACTACCTCGTCCAGTTCTGGGAAGCCATTTCCCAGGCCGCCGGAGAGCGCAAAGCGCCGTTCCTGATCCACCAGGAAAGCAACGTCATTATCCGCGCTGTACGCGACTATCTTCGCCAGGACATTGGTGAGGTGCTGATTGACGCCGGAACGGTTTACGAAGACGTCTTGAACTTCGTTCGTGCCGTCATGCCCTCGTTCGAAAACAAGATCAAGCTGTACAAGGACGAAATCCCCCTGTTCAGCCGCTACCAGATCGAAGGCCAGATCGAGACCGCCTTCCAGCGTGAAGTGAAGCTGCCCTCCGGTGGCTCCATCGTAATTGATCCCACCGAAGCACTGGTATCTATCGACATCAACTCCTCCCGTGCCACCAAAGGCCACGACATTGAGGAAACCGCGCTCCAGACTAACCTGGAAGCGGCGGAAGAGATTGCCCGTCAATTGCGCCTCAGGGACATGGGCGGCTTGATCGTGATCGACTTCATCGACATGACCCCGGCCAAGCACCAGCGCGAAGTCGAGCAGAAGATGCGCGAAGCACTGGAAATCGACCGTGCCCGGGTCCAGGTGGGCAAGATTTCCCGCTTTGGCCTGCTCGAGATGTCGCGCCAGCGTTTGCGCCCATCCCTTGGCGAAACCCGCAGCGAAGTCTGTCCCCGCTGTGAAGGCCAGGGCACCATCCGGGGCATCGAGTCTCTTGCCCTGAGCATCATGCGCCTGATCTACGAGGAATCTTCCAAGGAAAAGACCGGTCAGGTTCGCGCCGTGGTGCCTGTCGCCGTCGCCACTTTCCTGCTGAACGAGAAGCGCAAACAGTTGGCCGATATCGAGGCGCGGCAGGAAGTGGAAGTGGTGGTCGTACCCGCCCCTCACATGGAAACACCACACTTCGAAATCCTGCGCATGCGTGACGATGAGACCGGCGTGGAGCATGTATCGAGCTATCAGGTGGCTCAGGAGTACAGTGAAAGGGAAGAAGAAATCTTCGAAGCCCCCGCTGCCCAGCCTCCGGTTCGCGAACAGGCTGCGGTGAAAGCCATTCGACCGGTTGCGCCCGCACCGGCTCCGGAAAAGGCAGCACAAGAGACTCCGGCCGAACAGAGTGGTGGCCTGTTCAGCAAACTTGGCCGCAAGATTGCGGATTTCTTCAGCGGCGAGGAGGTCATCGGTGAACCACCGGTAAAACGGGAGCAGCCCGCCGGCTCCAACCGTGACGACCGCCGCACCCAGGACCGCCAGGACCGTCGCAAATCCAGGGTAGCCCGTGACGACAACCGTTCCGGCAATCGTAGCGGTGCTGATCGCCGTCAGGCCGGCGCTAATCGCGGCGACAGCAGCCGCAGCGATGACAACCGGGGACGTAACCGAGGTGCAAACCGCAATCGCGGAGACGACCAGGGCCGTAGTGGCCAAGGCCAGCAGGGAGGTACCGACAAGACAGCCGATAGCCGCAGGGATGGCAACCGCAAAGACGGCCAACCCCAGGGCCAGGGGCGCGGACAGGGGCGCAACAAGTCTCAGGCCAAGGACCAGAAGGACCAGAAGGAACAACAGGACACCGGCACCCAGAAAAGTGCTGCCGCCGAAAAGTCCGGCTCCGACGAAAAACGTCGGAAACCAAGACGTAATCGTAATCGCGACGGCTCCCCCGCTGAGAACCCGGCGTCCACACCGGCAGATCGGAAGTCCGCCCGCAGCGAAAAGCATCAGAAGGATACTCAGCCAGAAGAGCAGACCGATAAGCAACCTGCAACTCAACCGGCAGGAAAACCGGACGTAGCGGCGGCCAATACGGCAGAGCCGAAGCCGGCGGAAAGCGTGGCTGAAAAACCTGTCGAAGCGAAGTCAGCGGAAAGCGCGACGGAAACACCGATGGAAAAATCGGCGGAGAAAGCCGCTGAACCAGCGGCCGATAACGCGGAGCCCAGTGAAGCGCCTGAAAAGCAGCCGCGGCCGGCAACTTCTGGCACCGCGAAGACCGATCAGCCAGACACCGCTGGCAATGAAGCGGCGAACTCTGAAGCCAACACCAGTGTTGAGGAAAAGCCGAAACGCCCTGCCCGACCACGCCGGTCGCCCAGAAAGCCAGCTGAAAAGAAGGCCGAAACCGCCCAAGCAGATGCGACGGTCGACAAGGCTGAAAACGCGGCTCCTGAAAGCGAAGGCTCAAAGCCCGTAGCTGAAGCCGAGGCTGAGGCACCCAAGCAGAAAGCGGAAACCAAGCCACAACCAACAGAAGCCGACACCAAACCCAAGGCCAACAGTACTGCTGACGCTGAGCTGCCTACGCCCAAAGCCGAGAAAGCGGAACAACCCGAAACCGCTACCCCGGCTAGCGAGCCGGTAGCAGCGGGTAAGGCTGAAGAAGCGCAGGAAGCCATCAGCAAACCAGCTGCGGAACCGAAGGCTGAGACCTCCCCAGCAGAGGGCAAGCAAAAGCTCGACGAAAAGGCAATTGAGCCCGCTGCCGAGCAAGAAAAGCCGAGTGAGCAGGTGGATGTACCGGTTACACCGGGCCGCGCCTATAATGACCCGAGGGAAGTCCGCAAGCGTCAGCGGGCAGCCGAGGAGGCCAAAAAGGCCGGGAGTAACTGACGAATGCTATCAGATTCGGACATCGAAGCGCTGGAAGACATCCTTTTCGCCGAACCCTGGGGTGACGAAGCCCTGGATTTCTTCGGTTTGCACGGGGTTGTCTGCGCCAGCGTGGTGGGCCCGGCATCCTTGAGCACTGAGGACATCTTCAGACTGGCCACGGGCGCTGAACAGGCGTCCAGCGGCCAGGTTCCGGATGTGTTCCGACAAGCCGTTGAACAGCTCGGCAGGGATATGGCACACGCACTGGACATGGGCCAGCCCCTTGAGTTGCCGGAACCTGAAGATGGCGACCCGATGAATGCGCTGGAGAACTGGTGTGCCGGGTTCGTGGACACCTTCCTTGAGAATGAGGAAGCCTGGCTGAAGGCCGGCGAGGAAGAAACCGCGGACCTGCTGGTGCCGATGCTCACGCTGTCCGGGCTGTTCGAGGATGAAGACTTCCAGAATGTCCGCAACAGCGAGAAACTGTCCCGGCAAATGGCGGACGCGATCCCCGACTCGCTGACCGACCTGTACCTGCTGTTCCACGCACCGGATTAAACCGCTGCAGGAACCCCGGCCGGTTGTTTGAAATGATGCCAGACAGGCTCAAGTCCGTCTGGCATTTTCATAATGACCCCAAGCTCACACCAGGGTGCACCCGGAAAATGGAAATCGCTGCCCTGAGAAGCAAGCAGGTTTTCCCGGCGACACAACTCTGCCAAAAAGCCCAGATCGCCACTGGACTGCCCCGACGTTGAGACTTCAATACTCCGGCCACCCGCCTGACGGAAGTCAGCAACGAGTGCTCGCAGTTTTGTCGCCGTAAGTTTGTACTTCCTTGGATGGGCCAGCACGGCCACACCTCCAGCCTCGGTAATCCACCGGACAACCTCCGGCAATTCAGGCCAGAAACCCTTTACATCCCCCGCCTTGCCGGCACCAAGGTAGCGCTTGAACGCCTGCGCGATATCCTTTACCACCCCCTCTTCCACCAGCACCCTGGCAAAATGAGGGCGGCCAGGCACATCCCCGCCCGCTCTGTCGGTTGCCTTCTCAAGCAGGTTTTCAATTTTCAGCTTCGAAAGCTTGTCGGTAATGGTGCGGGCCCGGGACCAACGATTCGTATTCTGCCGCTCCAATGCCTGCTTCAGACAGTCGTCGTCAATGTCAAAATCAAGCCCGACTATGTGTATGGTGTTGCTTTTCCAGAGGCAGGACAACTCGGTGCCAGAAATCAGAGTAACGCCCGTTTCCCTTGCAGCCTCGGATGCTTCTTCAAGTCCGGCAATGGTGTCGTGATCTGTCACGGCGAGGTGAGTGACGCCTCTCGCGTGTGCGCGTGCGACCAATTCCCTTGGCGGCAACGCGCCGTCGGACGCCGTCGTGTGGCAATGCAGATCAATGCAGAAGTCAGCTTCTTGAGTTATAGTCACATCATTTCCGAATTCAGAGTAAATACCATTCATGCCAGTGTACCAGCCAGCTATTACACTGTGTCAGTAAATATCCGGAGGTTATCATGTACTACGCCATCATCAGCGAGGATGTCGAAGGCAGCTTGCCACTCAGAGCCGAGTCCCGTCCTGCCCACATTGAACGACTGAAACAGCTCAAAGACGAGGGTCGCCTTCTTGTCGCAGGCCCCCACCCGGCCCTGGATACACCGGAACCCGGTGATGCGGGATTCACCGGCAGTCTGGTTGTGGCCGAGTTCGATTCACTGGCATCGGCCCAGGACTGGGCCGATGCTGACCCCTATGTGGATGCTGGCGTGTACCAGAAAGTCACCGTCAAACCCTTCAAGGCAGTGCTGCCTTGAAGCCACGCGGTGGTCTGCGCCTGGCACCATGAGTTTTTTGTAATGAACTCCACCTTGTATGGCCCGGCATCTATGACAAAATTGCGCCTTAAATCGCTGTTCCAGGGAATAAAACCAGTGACGCCATTACGTCTGATTACCTGCATTATCGTTTTGATGGTGGCTGCAACGTCAGCATCCGCCAGAACCGTTTATGTCGATGATACGCTCTACGCTCCGATCCGAAGTGGCGAAGGAACGCAATACCGCATCCTTCACTCTGGGGTCCGAAGCGGGACCTCACTTGAGCTGCTGGAAACATCGGAATCAGGGTACAGCCGGGTACGCACACCGGACGGAATCGAAGGCTGGATGGTGTCACGCTATCTCACCGACACCCCTATTGCACGCCAACGTCTGGAAGCCACCAACCGGCAACTGGAACAGGCCCGCAATGAACTAAGCAATCTCAGAACGCAGCTTGAGGAAGTCACCGCTGAGCGGAACGAACTCAGGAGCTCGGAAGAGTCCCTGGAGGCTCGCTCAGGAAGACTCAGTGAAGAGCTCCGTAATATCAAGGAAGTCGCCTCGGACTCCATTAACCTGAACCGGCGGAATAGTGAGCTTCGCGAAGAAAACCAGAAGCTGCGCAACGACCTGGAAGTGCTCACCGCTGAGAAGGAACGCCTGGAAGCCAAGAAGGAATCCGATTTCATGCTATTGGGTGCAGCCCTTGTGCTGCTCGGCGTGATTCTGGCCCTTGTTATCCCGCTTCTCAAGCCTTCAAGGAAAACGGACAACTGGGCGTAAAATACCTCCCCACACCGGGGGGGGGGGGCCGGACAGGGTTTTCCGCTAAAAAACTATATGTAGTGTCTTTTTCAGGGCTTAACTACCAAATATAAGAGTTTCTCAAATTTTTATTCCCATGAATTCTTTGACGCTTCCACCCTCAACATTTATAACTAACAAAACAACAACCGCGAGGTGCCGGGATGTCTGAAACCATGAAGGACTATTCAGAAAAACGCGATTTCCACCGCATGACGATGAACTCGGAAATCGAACTCACAGACAGCAACGGCGTCGCGATTCATGGCATTTGCCGGGATCTCAGCGGTACTGGCATGCAACTCTATACGGAAAAGGCGTTCGCCGAAGGGGATGAAATCCACACCCTTCTACCCTCCACCAGCGAGCAGTTTCCGCCATTCGAAACGGTTTGCCGAGTGCTGCGCTGTGTTCCGGACGGGGATGGATTTCTGCTGGGCATGGAGATTGTAAAGGTAAAACGCTGACCGGAACGGTCAGGCGGAGTGTAGCCCGGCAGTGCTCGGAGAGACTACCGGACAAGCGGCTGCATCAGTCAGTCTTCAAGGGCTTTTCGGAAACCACGATGCCGTTGTTATCTGCATAGATGTAATGGCCGGGATGGAAGGTCACACCGCCGAACGTGATCGGTACGTCTAGGTCACCCACTCCACGCTTCTCGGTTTTACGTGGATGCGTTCCCAGCGCCTGCACCCCCAAAGCCGTCGTTCCAATGACATCCACATCGCGAATGCAGCCATAGATCACCAGGCCTGCCCAGCCATTATCCGCTGCTTTCTCGGCCAGCATGTCACCCAGCAGAGCAGCCCGCTTTGATCCTCCTCCATCGACAACCATCACACGACCGTTACCCGGCAGGGCAACCTGTTCCTTAACGATGGAATTATCCTCAAAGCATTTCACCGTCACGATCTCGCCCCCGAAGGCGTCCACGCCACCAAAGTTGCGGAAACCCGGCTCTACCACCAGGATTTCGGGGTAATCGTCACACAGATCAGGGGTTACGATAGGCACGCGTACGCTCCTTTTGTCGAAATGGTCAGTCGATTTTCTCGTCAGCAAGGAAGAACCAGGTATCCAGTACCGAGTCGGGGTTCAGCGACACCGAATCAATGCCCTGATCCATCAGCCACTTGGCCAGATCCGGATGATCCGATGGCCCCTGGCCGCAGATACCAATGTATTTATTGGCCTTTTTGCAGGCCTGGATGGCGCTGGCCAATAACGCCTTGACGGCGTCGTTCCGCTCGTCGAACAGGTGGGCGATGATGCCGGAGTCTCTATCCAGGCCCAGGGTTAGCTGAGTCAGGTCATTAGAACCAATCGAGAAGCCATCAAAGTGCTCCAGGAACTGTTCGGCCAACAGGGCGTTCGCGGGGAGCTCGCACATCATGATCACACGCAATCCGTTATCACCACGCTTGAGACCATTCTCCGCCAACAGATTCACTACCTGCTCAGCTTCCCCCACAGTGCGGACAAACGGCACCATGATCTCAACGTTGGTCAGCCCCATTTCATTTCGGACTTTCTTCAGAGCCCGGCATTCAAGCTCAAAACAGTCGCGGAAGGTTTCGGAGATATACCGGGAAGCACCGCGGAAGCCAAGCATCGGGTTTTCTTCGTCAGGCTCGTATAGGGTACCGCCGATCAGGTTGGCGTATTCATTGGACTTGAAGTCGGACAACCGCACAATCACCTTCTTGGGCGCAAAGGCGGCAGCAAGGGTGGATATTCCTTCCACCAGTTTGTCGACATAAAAATCCACTGGCGAGCTGTATCCGGAAATCCGCTTCTCCACCGTCTGGCGGATATCCCTCGGCAAGCCGTCAAAGTTCAGCAGCGCCTTCGGGTGAACGCCAATCATGCGGTTGATAATGAACTCGAGCCTCGCCAGGCCGACACCTTCATTGGGCAAGGCCTGAAAGTCGAAGGCCCGGTCCGGGTTACCCACGTTCATCATGATTTTGAACGGAATGGCGGGCATGGAGTCGACCGTGTTTTCTTTAAGCTCGAAATCCAGGCTGCCCTCGTAGATCATTCCGGTGTCGCCTTCGGCGCAGGACACCGTCACTTCCTGCCCGTCTTTCAGTATTTCCGTAGCATCACCACAACCCACCACGGCTGGAATACCGAGCTCCCGCGCAATAATCGCCGCGTGGCAGGTGCGCCCACCTCGATCAGTGACAATGGCGGACGCCCGCTTCATCACCGGTTCCCAGTCCGGGTCGGTCATGTCCGTAACGAGAACGTCGCCCGCCTGAACGCGGTCCATCTCCTTGATACTGGTGATAATCTTGACCGGGCCACTGCCAATCTTGTGGCCGATACTGCGGCCTTCCACCAGAATGGTGCCGGTTTCGTTGAGCAGGTAGCGTTCCATGACATTGGCGGAGGCACGGCTCTTAACGGTTTCCGGACGGGCCTGCACAATGTAGATACGGCCATCGTCACCGTCTTTCGCCCACTCGATGTCCATCGGGCGCTGGTAATGCTTTTCGATGATCATGGCCTGCTTGGCCAATTCTTCCACTTCCGCGTCGGTGATACAGAACCGATTACGATCGTCCTGTTCAACCTTGACCGTTTCCACAAACTGCTCTGCGGCAGGGTCAGTGTGATAAACCATCTTGATGGCCTTGCTGCCCAGGTTGCGGCGCAGAACGGCAGGTTTACCCGCCGTGAGAGTGGGCTTGTGAACGTAAAATTCATCGGGGTTCACAGCACCCTGCACCACCGTTTCGCCCAGACCATAGGAGCCGGTGATAAACACGACGTCCCGGAAACCGGATTCCGTGTCCAGGGTAAACATAACCCCACTGGCAGCGGTTTCACTGCGCACCATCTTTTGAATACCCGCAGATAACGCGACCTGTTTATGATCAAAACCGTGATGGACGCGATAGGAAATGGCGCGGTCATTGAAGAGAGAGGCGAAGACCTCCTTTACTGACGTCCGTACCTGCTCCAGACCCACAACGTTCAGGAACGTCTCCTGCTGACCAGCGAAGGACGCATCCGGAAGATCTTCCGCAGTTGCTGAAGAACGCACCGCCACCGCGAGGTTGTCGTTGCCATCGCGTAGCTTTGCATAGGCGTCTGCAAGCGGCTTTTCCAGCGCGTCCGGAAATGGCGTATCGAGAATCCACTGGCGAATTTCGGAGCCGACTCGCGCCAGCTCGTTCACATCATTGATGTCCAGGGCGTCCAGGGCGTTGTCGATCTTCTCACGAAGACCGTCCTTGGCCAGGAATTCTCGGTAGGCGTGGGCAGTTGTGGCAAAGCCACCGGGAACGGTAACACCTGCGTTGGCAAGATTACTGATCATTTCACCGAGGGAGGCGTTCTTTCCCCCGACCCGGTCAACGTCTGACATTCCCAGGTGATCAAACCAGATAATGTAATCTTCCAAAGCGTGTCTCCCTTGATTCATTGTAGCAAAGAGCCAAACCGGACAGGTGGAGCTGATTCCAACCCTGCAATTACTGCATTCTCCACTGCGGGCCCTCGAACTTGGCGTGTATGATACTGTAACCTGTGGAAATTACCTAGGGTAGCCGCCAAATACGGAGCCGGACCGCACACCATGAAACGAACCGCATTCTTTATATCCGATGGCACCGGCCTGACCGCCGAAGCCTTGGGGCACAGCCTTCTGGCACAGTTTGAAAAAATCGAATTCGAACGCATTACGGTGCCATATATTGATGACGCTGACAAAGCCCGGGAGATGGTCAAGCGTATCAATAAAGCGGAGGAGATCGATGGCATGCGGCCGCTGGTTTTCGACACCATCGTTAATAGCGATATCCGTCATGTGATCGCCGGCGCGAACGGTTTCATGGTCGATATCTTTGGTACTTTTCTGAACCCACTGGAACAGGAGCTGCAGTCATCGTCCTCCTATACCGTTGGCAAGTCACACGCCATCAACAACGGGGGCAGTTACGAGCGGCGCATCCATGCCGTCAATTTCGCGCTGGATAACGATGACGGCGCCCGCACCCGTCATTACGACGAGGCGGACCTGATTCTCGTCGGTGCCTCCCGCAGCGGCAAGACACCTACCTGCCTGTATCTGGCCTTGCAATATGGTGTGAAGGCGGCCAACTACCCCATCACCGAGGAAGACCTGGACGACCAGCAGATGCCTGCAGCTCTGCGCCCTCACAAGGAAAAAATCTTTGGGCTGACCATCGAGCCGGAACGGCTGGCCACCATTCGTAACGAACGCAGACCGAACTCACGTTATTCGTCTATGAAGCAGTGCATGCATGAAATTGAGGAAATTGAGCTGATGTATCGCCGGGAACGAATCCCTTACCTCAACACGACCGCGTATTCCGTGGAGGAAATCTCCACACGCATTATGGTGAGTACCGGACTCAAGCGAAACCGATAGAGCAGATAGTAAAAAGGCCGGCGCCCTCTCCCATAAAGAGCGCCGGCCTTCCGTTTTGAGGTGCTTTCAGGCGCTTTATAGCTCCTGGATTTCCAGCCCCAGTTTTTCAGCGGTATCACGATTTTCGAAGCTGGTGACAACCGCGACACTGGCACTGTCCGGCTTCAGCCACTCGCGGGCGACCCGCTTCATATCATCCAGAGTCACCGCCAGCACTCGCTCCCGGAAACGCGCACGTTGCTCCGGTGTGCGCCCGAACAGGCGGTTGTGGAAGGCATGGCGGGCTGCACCGGCCGGCGACCGGGGGCGATCCAGTTGCCCGATCACGCCGAGAATAGACTCTTCCAGTTCCTGAGGATCGTGCTGCTCCGTCTGAAGCCAGTCCAGGGCGTTGTCAAAATCCTCCAGCGTGTCGCCCAACCGGGGATCGCGGTAGGAAAAGAAACGGAACGTGCCGTTCACGCTGTCCTGGCCGGCACCACCACCATAGGCGCCGCCCTTTTCACGAATGGCCCGGTGCAGGTAGCCGTTGCGCAGGAAACCGCCCAACACTGTCAGTGCCGCTGCGTCCGGGTGGTCGATAGCAACCGTGCTGAAGGCTTTGGCACAGAAATTCACCTGGGTTGACGTTAGCCACGCCTGGCGCGTTTGGTAACTCACGGGTTCAAGCTTCCAAGCTGCGCCCTCTCCCGCTCCAGAGTCACCCCAAACAGCCTTCAGTTCCGTCAACATTGGATCCAGTTGCTCTTCCTCACCGATCAGCAGGAATTGACGGGACTGGTTCCGAATACGTTCGTGCAGTGCTGCAAGCCGTTCACATAAGCTGTCGAGCTCAACAGGATCGCTCAGGGACTTGTCGAGCGACTTAACGCCACGGATAGCTTCCAGACCACCAAGACGGAACGACAGCCACGCACCCGCACTGATTCCCTGCGATGCCGCCCCCATGGCCAGTGCATGGCCACTGCCTGTAACCGCCTGTTCGCGGCGGGAACGAATCTGGGCAATCAGCTCGCGCACCCGCTCCTTCTCATCAAACCGGGCGCCATTAAAGACGTCATTCAGCAGGCGAGTCAACGCCTCGCGATTTCGAGCCAGCGCCTTGCCATTAAAGACGATATAACCCTCAAGATCCTGGACATCGTCAATTTGTCCCTTGGCGGAGAAAGACGCACTGATACCACCGGATTCCGCCGAGATACGGTCCTGCATCTGCAGGTAATCCAGTTCGCCGCACCCCACTTCCGGAATCAGGGTGGTGTAGTACGGCAGTAGCAACAGCTCTTCCTCGGTCAGGTTCGGTACCGGTAGGATCACCTGCTCGTACACCAGACCATTGGTGCCACGGGCATAAATGGTCGCAGGCATGTCTCCGGCAAACCGTGCCTCGGGTTCCGGAAGCTGCAGGGGAACATCGGTCAGGTCAACCTTCGGCAGGATGGAATCGTCGTCCTTCCGTGTCTGTCGCTCTTCCAGGGCTTGGGCGCGCTCGATAATCTGGCGAACCTCTTCGTCAGTTAACGAAGCCTTGCGACGGGCAAGGGCATCGCGAATGGTCGCCTGACGACGGCTTTCCAGCTTGTCATCCGGGCGCAGCGTCAGGGTGACGCGGTGCGGATTTTCCAGCAGCTTGCGGCGGATCAGGCCGGGCACATACTGGGGATCACGGATTTTTTCCCGCATATCCGCCAGCACCGGCTCCAGATCAAGGAGCTCAACCGGATCGCCGCCATGGACCATCGGCGAAATCGCGGTCATGATCAGTTGCAGGCCATACGGGAAGCTGTCGCCGGCAATCTCGCGCTGGTGCAACTCCAACTGGTGCAGAATGGCTTCAAGGCGCTCCTGGCTGACGCCCTCTTCCACCACCTTGGTCAACGTCTGTTCCAGCAGCGCTTCAAGGTCGCCCTGCTTGTCCGGGTCACTGCCCTCAATGCCACACACAAAGGTCATTTCACGGTTGGAGTCCTCAAGGCCGCACATGGGGGATGGCGACTGCCCGATGTCGGTCGTTTCCAGCGCCCGCATCAAGGGCGACGCACTGTTTTCCAGTAACACGCTGGCCAACAACTGACCTTCAAGATTCTCCTGCAGGTCAAAGCTGTGGCCCAGCAGCCAGCCCATCACGATGTGAGTCTTCTGGCCGGTATCCTCACCTTCACTGACGGCGTAGCTCTGATCCACCCGGACCGGTGAGAACATCCGCTTCTCATCCCGCACCGGCAACTCTACGTCCAGCTGATCAAATCGCTTCAGGGCCAGCTCTTCAAAGCGTTCATGATGTTCGTGGGCCGGAATATCCCCATAGGTTGCAAAGATCGCATTGCTGGGATGGTAGTGATGGCGGTAGAAGCGCAGCAAATCGTCGTAGCTCAGGTCCACAATATGGTCCGGCTCACCGCCGCTGTTGTAGTGATAGGTGGTGGTCGGGAACAGGTGGCTGGAAAGGTTCTGCCACAACTGTGAGGTGGGTGCGCTCATGGCGCCCTTCATTTCGTTGTAAACCACACCGCGGTAGACCAGGTCGGTGGACGGATCGTCTGGCGTATCGAATTCGAGGCGGTGACCTTCCTGCGCGAAATCCAGCGGATCCAGGGATGAGAAGAACACCGAGTCCAGGTAAACCGTCAACAGATTGTCGAAATCCTTGCGGTTCATACTGGCGAAGGGGTATGCCGTCCAGTCACTGCTGGTAAAGGCATTCATAAAGGTATTCAGGGACCGGCGAATCATCATGAAAAACGGATCGCGCACCGGAAAACGCTCGCTGCCACACAACGCCGTATGCTCCAGGATATGAGCAACACCGGTGGAGTCCATAGGGAAGGTTCGCAGGGCCACAAAAAACACGTTCTCGTCGTTGTCTGCCGCCAGGTGCAAGTGGCGGGCACCGGTTTTTCGGTGACGGTATTCCTCAACCGTTACATTCAGCGTACTGATCCGGTGACTGCGAAGCTTTTCAAAGGCCGGATGGACGGTGTTTTCGATCACTGCAGCCATTCAAACTGTCCTGTCTTTAACTAAATGGGGATTGTAGGGTAACACGTACTTTCTATTATCATGCACTAACCCGAAGCCACAAGGCAGCATCCGACTCCATGACCAATGACCCCCATGGCATCCCGACACCCGACACCGCGCCCAAGGCGGCCAGATCCGCCCACCAGCCCGCCGGCAATCGCCGCGCCATCCACGCTCCGGAAGTGGCCGCCTATTGGGCCGAACGTCGACGCTACCTGGAACGCATACGCCGCGTTCCGGAAATAAGGCAGCGTTACTGGCGCGCCATCGGCATGTATATGATTCGCCGGGTGCTCTGGTCCTTCGGTTTCTTTCCGGTTTTCATCGCTTTCTGGGTGCCGTTTGTACTTTCCAGCTTCAACCCGGTGGTCATGGCATCCGACCTGATCCCCTTACTTGAAGGGTTCGTTGACGCCAACCCGGAAATTCAGGCCAATACCCTGAGCACGCTGGTGATCGCCTGGGCATCGATCGGATTCTTTTTTTTGGTGTTCGATTTTGTGTTGACGCCGTTCAAATCCCCTTACGACTACGAAGCAGACGTCTACATGCGCTCCTGGGAACAGCTCAACCATGACCAGCTTCCGGACAAAGTGTGATTTGTCCTGCATTCTCGTGAACTTCCGTGACTTTGTGTTACATAACATTGCCCCGACTGGGTAAGATGAGGCGGTGTCAGTCCTGAATCCCGCTGAACAACGACAATGAGACGGGCGGGACACTGGCAGTCACACGAATGCAGAATTGAGAGGTTGTCCATGGTCGATTTCAGGCCCCTCCTGTTTGTCAACGCTCTGGCACTGATGCTTCTGGTGACCGCAGGCTTTGCGTCTGTCGGCGATGACCTCTCCGAGGGGACGGAACCGCTAGCAGGAGAACCGGAAACGAAAGAGACCGTTACCCGCGTTTCCAGCGACAACCCAGCGGACGCACGGCGCTCGGACGAACTGTACCTACGGAATACCAGGGAAGACGACCTCGAACTGCCTTTGGAGACCGATGCCCTGGCGGCATCCGGAGAACCATCAGGCGAAGGCTCCGGGACCACCTCCGCTACCAGCCGTGTTAACGCAGAACCTTTTTCCATTCCCGATCTGCCGGAAGACCCCACGATGCTGGCGATGGCGGAACCTGTGTCTCCCATACCGGAAACCAAGACTCGAAGCGATTCTCCGGAGCCTCCTACCACCGGGCGGCTGATACTGCGCTCCAATGTCGTCGGCGATAACGTCACCATTAATGGCAAGGACCATGGCGCCACACGGCTGGACCTGGAGCTGAACCCGGGCAAATATGACGTCACCATCAGCAAGGAAGGCTACAAGCCCTGGCAACAGACCGTGGCAATCGCCGCCGGCAATGAAAAAACCCTGATGGGCAAGCTGGAGGCCTATACGAGGGTGAAGTTCCGGAACGGCACCTGGGTTGGCGGTGTTAAAACCGGCGATGGCACTTATGAAGACGCCGAAGGCCTCAGGTATGAGGGGCATTTCGTGGACGGCAAATTTGATGGCAAGGGCACACTCACCATGGCCAATGGCGACATTCTCACCGGACAATGGTCAGGGGGCAGGCTCAACGGGCATGGCTCGCTAACCACATCGGACGGCATGCTCTACGTCGGCGGCTTTAAGGATGACGAATTCCATGGTGAAGGCACTCTTACCTACCCCGACGGGCGCCACTACGAAGGGGAATTCTCCAATGGCGAGTTCCATGGGAGCGGTAACGAAGTCTTCGCCGATGGAAAAAAATACGAAGGTCAGTATATTGAAGGCTCCTTTCACGGCAAGGGGCTGCTGCTGAACCCCAATGGCAGTTCGATTGAAGCGACCTTCCGGTATGGCGAACCCTACGGACAGGTACGCCTGACAACGGCGGCCGGGGAGGTCTTTACCGCCCGTACCAAGGAGCCCGGTGTTTGTTATCGGGAGAAAAGCTACCGGGCCACCCAATGCCCGACACTTGAAGGCTGGTAAACGCCCGCCCGATAATGAACACACATGCTGTAAAGGTTGAGGTTGTGACATGGCGATCAAGAATGCACTCCTGGTAGACGACTCTAAAGTGGCTCGATTTGCCCTGAGCAAACTGCTGGAAGGCCGGGACATGGAAGTGAACATGGCTGGCTCGGCGGAGGAGGCATTGGACTTTTTGAGCTCCCACCAGCGTCCCGATGTGATATTTATGGATCACCTTATGCCGGGCATGAACGGTGTGGAGGCCACCAAGGCCATTAAGGGCAACCCGGACACCGCAGCCATCCCCATCATCATGTGCACCTCCAAGAAATCATCGTCGTTCATGGAAGAAGCCCGCAACTTTGGTGTATACAACGTTCTGACCAAACCACCACACACCGAAGGGCTTAGCCTCGTTCTCGAGCAGCTCAGCAGTGATGTAACCGAAGGCAACCTGCCCGAACCGCCGGAACTGGATGCTGAGTCAAATGAATTGGACGACGACATCCTGGATCTTCCCTCAGATGCTTCCCTGGAAATGTCACCAGAACCCGACGATGGGCTAAAGGCAGGTAACAACGGCGGCCCTCAGGTTGTGCCCCTGACCAGCGACCTGATCGAACAGATCGCCCGCTCTGCGGTAAAAACCCACATTAACAACCGCTTGCACGAATTGCTCAGCTCTCTGTTCGACGAGCAATTCGACCATCTAAAGCGCGTGTTGGACGAGTCCGGCAAAAAACAGGAAGCCGCGATTGAGGAACGCCTGAACGCGGTGACAGAGATGATCGAAGAGCGCACTCGCAACCTGCGTGACGACGTGGCCGCGGAAGTCAACCTGAACCTGGGCCGGGAACTGGTGGATCTGCGTAAAGACCTTTCTCGCAATACCGGCTTCACCAGTAACCACATGGCGGAGCTCAAGGATCACATTACCAGCGTACAAACCATCGATACCGAGTTCTGGCAGACCCTGCAGTCTGAGGCTATCCAACAGGCCCATGAAATCTCCCGGGAAACTGCTGAAGATATCGCCCAGCGCACCATTGACCTGTTCGTGGCCCAACAGCGCTCCGCCACCTCCCGCATTTACACCGTCGGCCTGGCCGCCAGCCTTGGCATTTTTGCGGTAGGCATAGCCTGGCTATCAGGACTGTTCGGCTAACTCGCCGTTGATGCGACGCCAGTCCTCGGGCACATCCACGTCCGACCCGGCGCCGGGCATGGCCAACCGGGTCGCGCCATGTCTTGCTAGCACGGCCGCTGCTCCCCTATCCCCTTCGAGAGCCATGATTTCGGGCCATAAACGTCGGGGAATGTAAGCCGGCGCCCCCGGTTTTCCCTGTAAGTCGGCAGCGACGGGCTGGGTCGGGGTCATTCGCGCCACTTTGGCAAGCGTAAGCATCGCATTCGACGGGATTAGTGGTTGATCCAACAGCACCACAAACACACCTTTCACTCTCGGCCCAAGGCTTGCCACACCGGTTTTCAGCGAGGCAGACATCCCTTCCTGCCAATCCCGGGCAACCACCCAGGCCGATGGTTGGCTCCGGCAACGATAGCGAACCAGGGGATACCAGCCACCAGCGACCACCGTGACAGGTCCGCCAAGCAGCTTGGCCTGAACGATGGCGTGGCCCAACAGCGTGTCTGAACCCACCGGCAACAGGGCCTTTGCACAGCCCATTCGGCGCGAAGCGCCCGCAGCCAGAACCAACACAGCAAACGCATTATGGTTATCCGAGTTGCCCTGACCCACTCACCTGCTCCTTGTTTTAGCCCTGCACCACACGCAAGACTGCTAGCGTTAGCGAATTTTTGCTAGAATCCGCCCATCTATCAACCTCATCTTGCCGGACACCTCCGATGAATCACCTTTTCGTAGACAATCTGACGGTTATCGATTTCGCCTACCTGGATGCTTCCAGAGGACTCGTCGGTGAAAGCTGGATTGTAGATGTGGTGCTCGGTGGTGAGCTGGATGATCAAGGTATGGTGTTTGATTTCAGCAACGTCAAACGCACCATCAAACGAGTCATCGACGAGCGCGTGGACCACCGACTGGTGATCCCAAGAGCCTACAAAGGGCTTGAGTGGAATGAGGATGAGCCAGACAGCTTCACCTGGCGTCTGACCGATGGCACCCAGATTCTTCACCGGTCCCCGGACGAAGCGGTGGTGTGGCTATCGTCTGATCGTGTAGTGCCTTCTGCCGTTGCCCGGCTGTTGGAGCAGGAATTACGGGCAGTGTTGCCGGCAAACGTGACGAATGTGGACATTGCGTTACGTGAAGATGTGATTGAAGGGGCCTACTACCATTATGTCCACGGCCTGAAAAAACACATGGGCAATTGCCAACGGATTGCGCACGGGCATCGCTCGCCTATCCGGATTGACCGTAATGAGCACAGAGACCGGGACCTTGAGAACCAATGGGCCAAGCGGTGGCAGGATATCTATGTGGGCTCCGAGGAGGATGTAACCCAACGCCGGGTCGCCGAGGATGGCACGGCGTACGTCACCTTTGAATACGAGGCCAATCAGGGTGAATTTGCGCTGACATTGCCGGAAAGCCGGGTTTATATGCTGGATTCGGATACCACAGTGGAGCTTATCGCGGCGCACATTGCCGGGCAGTTGAAATCCGAGTTTCCGGAGGACGCCATTCGTGTCAAGGCCTATGAAGGCGTCGGAAAAGGAGCAATTGCGTCCCGCTGACATATTATTCAGACACAAAAAAACCGCCCGAAGGCGGTTTTTTTGATGGCTCACCGGTGGACTAAACCGGTTGAGCCGTATTGGCGTCCCCTAGGGGGTTCGAACCCCTGTTGCCGCCGTGAAAGGGCGGAGTCCTAGGCCACTAGACGAAGGGGACTAGAAA
>PBRG01000047.1 GCA_002726615.1 Marinobacter sp.
CGTTTGATCGGTCACGCTGCCTACGAAGCGCGAGTACTGGATGTAATCCGCAAGTTTGGGTGTCAGAGGTTTTCAGCGACGTTGGCAGTGCACGGACGAGCGGTGTTAGCGGGGGAGATTTCCAGGTAGGTTCGCTTGCCAAGCTTTGGAGCCGAGAAACACTGTGAGTTCCATTTCGATTGCATCGGTTTACGTGGCTAGGATACTTCATCTCCGCTCCAGTTTCATCAGTTCATCTCGGAAGGCTTCGGCAGGGGTCTTGTAGCCCAGACATTTACGCGGCGTTGCATTCAGGCGGTCGCAAATCGACTTCATATATCGATTTGGACGCGACAGCAGAGCGGTGTCCCGAGGGAGGTATCGGCGCACCCGTTTGTTCATGTTCTCAACCGAGCCTTTTTGCCATGGTGCCTGTGGGTCGCAGAACCACGCTTTGGTGCCCATGCCGTTGTGCAACTCGCGCCAGGACGTGAACTCAAACCCACGGTCAAAGGTGATGGAACGGCGGGCCTCAGCGGGCAGGGGTGACATCTCGTTGATCAGCTTATTCATCAGCGGTCGCGACTTCCGGTCGTTGTTCCTGAGCAGCAGGGTGTAGCGCGTCTTCCGTTCGATCAGCGTCGCGACGTTGGCGTTGCCCTGCGCGCGCTCAAAGATCATCAAATCGCCTTCCCAGTTGCCAAACTGGCTACGGTCGTTGATTTCGCCCGGACGGTTGTGGATGCTTGTTTCTAAGGGGAACGCACGATCACGGGCCTTGCGGGCGTAGCGTGGTTTACGCTTTCTCTGACGTTCGGGAAGATACCGACCAAGTTCCTGAGACTGGCCGCTGTCAGAGTAGACGTACTGATAGATCGTCTCGTGGCAAATCCGGAGAGGAGCGCGCGGCTCAATCTTCAACCGGCCCGCAATTTGTTCTGGTGACCACCCAGTCTTCAGTTTGCCGATCACTTCCTTGCGTAAATCCTCGTGCTGTTCCAGCTTACGGCGCTTCAGGTGACGCCGATCCGCCAGCGTCTGCGCTGTCACATGCCAATAACCATCAGCCTGCGGAACGTCGTCGTCATGCCACCAGTTGCGCTTGATCTCACGGTGGATCGTAGAGCGGTCACGGCCAAGCACTTCAGCGATCTTTGTCTTCGTGGCTTTCGCCTGAAGCATCGTCGCCAAGATTCTACGTTCATCCAGGTTCATTTTGCGGTAGGGTCGTCTCATCACATCCTCCTGATCTGCATCAGAAATTTATCCAGTGATGCAATCCAAAATGGAATGTGCCCACGGCGCGATTCAATATCCGATAGTGAAGTTTATGGTAAATAAACTTAGTACTTCCCATCCGCGCCGTCTCGGCCGCATACGTCACAAAGGTTTCATGAAACTGTAGCGCCATTGATACGCAGTCCCACTATTCATCCGAATGAATAAACCTAGAGGGGGCTCTGTTGCACAAATCGCGTGAGGGATTCATCTTGTGAATCCAGCGTGGTAGCTGGGGGCGCATGAGCCGACCCAGCCCCCCCGCCTACAAGACCAGGAATTGGCCCGCCTATAACGAAGCTCTGAAGCGTCGTGGCTCGCTGACGATCTGGTTCGATCCCGAGATGACCTGGGAGGCCAGGCCAACAGGCAAACGTGGCCGACAGCCTGACTATAGTGACGCAGCCATACAGACCTGCCTGACGATGAAGGTGCTGTTTGGCATGGCGCTCAGGCAGACGACGGGCTTCGTTGAGAGCCTGCTGCGCCTGACCGGCCTGGACTGGACCGTGCCCAACTTCAGCACGCTGTCGCGGCGCCAGAAGTCCCTGAAGATCAATATTCCCTACCGTGGATCCGGCGGCCCGTTGCACCTGCTGATCGACAGCACCGGCATCAAGGTCGAGGGCGAAGGGGAGTGGAACGCCCGCAAGCATGGTGGCACCAAGCGCCGGGTCTGGCGCAAGATCCACATCGGAATTGACGAGCAAACGCTGGAAATACGCGCGGCCGAGTTCACCACCAGTGATGTCGGTGACGCGCCCATGCTGCCAGAGCTTCTGGACCAGATCCCGCCAGATCACGAGGTTGCAAGCGTCACCGCTGATGGTGCCTTTGACACCCGCAAGTGCCACGATGCCATCGCCGCCCGAGGTGCCGCCGCAGTCATACCGCCACGCAAAAATGCCAGGCCATGGAAGCCCGACACTCCCGGAGCAATCGCGCGCAACGAAGCCCTGCGCGCGTCACGTCGCTTCGGGCGAAACATCTGGCGACGATGGAGCGGCTATCACCGCCGGAGCCGCGTCGAAACGAAGATGCATTGTGTGAAGCTGCTGGGCCAACGCCTGACTGCCAGGGACTTCGACCGTCAGGTTGCCGAGTTTCAGATCCGTGTGGTCGTCCTGAACGGCTTCACCGCACTCGGCATACCCGTCACTGAAGCCGTGGGATGAGTCTGTCCGGGGGAAGGGGAACCTCGACCCTCAGCCGATTTGTGCAACAGAGCCTTTTGCATGGACCACACAAACCTACGGCGGCTGGTGGTCTTTTGCTGTCATGGCCCTGTGTCTTTGCTGTGCCATCGCTACCTATATGTTTATTCCCGACCCAAGGACCCACAGACATGACCCCGCTCAAAATAGGCGCCTGCCTGAAAACATCTGAGATTGCAGACCACCGCGATTGGCTGTTTGATGCCGCCCGCGATATCGAACTACAGGATTTCATGTCCCATGTCGCGCTAACCACCGGATTCGACGATCGCATTGCCGCCGCCAAGACGGCGCTTGATGGGCATACTGGACGCCTTGGCATTCATGGGCCCTTTGAAGGTCTGGATATCGACAACAAAGACTCGGAACTGCGCCCGATCATTACTGCGCGGTTCCTCAAAGCTCTCGAGGCCGCGGATCGGATCGGCGCGCGCCAGATGGTCCTGCATTCCCCTTACACGGCTTGGTATCAGAACAACTTCTTCAGCTTTCCGGGCTACGCCGAAAGCAAGATTGGCCGCATCCATCAAATTCTAGACCCCGTCGTGCGCGCAGCCGAAAACATGGGCATCACTCTTGTGATCGAAAACATTCAGGACGTTCGCCCAGAAACACGTCGCGCGATGGTGGATGGCTTTGGCTCACAAGCAATCGCACTTTCCATCGACACCGGGCACGCTCAGTTAGCCCGTCGCATGTCTGGCGCCCCACCCGTCGCTGACTTTATCACTGATGCCGGTGCGCAGCTTGCCCATGTCCACCTGCAAGACGTCGATGGCCATGCCGACCGCCACTGGGCCCCGGGGGAAGGGGAAATCGAATGGACAGCTGTCTTCCGTGCCTTGGCTGCTTGCGAAAGCGACCCGCACCTCGTGCTGGAACTGCGTGATAATGCGGACATTCCGAAGGGATTTCGCGCGCTGAGTGATCTTGGTGTGGTGATTTGACAGCTTGTTGCATGGGTCGCGGATTTTGGCGAAGACGCCGGTTCTGATATCCTCAAGGTAGCGCCCTATGCCGCATATATTCAACGCTGGTCGACGCGATAAGTTTTCCAAGGCGAAATACACGGTGACGAATTGGTCGGATTTCAACGAGGCTCTGCGCCGTCGCGGAGACGTTACGATCTGGCTTGAGGCCGGGGCTGCCGGGCGATGGTCAGCGCCGAAGCGAAAGGGTCGCGGTGGTCAGCCAAAATATTCGGACTTCGCGATTGAGACGTGTCTGACGCGGGGGCTGATCTTTCACCAGCGGTTGCATCAGACCCAAGAGTTCGTCCGGTCGCTACTTGGACTGATGGGCGTGGAGTTGCCGGTTCCAGACTTCTCGACCTTATCGCGGCGGGCGATTGACCTCTCGGTCGTGGACGAAAGGCCACAATCCAGTGGCCCCACCACGCTGATCGTGGATAGCACAGGCCTGAAGATCCATCGCGGTTCGGGCTGGCAGGACGAAAAGCATGGCACGTGAAAGACCCGCAAATCCTGGCGTCAACTGCACATCGGGTATGACCCGGACAGCGGTGAGATCGTCGCCTCACTGTTGACCACAGACCAGATCGGCGACGAAACCGCCTTGCCCGACCTCATCGTGGGGATCGCAAGCTAGGTGACCCGCGTTCTGGCGGACGCCGCTTATGATGGCACCGTAGTTTCCGATTGCTTGACCCAAAAGTTCTGACCCGATGTCGAGATCACCATCCCGCCACTAATTACCGCTGTTCCCGGCCTACGCGATGGGCGCAACGCTCACATAGAGCATATCGCCGAGCATGGCCGAATGGCAGGGTAGTCAGCAACGGGATACAATCGCAGAGCCCTCGTCGAAGCCCAGATCGGGCGCCACAAAGACCCTCAACCGCATGACCCGCCTCGGTCATGCGGTCTTCAAACGTGCCGCATAGTCGTTCGGGGAAAGGGGCGCCTGCACCCATATTTTGACCCATGCAACAAGCTGGCATGAAAGAAAACTGAACCGTTGAGGTGATGGCTCATTGTTCGAGCAAATCACCTTGGCATCTGCTTAAATCACCGGAACTTCGCACGGAGCATATTGCTGAGTATATCCACAACGGTCACACAGGCGAGGATGACCAGCAAAACCGCTGACACCTGTGGGTAGTCCAGAAGGCGGAGCGAGCCGACGAGCTCAGTGCCGATACCGCCTGCACCAACCATACCCATGACGGTCGAGGCTCGAAAATTATATTCCCAGCGATACATGCTCACATCTGCGAATTGCGGAAAGACTTGAGGCAGGACGCCATGCAGGATGACTTGCATTGACGTGGCTCCTGACGCCTCGGTCGCTTCAATCGGTGCAGGATGCGCGTGCTCGATGGCCTCCGCAAAGAATTTTCCGACCATTCCAACCGAATGGAGGCCAAGGGCCAAAACACCAGGCAACATGCCAAACCCTACAGCTGCAACGAAAATTATACCCATGATCAATTCTGGGATCGAGCGAAGCGTATTCAGGACGACCCGCGAGACTTGGTAGATAACCTTGTTGGGCGATGTGTTCCGTGCGGCCAAGAAGCCCAGTGGCAAAGAGAGAGCGACCGCCAGCGCCGTGCCGGCGATAGACATAGCCAGCGTCTCGACAAGGGGTCCTACCCAGTCGCGCCAACGGCCGAAATCCGGCGGGAACATCTCAGTGCCGAGGATACCGATAGCCGGCAAGCCGCTGGTCAACCGGCTCCGATCTAGCATCCCGGTCATCCATAGCGATACAATGACGATCGCGGCGACTACGGCGATTTGAAGGAGCAGCTTTCGCCGCCCCTTGCTGTCCTCGGCCAGCACATCTTCAGCGTTGGTCAGCGCAGGCTGGGCAGTCAAGAGGCGGGTCATGGCGGTCTCCTAGTTCGGGCATTCTCAGTCGGCTTGCAGGTTCTTGCGGATGTCACGGATGATGTCGTAGTCGGCATCCGTGATTGCTGCGAACCCGTCGGCCTTGAACGGCGTCAGGACTGCATCGCCCGCGTCGGTCCCTGGCTCCAGCGTCAGGAAGGCGTCCTTGATTGAGTCTTCAAGCGCCTCGGTCATGTCGGTGCGCATAACCCAAGGATATTGTGGGATATCGGCGGAGTAACCGATGACAATCAGCTTCGATGCATCAACCGACCCCTTGGCCAGCAGGCTCTCGTAGATCGGACGGCTCAGACCGCCGACAGCGGCATTGCCCAGCTCGACGTTGCGCGCCACCGCGTCGTGCGCGCCCGTGAAGTTCTGGGTATAGTCATCGCCCTCCGTCACGCCTTCGAGCATCATCGTGTATTTCGGCGCGAAGTGGCTCGAGGGGGATGCCTGATCGCCAAAAGCCACATCGATGCCCGACCCTTCGATATCGTCGATCGAGTCGATACCGCTTTCGACATTGGCAATGAGGACAGACTGGTAGGTGGTGCTTCCATCCGTCACGCGCGCGGCGAACGGCTCGATGTCCAGATCGCCATCCGCCATCTTGGCCTTGGCGATGGTGTAGGAGGCCGGCCCAAAATACGCGACATCCACGCGGCCAAAGCGCATCGCCTCGATCATCGAAGAGTAATCGGTCGTGACGATCAGTTCGATATCCTTGCCGAGCTTCTCTTCAAGATACGCGGCCAGCGGCTTGTTATCCTGGATCACGGTCGAGGCGTTTTCATCAGGAAGCAGCGCGACGCGCAAAGTGTCCGGATCATAATCGCCTGCTGCGAATGCGGCTGTTGAGGCCAGCAGCATGGCGGTGAGAGTTGCGATATTCTTCATGGCAGTCTCCAAGAGTTGAAAGATCAGTTGGTCGTATCGGCCGGCGCGCCGTAGATGCGCGACAGCGCGGCGTTATCCAGTGCCGAGGGCGGTCCGTCAAAAACGATGTCACCATCACAGAGGCCGATGATGCGATCGGCATAGGCCTTGGCAAAATCGAGTTGGTGAAGGCTGACAATGACGGGAATTCGGTCTTCGCGGCATACGTCGCGGAGGATTTTCATCACCCGGTCCGAAGATGCTGGATCGAGCGATGCGATAGGCTCGTCCGCGAGGATCAGCTTTGGCTCCTGCGTGAGCGCGCGCGCAATGCCGACGCGCTGCTGCTGGCCACCCGAAAGGCTGTCACAGCGTGTCAGCGCCTTGTCAAAGAGGCCCACGCGGCTGAGAGATTCCAGCGCAAGGTGTTTCTCGGCGCGCGAAAAGCCTGCCAAACTGCTCCAGACAGAATGGCGACCGAGACGCGCCATGAGGACATTGCGCAGAGCGCTCAGGCGGCCGATCAGTTGGTGCTGCTGAAAGATCATGGCGGTGTCGCGCCGATGAAACCGGATATCGCGGCGCGACTTCAACTGCTGGCCCGCCGATGTCACGATATGTCCTGCGCTTGGCTGGGTCAGCAGGTTGAGAGTGCGAAGAAGCGTAGACTTACCGGCGCCCGACGGACCAAGAAGGACGGTCACTTCCCCGTCCATGAAGGGGTCAGTTGCGGATAGGGGCGGAATCCTGCGCTAAGGAATTTTGACGTACCCGTTTGGCCCGAAAGCCTGCAGGTTTGGGTATCGCATTTTCATGTATTCGATGACGCCGTTCACAAGTGAGCTGTTTTCGACAGGGGTCAGATCAGTCTCGGTTTTGAAGGGGCCAAATATACTGACGGTGCCCATGTCGTCGAGATATGCCCGCGCCCAGACATACGCGCCGCTATCCTGGAACTTATAAACGAGGTAGTTGTAGATTTGGTCGATCTGACCATCGGA
>PBRG01000048.1 GCA_002726615.1 Marinobacter sp.
CGATGGGAGGTTTCAAGGTGCGCGGGCGCGGGGCGCGCGTCGTGCCTTGGTGTCGTTCGATCCCGGTTCCGATCACGCGCTGGATCGGGGTCTCCTCGGCCACGGTGGGCTTCGGCTGGCGCTGGATCGAGCAATGCGGCAAGTGAGGCATATCAGGTCCTTTCCGCCCGGAAGCGCAACCACGGCTCCCAGAGCGGTCTCACTGTACGCTCGATCTTCTCTGCGTACAACGTGCAATGCCGGGTCCCGCCGGGGGACCCATCCCAGAAGCTCCATAGCTCCGCCGAGCGATCCACGATCCACTCGTTTCGCTTGTGGTAGAAGATGTTCAGGGCGCTATGCCCGACGACGATCTGCCGGGAGGCCCGCTTGACGGCCCACGCCCACTCGACCTGATCGGCGTTGGGCCAGAGGTCCGGCTGGCCCGGAAAGGGGATCGCCGCGCAATACGGGACGCCCTGATCGAAGGCGGCTCGGGCGACCGCGAGGTCCCAGCCGCGCGCCATCCCGGTAATGATTTCCGTGCAGCCGCGCTCCACCATCAAGGCAACAGAAAGCCGGGCGAACGCTAATAGTTCGCCCGGCTCCTGTTCAACGTCCCGGTGGCCGGTGACGCCGTAGATCACGGCTTAGAGGCCGCCCATGCCGTCATCGGTCTGCTCAGCGCCCGATTCCGGCGCACTGGGCGCGTTTTCCGGGGTCTCGGCTACTTGGGTAGCCTGAGCTTCGGAATCGCCCTCAGCGGGCTTCTGAGCGGCCTCGTCGGCCTTGCCCCCGCTGGCGGCCTTGTCCGCTGCCTTCTTCGCAGCAGGCTTGGCGGCCTTCTTCGCCGGGGTGGCCTTCTTCGGGGTCGCCTTCTTGCCGTCGCCCTTAGCCGCTTCCGCGAGCAGCTTTTTCTCGGCTTCGCGCTTCTTCGCGGCCTCGGCCTTCTTGGCTTCGGCTTCCTTGGCCTTCTTCGCCTTCTCGGCTTCCTTGGCCTTGGCTGCCTCGGCCTTCGCCTTTTCGGCTTCCGCCTTGGCGGCTTCGGCGGCGTGATCGACCAGCGTGAGACGGATCGCGGCAGTGCCGTCCTCCTCCAGCACGTCGGCCCCGGAAATCTGGATCAGTTCCCGGATCGAACCCGCGAGCGACTTGAGCGAATCGCCCATCTTCTCGCCCTTCTTGAATACGTGTTCGATGGTGACGGTACGCATCTTCGGCCCGGCGGGCTTCTGCGTCTTGGGCGTGGCCTTCGCCTTGCCCTGCTCGGCAGCCTTCTTGATCCGCGCCGTGATCTCGGTCGCGGCGTCCTTGCTGCCGTGCTTGCGGACCAGCTTGACCGCCTCGGCCCCGGCGATCTGCCCGGCGGCGACCGCCTTCTTGACCGTCTGGTTCGATTCGGCGAGGACGAACAGGTTGTCGATATGCCGGGTCGTGCGACCCAGCGCCTCGGCGATCTCGGGCTTCTCCATCCCGAGGCCCTGCATCCGGCGGACGACCGCCGCGAGTTCGACCATGTTCAGGCGCTCGCCCGCGTTACCGTGGGCAAGGTGGATGGTCAGATCGCGCACCGTCGCGCCGTCCTTGGCCCATGCGACCGGCAGGCCGTCCGGGAACTCGGCACCGTCGAGGATCGCCTGCTTGGCGGCGTCGAAGCGGTGTTCACCATCGTAGATGTAGACGGTCTCGTCGTCCGGCAGCATGGTCACGGCGAACGGCTTGTCGTTGAAGAAGCCGTTGGCGACGATGCTCTCGGAGATGCCGACCACGCGCTCCTGATACTCCGCGTCCTTCACGCGGGTATTGAAGCCGGGCAGCACGGCGAGCTTGTCCAGCGGGACCCGGCTGGGCGGGTTGTCCGGGGTCACGAACGTCATGCTCGTGTCGAACTTGTCGGCGGGAAGATTGATTGCGGTAGACATTGTACGATACTCCTAAATTCCGAGTTTCACGTTCAGCCCATACCGAGGGCAGCTTTGTACGTGTCGAGGACGATCTGCTGTTCGCTGCGCGCATTGGCATCCATTTTACGGAGCCGGACAATTTGCCGCATGATTTTCGGATCGTACCCGACCGCCTTGGCCTCGGCATAAACGTCCTTGATGTCGTCGGAGACGCCTTTCTTCTCCTCCTCCAGCCGCTCGATGCGCTCGATCAGCAGGCGGAGCCGGTCATCGGTGGCCTTCTGCAACTGCTCGTCAGAGACAGAGAAGGTATCATCCTCCGAACCGGAGTTATGGCCTATGCCAGTCATTAGATTGTTCGACCTTTCGACCTTCAAGAACGCGGAATGATCTGCGCTCGAAATGTGTTAATGTCAAGCCGTAATCGGAAATCATTTCCGAATATGGAACACAAACCCGTGAGGCACCGCTTGGCGGGCGATCTCGTAACTCTGGACGATCCGTTGAAGGTCCTCGGTCGAGATCGCGAATCGCATGTCGTCCGGGTTCTGGACACCCTCGGGCAGCGCCGGATAGAGGCTGGCGAACCGCTCGACGACGACCGCGACCGCCAGTTCGAGCATGTGGCCGGTGATGCCCATCTCCGATTCGTGCCACGACTCGAACACCCGGAGGAAATCGAAGTCCGTGTTTCCCGGATTCGCCCGGCGCACCATCATGATGACCTGCTCGTCGTCCCCGGAGTATTCGGCCACGGGGTTGAACCGTTCATCCCAGCGCGCCCGGCTGGTCCAGCGCATTACGCCGTCCGTGCCCATGTAGGTCACGCCGTCCAGCCATTCGCCGGTCGTCGGGTCCTTGCCGGGGGTCGTGTCGGACAGGATGCAGTAGAAGCCGCCGTCCGCGTGTTCGTACAGATTGTTGACCGTGATCGTCATAGTCCTGATTCCTCGCAACTGATCCAGAGTTGAACTTCCTTGGCGACCTTCACGTACTCCCGGCTGGGGGTCCAGTTGGTCTCCTGCCCCGGACGAAAGCTCGCCCATATCTTGTCCCGGAGGCGCTTGGGCAACCGCATCCAGTGTTTCATGCAGCCCCATTTCGCGGGGGCTACCTGAGCATCGCAGCCGGGCCAGTGGCAATGATGCTTGCGCGTCTGCTTGGCCCGGCGAACGTATGCCTTCTTGGCCTCTACCGAACAGACCGAGCCGTCCTTGAACACGGTGCCGCACCCGCTCATAGGTCGCCGAATCCCTGATCGCTGGCTTTATCGACAAGCCGGTTTCGTATCACCGCCTCCATCTTCTTTTCTTCCTCGATCTTGAGGAGCATCTGCTTTTCTTTCTCGCTGGCCTGACCGCGCTGCTGGATGCCGCTGGCTTTGAAAAGCGCAGCGGCAGTCCAGCCCTGCCTAAGCTCGTTCAGCTTGTCCGCGAGCCAAGTGATTTCCTCTGGGGAGAACTCGACAAGGACTTTGGGGTCGTTGCTGCTCATTGTCCGATCATCTCGTATTCGCGGTCGAGCCGGTCGAGCGCGTCGAAATCATTTCGTGCCTCGGCGTCTCGCCGCCGCGCCCGCCAATGTCCAAGCTGGAACACGTAGGACGCCCGGCAGCAAACCCGATAGAAGTCCTTCGGGAAGTCGATGTCGCCGCGACCGGCAATGTCGATCCAGAACGGATCAATCACCGTCCCGTCGTACTTCTTCATCCCCATTTCCGGCGTCTCCTGCGGCTGGGCACCCGTGGTCCTCAAGCATGGCAACGACTTTGGCTCTCTGTTCAACGATGGCACTCCAGTTGCTCTCGGGCAGATCGCCCGCCTCGCCGATCATATCGGTCAGTTTGTAGACTTCCGTGGTCAGATCGACAACGCCCTTCATCATCGGGGAGTGATCGTTGTCGCCGAGCAGGAAGCCCTTTGTCGGGAGGCCGCCGAAGCGCCGGGCCGCCACGAAGCGCGCTGCCTTCTGCTCTCGGCTGCCGGGGGCCGCCATGACCTGCTCTGCCGTGGCGTCACGGAACGGTACTGCGCTGGTCATTATTCTTCTTCCTTCCTATTGGTAGGCCCTTCTCCTTGCGGAGGAACATGGGCCAGAACGGGGTGAAGCTCTTGAGGCGGACGACCGCCTCGTAAGCGTTATCGTGGATCGGACGGGGCAGCTTCACCGTGCGGGCGATCTGTTGCTCGATCTCGTGAAGCAGGTCCTTCTCCTGCGCCCGGCAATTCGGTGGCACCGTGACCTCGACGATCACGCGCAGCTTGCGCCACGGGCGTTCGCGACGATCCGCCACTACAGCAGACCGTGCTTGTTCAGGACATCACCCGATTCGTCGATGACCTGCTGGGCGAACATCGTGTCCTCGTGCCCGTCACCGTTATCGTCGAGTTCACCCGTAATCGAATACTGGGTCGCGAACTCGCGCAGCTTGTTCAGCATGTCGGGGGCAGCCTTCGTCCGGTCCCAGTCGGAAATGATTTCCGCGAGAACCTTGCGATGCTCCTCCTCCTGCTCCAGCGTGGCCGCCCATGCCTTCTCGTCGATCATCGGCTCCACCTCGGCCCGGATGATCTGATCGACCGTCTTGGGTGAAAGCGCGTCAAGCTCCCAGCACTCCTCGGTGTCGAATCGCTCGACATACCACTTCGTTCGGGAATCGGTTTCCTTGGCGAAGTTCGGCGGGGGCGAGAACTCCTCGACCTGCGGTAGGGTCAGAGCAATTCGGCGGAAGTCGATCTGGTGGCGCGCGTACATCTCGACACGTTCCTCCGATACCTCCGTCATCTGGACCCCGCTGGGATCGTGATCGCCGAGGTAGAGAACCGTCGTCTCGTAACCGGCCTTGTGGTACGCTTCCAGCCGCTTGCCTGCCTCGTACAGGCCGCTCGACGAGGAGTAACCTCGACACGAGAAGTACGGGATGCGGAGCTTATCGCACGTCGGCTGGACGATACCGACCGCCGCATCCTTCTCGACCCAGACTTCGACCCGGCGGAGCTTCGGCTGCTCGTCCCACGGGTCTAGCTTGAAGCTGTCCCGGACACGCTCCAGCGCCTTCTCCGGGCCGTCCCAGACGGGGATACGGCGCAGGATGCGGGTGCGGTCCTCGATAGCGTCCCAGTCCACGAGACCGGCTTTGCGGGCCGCGTCGAGGATGTTCCCGAGACGCTTGTAGTTGGCCTGCGTGTTCTCGTAGAGATCGCGAGCGACGAACTGATAGTGGACCTGACGCAGAGTCAGCGTATAGCCCTGCTCCAGATACTCGTCGATGATCTTGTTCGCCTGCCGGATGACCCACTCGTGGGCCTTCGTGAATTTCTTCGGGATGAACAGTTCAACGGCCACGGGGCGGCTCCTTCTTCTCGATCTTGACGGCGGGGTTGCTGATCTGTGCCTTGATCCGCTCCACCATCTCGGCGGTGCTGCCCCGGCGGGGTTCGGGCGCGCCTGCTGCGGTCGCCGGGTTGCGCTCCTCAGCCATAGACGACCTCGCTGAACAGGACGTGCTGGATGAAAACGTCGTGCGTGATCGCGTCGTCGTTCTCGTTTAGCAAATCGTTGAAGTGCGAAAGCGATTCGGCTGCCATCGACCGCAGGCCCTCGCGGATTTCGAGCAGGCCGACTTCCTTGCTCGCCTTTTCGGAGTCGCCGGGGCTGTCCGGGTTGTCGTAAGACAGCTTCATCTTGCCGCCCTTGGCCCAGAAATCGGTCTCGGCGTAAGCCGGTTTCCTCACCACGCCTTCGGGCGTGTAGGTGTAGTCGGCTCCGCGCAGCCAGTAGGTCGAGCCGCCCTCGAACGCGCCGATGATCGCGTTGACGATCTTCTCCCAGTCCACCTTCGCGGTCAGGGCGATACGGGGCGCGCCGTCCTCGTCGTCCTCGGCTTGCGAGAGGCAGGACCCGGCGAGCGAGAGCATGTTGTCGAAGTACGGCTGGAACATCGTCTTGAGGGCTTCCTGCGCCTGCCTGCCGGTGTTCGCTTCGGCGAGACCTTCAAGCACGGCGAGGACGACCTGATCGTTGTCCAGCGGGTTGCCCGCTGCGAGGATGCGACCGGCAAGCGCGGCGATCTCGGGGCTGGTTTCGCGGGTAGACATGGAAATCATTTCCTCTCTCAGTCGAACGTGCCAAGCGGCATGTGGTAGTAGCCCTCCGGGCGCTCAGGCATCACGACGACGACCTTGCGCGCCTCGTGCCCCTCGGCATAACCCTTGAGGTAATCGGCGTCGTCGGACGCCTTCGGCTTCGCGCCGTGGCCGTCGAACCAACCATCATGCCAGCGGTCAATCGCGGCATCATCGGCTTCCGGTACGTCCTCGATTCCGTAATCGAACTGGGGGTGTGCCATGGCGGTCTCGACTCCTTGGATCGGCAAAAGAAAAGCCCGGCGACTCGACATCGCCGGGCATCTCTATGGCCTAGACCGCTGGCGGGGTCAAGCCCCTTTGTTTCAGCCGGGCGGCGTGATCGCCGGGAATCGCTGCTGGTATTCGTCGAGAGCTTCGTCAGCGGCTTTCGCGCATCTCTCGTTCAATGCGTTGCTGCTCGCCCGGTTCACAAGGAACGCAGCCAGCCAGACGATCCGGTTCTCGAACTGCCGGACGATCTCGGCGGCCTGCTGATCTTCGCTCTTGCTCAAGTATCTTCTCCCAGCGTCGGTCGGCGTCTGCCGCTACCCGGCAACAAGCCCAGCCCCAGAAACAGATAAGCAGGGCGACTATGATTCCGATGATCCACCACATAACGATTCTCCTGTCAAGGTTCTTGCCCCCGGCCACGGTCGAGGTCCGACTCCGCTACAGGGGGGTCGATCTCGTCGAACGGCTCCCCGGCGAGGAAGCGGTCGGACTTCTCGGTCGCCCGGCCCCCGTCGCGCGGATGGTAGGTCTCGGTCGGGTCGCCGAAGCCGTGGGCAAGCTCGAACGCCGTGTAGCGGGGGCCGCGCTGGAAGATCATACCTACCTTGTCCGCCTGAGCGCCAAGCGCCGCGACGAGCGTGTAGCCGTCCTCCTCCATGCGGTCGAGCATTGCCGGGATATGGGCCGGGTTGATCTCCAGACCCCGACCGTAGGCCCAGCCCTTGCCCTTGTCGAACATGGCGAAGCGGTGCGGCGGCATATCGGGTGTGTCGATCTCCGTCACGTCCCGGCTGGAGCCTTTGCCGTATCCCATCGCCAGTTCGGGGACCTTGCCGACCCGGCGCGGCTGGACGTTCGGGAAGTCCTGCTCCACTACAGGGGGGTCCGACCTCAGGCCCTTGAGACCAGCGCGGTAGGAATCAATGAGGACGGCGAGGCTGACCGACATTTCTTCGGTGATCCTGATCGCAGTCTCGTCGGCT
This sequence comes from Marinobacter sp., assembly GCA_002726615.1. Classification (GTDB taxonomy): domain Bacteria; phylum Pseudomonadota; class Gammaproteobacteria; order Pseudomonadales; family Oleiphilaceae; genus Marinobacter. The sequence continues at coordinate 7,225 of PBRG01000048.1, forward strand.
TCCTCCTCGCTGAACACGAAGGTTTTGCCGCCTCGCTTCATTTCGGTTGCCCGGCGACGATCCGGGGACTGACAGGCGATCTCGATCATCCGGGTATATTCCTCGCGGGACATCCGGCCCTCGACCAGATCGCGGGTGCGGGCGGTCAGCCACTCGACGTTCAGGCGCACGGCTTCGTCGCCATCACGCTCGGCTGGCACGTACTGGACGTTATCGGGCTTGACGCGAACCGGGCCGCCCTCCTCGTCCGTGATCTTGGTCAGCTTCCACGAAGGACCGCTGCCGTCGCCCATCGGGTCCAGATTCTTCTCGCGCCAGTCCTCCATAAGCAGGGCATCGCGGCGCGCGTCCTCGATCCGGTCGCGGTCGTCCGGGTTCTCCGTCTTGCCCAGCCTCTCGCGCTCGGTCGCCCAGAAGCGCAACGTGGCCGGGCCAGCCGGGTCTCGCGCGAGGATCGTGAATACGTGTTCGTCGGGCAGCGCCGCCTCGTAGCAGCGGAACGCGCCGGGGTTGTTCTTCGTGGACATGGTTTCGACTCCTTAGTGAACCGATCCGCCGGGCAGCCCCGGAAGTACGGATAGGGGGTTCTTGCTCTTGTCGGCGGCTGGCAGCGCGGCCTTCGCGGCGAGCCAGTCGTCCGTGGACAGGTAGACGGCGTTGTCGTCGTAGTTCATGACCGGCTGGCGGTCGCCCACGATACCCAGCCGCTCGCCAGTCTGCGGGTGGAAAATCTGGGTCCCCGGCTCGACCTGAATTGCGAGGACCTTGCCGATCATCGCCATGCGGCGCGGCTTGATCTCGGGTTCTTTCTTCTTCACGAGCCTACTCCTTCGTACTCGAACGCCGTACCATAGGGACGCTTGATCCTGCGACCCCGGCGGTCATAATTATGGTCCGTACAGATGCGGCGGGCCTCGTCCTCAGTGTTTACGACTCGAACCGTCGTCTTACGGCGGGGCATCGTAACAGGAACAGTGTTCTTGGCGTCATCGTACCACCTTGCTTGGAATACACGGTATCGCATTAGTCTCGACCTCCTCGCCCGTCCTTGGGCTTGAACTGCTTGTACGTCGCGATCATCTGCTCGCGCAGGATCGGAAATGATTTCTCGGCTGCCTCGGCTGGCGTCTCGCCCTCCTCCAGATCGACGGTGATAGCGCCCTCGATCTGAAAGTTCTCGAACGAGATATGCGGATGCTGGTACTTCCGCGTGAATCCGATAGTAATGGAACGGACCTTAGCCATGGGCAAGCGACAACCCGGCCACGGGGCGATAGCTGGGGCAGGTGGGCGCGTGGTCGTCCGCCCCGTTCATCCCGGCAGAACAATCGCAGGTTCCGGCAAGCTCGCCGTGATCCGCTGCCGGGGCTGCTTGGCAGTACCCCGCCTCGTCGCACTCCGGGCGCGGGCATACGACGTAGTGCGGGCACTCGGATACTGGGCGCAACGATCCGCTGACGACGGGCTTCGATGGGACCCTAGCCCGGAACGCCACCATGGGACCCATGGCGGAGGCCACGGCATCCAGTTGCTCCTCGATCCGAGGCCGGACCATCTGGAACTCGGGGATGATCTCGCAGAGCCGTTGCAGGCTTTCGTGGCGGACGGCTGCTTCCTCGCTCAGGAACACCTTGCCGTCGTATGTGGTGAAACTCTCGACCTTCTTGACCATGGGACTTCGACTCCTGTTATTCGACCCTCGTGACGGCGGCGACGACGACGAGAGCGCCATCGCGTGTCAGGAAGGAACCGTTCTCGACCTTGAACTTCCGCTCCTTGAGACGCCGCCTTGCCCGGTGCGCCTGCTGATCGGCGATGCCCCTGATCTGCTTGTTATGCTCGGAGATCGCGCCTTCGGCGAACCCGTGCTGCATCTCGATCCGGCGGGCGATGGATACGGTGTCGCCGATGTCCATCTGCTCGATCTGGGTTTGCCGGTTTTCCTTCCGGCTGATTTCGTACACTTCGTCCATGTAATCCTCGACCTGATTCGGTCGCCGTAGATGCACGAAACCTCCTAGACTGTCAATCGTAATCCTCCGACTCCCCTACAGAGGGGGTCCCCTGACTCCCCTACAGGGGGGTCTCGCGGTTGGAGAAATTCGGGCGGTCGTCGTGGAAATAATTTCCGCCGTCGCCGGTCGTTCGTGCGCGCCCCGTGGCCGATGGCCGCGCGGAATCGTTAGTCTCACCACTACAGGGGGGTCTCAGTCTCACCACTACAGGGGGGTCCAGGAATCCGGGCAATTTGGCCCCTTATACGTGCGCGCGCGCCCGCCCGTTGCGCGCGATTCGCGGGCGGGCGCGGCATGGACTCCCGCGCGCCATGCGCGGCGCGGGATTCGACTCTCCGCCGCGCCGCCCCCGGCTGGCGGCCCGTTCGATCCCGGCCCGGCTGGCGTTCGATCCCCTGCCCGGCGGAACCTTGCTCCCGGCGGCGCGTCTAGCTAGTCCCTAGACAAGCCCGGCGCGGTCCCGTAAAAGCGGCTTCGCCGGGGGCAATCCCGCCCCCGCTGATTCGTTTTGGAGCTTTCACAATGGCAACTTTCATCCTCCCCACGTCCGGCCCGGCCACGTATCGCGGCAAGTATCCGGCCCGCGCCCGCTCCGTCTCGCATTCCCGCGCCGCCGGACTCCATGTCGAGCTAAACGACGGGACTCGCCTCTGGACCGCCAAGGCGGCGGAGCTTCCGAAATGCGGGGACGATATGTCCGGCGCGCTGGCGGAAGCGGTCCCCATGACGGCGGAGCAATATGCGGAATTGCAGCGCGCCGCCCATATCCGCCGGGAGGCCGCCGGGCTTCCGGGATACGACGCGGCGGCGGAAGAATCGCGGGCAATTCTGGAGTCGATCCTTTCCCCGGACGAACGGGCGGAGACCGTCAAGGCGGAGCTTTTCGCCGCATACGGGACGGACCGGGCGGAGCTTGAAGCGGAAGCCAAGGCCGCCGCGCCGGTCCGCCTTGTCCAGACGCGCGGGCCGGACGGGGAGTCCCGCCTAGTCCGCCGGGACAACGTGGAATATCACGCGGGCAAGGCCGCCTTTGCGGCGGGAGAGGCGCAAGAGGATTGCCCCTATTGCGCGGGAGGCGAACGCGCCGCCCGCTGGAATCTTGGCTGGCGGGAAGCGGCGAAGGCGGCGGGCGAACGGGAGGCGGCGGAAGCGGACGAACGGGCCGCCAAGGTCTCCCCGGACGCGGCGCGGGCGCTTGGCGCGCAATCGTGCGCTTGCAATCTGGACCGCTCCGCCAATCCGTTCCCGGCGGATAGCGCCGCCGGGGAGGCATGGGATTCGGGCTTTTCGGAAGCCATGGCAGATTGGCGGGCGGAGCGCCGGGCGGAGATTGCGGACCGATACGGGGACGAAGCGGCGGACCATTTCTAAGCGGCCCGCGTGGCCGGAAACCATTTCCAACAGAGGAGTCGAACAATGAAAGCCGGAATCAACTATCACGCCAAGGCGGAGCATTTCGCGGAGCTTGCCAGCCGGGCCGCCTTCGCCGCCGCAACCGCCCTTTGCACGGCGGACCGGGAGGCATGGGAGGAACGCGCCGCCCGTTATGACGGGCAAGCGGCGCACTATCGCAACGCGGCCCGGAAGGCCGCTTAACAGTCAATCGGAAGTAAGGAGTCGAACAATGGCACAAGTTTTTAGCAATGACATGGTGGCGCACGTATGGGCGCAACAGAATCAGCAATCCGGGCGGAGCAATAACGGCAACTTCTACTTTGAAGGCCGGACTCTCTATTCCTACGGCGGCCATTTCCCCGTGGGCATATTCGCCGCGCCCGGCGGCCCCGTTTTCATGAACGCGGACTCCTATTCGGTTTCCACGTCTAAGCATCAATCCTATGCGCGCCGGGCGGTCTCCCACGTCTCCCCGCAATTCTACATGCCGAGTCTCAATGACATTGCGGACGCTATCAGCCGGGCCGGGCGCAACGGCGGCCTAATCCCGGCGGACGCGCGGGACATCCACGCGCCGCGCGTGACTCGCTATCTGGAATCCAACTGGCGGGAGATTGGCGCGGAATCGGAAGGCGCGGCATGGCTTTTGCGCGCTATCGGAAGCCGCGCACAATGGCCCGCCATGCGCGCCCGGCTGGAGTCCAAGGCGGACCGGCTGGCGGAGCGCAACGCGGCCCGCTTGAAGGCAAGCCAAGCGGCGGAAGGCCGGGAGCTTGCAAAGCGCCCGTGGCCGGAAATGCGGGATAGCGCATGGGAGCAAGCCGGGAGCTATGGGCAACGCGAATTGCGGGACTGGATCCGCGATATTCGCGCCGCCCGGCTGGCAACGCCTAAGGCGCACAAGCGAGTCCGCTCCGCCCTATGGGAGCGGGAGACCGGACTCCGTTCGATCCTCGCCACGGCGGAAGGCATGGCGGACCGCCACGGGAATCCGGGAGACGGACTCAAGGCGCGCGGCATTGTCGCGAAGCTCCGCCGCTTCCGGGACGGGCGAATCGGCAACGTCCCCGGATACGAAGGGCCGGACGGGCCGGACAAGCGGCAAGCGGCCCTAGACCTGCCCACGGGGGCGGGCTGGCGCAAACTGGCGGACCTGTTGCGGGACGGGCTGGCGCTTGGCGTTTCGATCCCCCCGGCCACGCGGGAAGCGGCGGAACGGTTGCGCCGGGAGGCGGACGCTATCGCCACGGAACGCGAAGGCGCGGAAGCGCAACGGCGGGAGATTGCGGAAGCCCGCCGCCGGACGCTGGCAACGCTGGCGACATTCAACGCGGAGCGCCGCCGCCTTCGCCATGCGGACGAACGGGACGCCACGCGCCGGGAGAAACTGGCGGCGCTCGACTCGATCCTTGCCCGCGTCCCGGACGCGCGCCCATGGGGAACGGAACGCGGATTCGAATTGCGCCCGGACCTTGCGGAGCGGGCCGCCCGTATCGCCACGGCGGCGGAGTCCCTTGTCGTTTCGTCCGGCTGGCGGGACCGCGTGGCGGACGAACGCCACGCGGCGGAGCGGGAACACGCGGAGCGCATGGCGGCGGAACGTGCGGAGCGGGAGCGCATAGCGGCCCTTTCCCCGGACGAACGGCGGGAGCTATGGGAGGCGGGCAATCTGGACCGCCAGCACGTCCGGGACGTGGAAACGGTTTCCGGTCCCCTGTTGCGCGCCATGGGGGCGGAGATTGACGGTTGCACGGTGAAAGGCGGGACGCTGGAGACAAGCCAAGGCGCAACCGTGCCGCTCCGCCATGCCTTCCGCGTTTTCCAATTTGTCGCCGCTTGCCGGGCGGAAGGCAAAACGTGGACTCCGGGGGCATGGGGACCGCGCCACATACGAGTCGGGCATTTCAGCCTAGACCGCGTGGAAACGTCCGGGAGCTTCGTGGCCGGTTGTCATTCGATCCGATGGGCGGAGATTGCCCGCCTTGCGGAGCGCCTTGGCGTTGCCGGTTGCCTTGTCCCGGCGCGCGAAGCGGCGGCGGAGCTTGCCGGGGAGGCCGCCTAATGCCGGGCCGCAAAACGTATGTTGCGCCCGCCAGCAACACGAAAGGGCCGGAAGCGGTCCCCGGCTGGCGGGACCCGGAACGGGCCGCGCAAAACTGGCGCGATTGCGCCCGATTGCTTCGCCGCTATGCCGTGGCGGTCCTATGCCTCGCCATGGCGTTCCTATGGTTCACGGGATACGCCATGGGCTTGCTAGACGCGGGGGCGGATTCCCCGCCCGCCGCAACACGAAATGAAAGGAATCCGAAATGACAACGACTCTTGAAACCGCCCGCCGCCTTATTGCCAACCGCGTCCCCGGTCCGTTCCGGGAGGCGGGCGGGCTTCCGGGAGACCGGGAGACCATGCGCCTAGACGCGGCGGCCCGCGCCTATCTCTGGAATCGGAACGTGCGCCACATGGGCGCTAGGGCCGCTCTGGAGGCCGCCGCGCCGGTTGCCTTGCGCCACCATACGGACCGCCGGGTAAAGCTCTGGTACGGCAACAGGGGAGGCGCTGGAGCGCCTTTCCAGCGCGGCGGGGACTCGCTCCGCTGGATCGAAAACACGGAAGCGGCGGGACTCCGTTTCGTCGCATGGGCGGACGAAGTGAAAGGCGCGGGAGTCGAGCATACGGGCTGGCATTGCACGGAAGAAAACTGGACCGGCGAAACCTTGCGCGGCGGAGTCTGGCAACTTCCGGGCAAGGGCGGAGCGGCCCGCCTGTTGTACGGGTACGCGGAATTTGAAGGGCGCGGGGAGATGAATCCCGGAAGCGCCGCCCTTGTCGTTTCGGACGTTGTATCCGTCCCCGTGGCGGACGATTGGCGGGGAGACCTGCTAGGGGCGGACGAAACGGCGGACGCGGCCCGATGGGCGGACGGGCTGGCGGAATCCACGGCGGAGACGCGCCGGGACGAGTCCGCCGCATACGAACGCGGAAAGGCCGCCGGGGAGGCGGACAACGCGGCGGCGGAAGCCCGCCGGGAGCTTTTGCCGTTGCTGGCGGAGCTTCGCGCCCTTCGCCGCTCCCGCGTGGCCGGGGAGACGCCAGCCGCTTGCAAGGCGCTCCGCTCCGCCGTGGACTCGTTGCTGGAAACCATTTCCAAGAAACGCGCCAAGCGGGACCGGGCATGGGGCGACTCGGGCTGGCAAGGGACGCTGGACTCGTGGCGGGCCGGTTTCATGGATGAAAGCGAAGGCGGATTCGTCCGGGCGGTCCGCCTTGGATACGCCAGCCGGGACGATTGGCGCGGCGCGCCGGAAGCCAATCCGTGCGGAGTCATGGCATGACGCGGCCCGGCAAGGTTCAAATTCTCTGGCGCTGGAAAAGCGGCCATGCGCCCGCCGGGGAGTCGATCCGCTGGCATTTCGCCGCCCATGGGGCAACATGGGAGCGCCGGGAGGCGGACGAAATGGCGGCCTTGCTGAAAAGCCACGGAAAGGCGGTCCGCCTGCTATCCGTGCCCGGCTAGGCGGGCGCTCCGCATTGATCGAACGAAGGGCCGCCGGGGAGACCGGGCGGCCCTTTTACGTTTCATTAACTGTTGCCCGGTACAACCGCCCGTAGGGCGGCCCGATGGGGGCGGCCCGATACGTGAAAGGACTCAACCATGGCTTTCCTGCTAGTCGCAATCTCCGCCGCCGCGTTCCTCTATGCCGGGCGCGTTGCCCTTGGCATGGCGCGGGACCGGGCGGCCCGGCTTGATCGAATCGCCCGCGCCGTGCGCCCGGTTCACGGCAAGCCCGTTTTGCGGGCCGCCCCGGCGCGCGCAATCAACCGCCCCGGCGAAAACTGAGAAACGGAAGGAGTCGAGACAATGGCGCATTTCATCAACACGAACGGGCAACCGGCGGACGTTTGCAGCTATTCGGAAGCGGCCTATTGCGGGGGCTTCGCTTTCCAGCACATAGCGGACCGGGACGAAGCGGACCGGCTGGCACGGAAGCGGGCGGACGGACGCAAGGCGGCGGAGCGGCTGGCACGGGACCGCCGGGCAATGGGCGCACGGTACGGCATGACGGGCCGCCGGGCGCTGGACAAGGCGGCCACGGCGTGACGGGGCAACAGATAGCGGACGAAGCCCTAAGGCTGGACCGGGAGCGCCGGGCCGCCGTGCGCCGGGGAGATACGGCGGACGCGGAACGGGCGGAGCGGGAGCTAGGGCGCTTGCTGGACTAGACGCCAGCCGGACAACACGGGAGACGGGCAAAGGCCGCCGGGGAGACTCGGCGGCCCTTTTCTTGTGCCCGGTTCGATCCCGTGGCCGGGGATTGCGGAGAGGCGGGGACGGGCCGCCCCATGCCAGCCGGGGCAACGGGCCGCCCGGAAGGCCGCCCACGGGAGAGGCGGAGACGCTGAATCAGCGGGCCGCCGTGCAAGCCGATATAAGCCCGTCTGAGCGCACGGAATTGATTCAGCTAGGGGACTAGCGGAGCGCCTTGGAATCGCGCTCAGCGGGCCGCCACGGGCAACCTAGACGCATGATTCAGGGGATAGGCCCTTTTAGGTACTATGGACCGACCGGGGATCGGGCGGTGGGGGCGCTGAGCCGCATTAAATCAGACATTCCCGATTTTGCGTATGACCTCGCCATTGGAAATGGTTTCCGCGATCCTGCTCAGCCGAAATTCCGGTATCGGAAATCATTTCGCGAGTTGCTTCCGATATGCTCGAAATTCGTGCGCGAGATCGCCGGGAGGTCGTCCCTCGTAGCCGGGCCGATTTTTCTGATTCAGACAGACCCCCATCTTAACAAACTGCCCGAGGGGCACGATTGACGAGATTCGCCTATTCAGCCTCCCAGAAAAAATATCGTGTTTTCGTAAGACGATCCCTAGACTGTTTTTCGATTTTTCCCGTATATAAGACTTCATTTTTCATAGTTTCTTGCCCCGTTAGGGGGGTATTCCGAAATAATGGCGGTTTTTCAGCGTTTTGTCAGGGGCAAGATTAGGGGCACGTTCAGGGGCAAGTTCAATCGTGCCCCTCGCGGGTCGGGCGTTCTGATTCATTTTACCCCCCCCCGTGGCCGAAAATGGAGGGGCAAGTTCAATCGTGCCCCTGAACGTGCCCCTGATCGTGCCCCAGTGAACTTCACTTAACAGTCTTGACTCAGAGTCTGAAATTCCGTAGGGCCGAAATCGTCGAAGCCGAACAAGTGAGTCGAACCGTGATCCTCTATTCCCGCAAAGGCGAACCGTTGGTCCAGAACTCGTCCGACGAGAAGGGCAAACCGCTGCATATCTGCGACCGGGTTTGCTGGCGCTGCGGCGGTGCAGGCGGGGCCGAGCAGTGGCGTCACACCGGCTGGACTTGCTACCGCTGCGGCGGCTCGGGTGTCGATCCTGTCCGCGAGCGCACGAAGCTCTACACCGCCGAGCAGAACGCCAAGCTGGACGCGGCTGCCGAAAAGCGGGCTGCGAAGAAGGCCGCCGCGAGAGCCGAAGCCGACCGGATCGAGCAGGAACGCCGGGATCGCGAACGGGCGGAAATCATTTCCGACAATCAGGGCTTCATCGACCGGATCGACGCTGAACTGGCGCACGGCGAGATCGAGTTCCTGCAATCTGTCCGCGACCGCATTACGGATCAGGCCAAGGAGCCGACCGATACGCAGGTTCAGAAGGTCAACGAGATCATCGAACGCAACGAGAAGGAACGCGCCCGGCTGGCAGGCGCGCAGCACGTCGGCGAGATCAAGGAGCGCCGGGTTTTCGAGTTGACCCTGATCCATACGCAGACCCGGCTTATCAGCGAATACCCGCATATCTATTCGTATTGGACCCTGTTCACGGACGAGAACGGATGCAAGATAGCCAGCAAGTCGAAGCCTTCTGCTCTGGGCCTGCGTCTGGAGGTCCCGGAGGGCGGGACTTGGGATGACCGCTGCTACATCAAGGGCAGCAAGGTCCGCGTGAAGGCAACCGTCGTCGAGCATACGACCGACAAGCGCGGCGAACCCGTAACCTACATCAACCGACCGAAGGCAGCATAATGACCGACTTTCCGTCTCACCTTGTTGACGCTTACCGTCGTCGCTATCCTAGCGCGTGGATACTCGGATTTCTCGGCTATAACCCACAACATCTGCTGACCGATCAGCGGAGCGAACTGGCGAAGTTTGCGGCTCTGCACCGGCCTCTCGGCGAGACCTACCAGCCGATTTTAACTGATCCGCCGTATCATCACGGCGGCGTGTTCATCCCGGCTCGACGCATGGGCAAGACGGAAGCGATGCAGGCGGCCCTCCCGGCAGGCGAACACGTCATCCCGATTAGCCGCCTTCATCGCTACGGGATGGGGACCAAGAAGCTCGCCGATGCGTTCAGCAGTGTCGGCTATTCGGCCCAGATCGCGATAGAAGCGCAGGATCGCTTCACCGCCAGCATGAAGCGGGTTCAGGAGCAGATGGCTCGCTGGCAGGAAAAGGTCATGCTTCGGATGCTGCTGGCGGTCGAGAACCCGGAGTACCCAAGCCCGATGTTCCGCCGCGAGATGCGGATCGCCAAGCTCCTATTCTCGAACGATCCTCGCCAACGTAAGCGGGGCGACCGGCTGTTCAACCGATGGCGTGAGACGCGATCCGGCATCAACTGGACCCGTGACGAGAAGCGGGAACTACTGCGGCGCGGCTACGGGCGAGCGCGACCGTTCGATTACACCGTACCGAAGCATTACGAGAAGGACTGAACATGGAAATGGTTTCCGATTTCTACGGCGACATGGCATGGGTTATCTATGTGCTTGTCGCTATCGCGTCGTCGATCATCGGCGTCTGGGCGTTCAACCGGCTGCATCGCTTCCTGCGACACCGGGCGGTCGTCGAGGAGAAGCTGCGGCTGCTCAAGGACGAGGCTGTCCGCAACGAGCTTTCCGGGTTCCTCCGCAAGAACATGGTGATCGGTGATGCCGACATCCGGCAAGGGATCGTGTTCGCCCCGGTGCCGCCTGAGCGGTTGGAACCGATTGCGTTGGCGCTGAACAACGCAGCAGCCATGATGCACCGGATGGAGAATCGGGCAGCCGACTCGCTCTACATCCGGCTCAAGGACGGCAGCCTCGCGCTGATCGACCTCGATCTCGACCATCTGATAGACGCGGCTCGCGTAATGCAGCGCGTGGCCGAGGATCGCCGGAAATCGCGGTCGATCTACAAGGGGATGACCGAGGACGAAATGGTTTCTCTGACTCGGGCGGGCCTGTCTCAGGCGTTCAAGGATCAGGGCGAGTTCGAGATGTCGAACGCCGTTATGCAGGGGGGCTACGACGAGCATCCCGAGTTCCAGCGGACGCTTCGCGTTCTCGATCTCACGTTCAAGGTGAAAGGCGCACGAAATGACTGAGAAGCCGGTAAACACTATCGCCGGGCCGTTTGACCGGAAGCGGTTGAAGGCGCTAAAAGAAGTCATCCAAGATCAGGACCGTGATTCGACGGTCATGTTCGAGGGGCAGGAACTCCTCGTGAGCTTCGGCGGCTATCTCGCCGAGTTCGTCGAGGGCGAGCTTGGCAAGCGCAATACGAGAGGTCTCTGATCCATGTTCGATATGACGCGATTCATCGACGAGTACGCCAGCGGTAGCGATCTGCGAGACTGGGCACGGGATGTCATGTCCGAGCCTCCGCATTTCACCATCGGCGGCGACTATATGCAACGCTGGTTCATCATTCCCCGGAACGACCGGATGAACCTGTACCTGCATCGGACGCTGCGATCCGACGAGGACGTGATGCACGATCACCCGTGGGACAACACCTCGTTCGTGATCGACGGCGGCTACCGGGAATACACCCCGAACGGCGTGATCGACCGCAAACCGGGCGACATCGTTCACCGTAAGGCAGACGACGTTCACCGGCTGGAACTCTGGCACGGCCAGCCGTCCGTCAGCCTGTTCATGACCGGCCCGAAGGTCCGCGAGTGGGGCTTCCATTGCCGCAAGGGCTGGGTTCACTGGAAGGACTTCACCGGGGGCTATCACGACGGGAGGTCTGAAAAGGGAGCGGGGTGTGGCGAATACGCCTGAGGAGAAGCTACCCCCGCCCAGCCGACGCAAGGACCGCAAGTGCAACGAGTGCCCGACGATGATCCGCCGGGACAACAAGAGCGGTCTCTGTACCCGGTGCGTGAAGAAGTCCAATGAGTTCCGGCGGGCTGCCTCGGGGGCGGCCCATCGGCGCTACGAGGACCCGGAGCAGCGTAAGCGCACGGGAGCGGCAGTTAAGAGGGCGAACCAGTTGGACCCGACGATCCGCGTCCGCAAGTCGCAGATCATGAAGGAGATCGCCGCGACCCCGGAGTGGAAGGCGCGAAACGCCCAGCAGTGTCGCGACCGGCGGCTCTGGGAGATCGGCGTAGCAGCCCGCACCCCCGAATCGGACGCCCGTGCCGGGCGGACCTTCTCCCAGCGCCACGGGATCGCCTCGTGGTGCCCTCTGGAGTATATCGAGCAGGCCCGAGAGCTACGCAAGGCAGGGGTGTCGGTCGAGGAGACCAAACGGATGATCGCCGAGCAGCAGGAAGCCGATCTGGAGCGGTACAGGCGCAAGATGGGGTCGAGATGGGGCGGCGACGGCGAGTAAACCCGAAACAGGCGGCCCACGAGGCGTTCGATCCGCTCTGGCGCGACGAGAAGCTGGTAGACCGAAGGACGGCCTACAAGCTCTTGCAGATCGTGCTAGACGTGCCGGTCTGGCAGTCGCACATGCGACACGCGCCCAGCCGGGTCGTAAAACAGGTCCCTGCGGCGTCACGGAGGCTCAGGAAGCTCCTCAGAGGGTGCAATGGCCTCTAGGGACCGGAAAGGCCGATTCACGCGCTCACGGGCCGCCCTAGACCGATTCCTCGACAAGTGCCGGTTCAACGCGGTGACGGGCTGCGTCGAGTGGGTAGGGGGCAAGACCCGTGGCCGGGGCAAGACCTCTTGGTATGGATCGTTCTGGTATGAAGGGAAGCCGTGGAAGGCTCACCGCTGGGCCGCGCGATTCATTCACGGGCTGGAGATCGACGGGTTAGAGGTCGATCACGAGTGCGGGAACACCCTCTGCGTTCACCACCTACAGGCCGTCACGGGCCAAGTCAACCGGGAATGGTACTGGATCAGAGTCGAGGTCGGCCTGATCGAGGAGGAGCCGGACGACGGCCCCGAGGATGACGGCATCCCGTTCTTCACTTGTCCTGACTGGTTTGCGGCCACCTATAGCCGAGCCTTTCCGCCGTCTGACGAACCTCCTTTCTGATCGGTTCGTGCAGCGGCAGACCCATTAGGATGCGGGCGTAGTTGCGGTCTCGCTGGATCGCGTCGTACCACTGCTGCCATCGCTTCGCCTGCTTTTCATGCCAGCCGTTCGAGAAGCTGCCGGGGGTGATGTTCATAGTGAATCGGGGTCCAGATATTCGCGGATCGCATCGCCGCGCTTGTTGTCGTCGTCGGGCCATGCCCACGGCTTCATCGTCCAGAACTGGTGCTTCTCGCCGTTGATCTTGTATCGCCCAAGCAGGGTGAACCCGTACTGACTGAGCAGGCGGCTCAGAGCCTTGCCACGGGGCGCGAGAGCGTCCGTACCCATGAAGTGATCGGCGACCTTGCTGCTGTCCAGCAGGAACTCGCTGTAGTCGGCCTGATCGCTCTCCTCCAGCGTGTCGGTCAGGGCAACGACCTCCTCCGTCTGGTTCAGCAGGATCATCTCCCGGCGATAGCTCGACTTCGGGGCGCGGGCCTTCGGGTTGAAGGTGGCGCTGAGCTTCCGCAGCAAGAAGAATTGGCGAAGCGCCCCGGCGAACTGGAGGCTCGCGAACAGCCGGTCGTAGTAGTGCGGGTTTTCCGTCTTGAAGCGGTCCAGATCGGTTGACCGCTGGAACCGGGTGAAGATCGGGAAGATGCGGCTGTCCTCCTCGCCGACCGGCATGGCGTCCTTCACGTTCGCCGTCATGATGTAGTTCATCGTGTTGACGACGGTGTAGACGTTCGTTTGCATCCGGCGGATCGAGACGGTCGGGTTCGTAATCATCGGCTTGAGCGTGTTGATCGCGTCGAACCGATTATTGCCGTGCAGCCGCACGTCCTCGATAAAGCAGACCAGCGCGTTCTCGGCCCACGGGTTGTATTTCTCCTCCAGCGCCTTGCCAGAGATCATGTTGACGTTGTTCTCGCCCATGACGGCGGCGAGCGCCGAGATGAAGAACGACTTGCCGTCGCCCTCTGCGCCCTGCAACAGGATCGCCCAGTTGATCCGCGAGCCGGGGTTCTGGACGATGTAGGTCAGGAAGTCGAGGAACACCATGCGGTCGTCCTCGTTGGCGATGATATGCTCCAGATGCCCGAGGAAAATCTGGATCGCCTCCTCCTCGACCGGCGAAAGCTCGCCCGGCAGTTCGGGGATGCCTTCCTCGGTATAGCTGTTCGCGTAGTCCACCCCGTTGACGGAGTAGAGCGCAGGCTGGCCCGGCATGAACATCCGGTTGTAGACGACCGGGACCTGATAGAGGTTCACGACCGCATCGACGGGCTGGGTCTCAGGGACCGACTTGCCTTCCAGCCGCTCGGTCGGCGTCAGCAGATACCGGGCGTGGGAGACGTTGAAGGCGGCGCGGGTCATCTGCGTCCGGTTGACGATGTTGAACAGTTCATCGACCTGCGAGCAATAGACCCACGGCTTCACCCACGGCGGCGCGGAAATGATTTCCTTACTCTCGTAGCGGATCAGTTCGCGCACGAAGCCGATCCGGGGCATGTCGCCGGTCAGGTCCTTCCACTTCGCCTTGACCTTGCCGGTCAGAAGCTCGCGGACGTGGTTCGGGAACTCGATCAGCTTGATCTCGTCGCACACCTCGACAAGCTCGTCCGTGTTGGTCGAGGCTGCCATCCGGGCGACGAAATCTTGCAGGCGCTCCTTCGTCTGGCGATCCTCGGACTCCTTGGAGAGCTTGAGGATGATCCGGCAGGTTATCGGGATATGCGCCTTGTCCCGGTTGTTGAACGTCGGCCAACGCTTCACGAGGGCTTCGTGATCGTAGTTCGGGGCGCTCTGCGACCAGCGGTCCCAGAGGTCGAATCCCTGCTGGCTGCCGTCGTACTGGTGATAGAGCGCCATGCCGATCTGGAACCATGTGTCATGGTCCGTGTTGTCCTCGATCAGGAACAGCTTGCGCTCAAGCTCATTGTCGCCGATCTGGACCTTCGGGCGGTACGCGCTGAACGGATCGTCGTCATCGACCGGGTTGGTCAGGCGGGTGATCGCGTTCTTGGTTTTCTTGGTCCACCCGTGGCCGAGGAATAGCTGGAGAACCCGTTCCTTGATCTCCTTCGCCTGCTCGTGCGTGAGAAGCGGAAGCTCCTTGCGCGGCAGATTTAGCGGGGAGCTACCGAGCCACTTGTAGGGCTTGCCGGTATCCGGGTGGATATGGGCGGCCACGAACTGCTGACCGTCCGCCAGTATCTCGCATTTCGACTCGCGGCCTTGGCTGTCCAGCCAAGTCCCCGTATCGACCTTCGGGAACATATCGTCCTTCTCTTGGCGATAGACCCAGAGGACCTTCGGCGCTTTGCCGATTCGCTTGAGCGGGGTGTCGCCGACGATCTCCAACACGATCTGCTGGATTTCGTCGTTCACCGTTTCGTCGAGAACGTCGATGTCGATGCTCGGGCACTTGCGGGACTTGATCCCGATGCCGTGATCTCCCTTGCCGTCTGCAAGGTAGTCGTGGACCCCTTCAACCGTACCGGCGAGCTTCTGCCAGTTCCGTCCCGCCGGTCGCTTCTCGCCGGGGATGATCGGAATTACCTCGTACCCATTTTCGGCGATCTGGACGCCGAACTCCTCCATGTAGCGCCGTGCGGCCATTATTCGGCTACTCCGCTACGAAGATGTCAGGACGGAAAAATTCGCGCGGGAAGGTCTCGCGACCCAGAAGCTCCTCCAGTTTGATGCAAGTCTGCGCGTTGACGCCGCCCTTCGATTTCAGGGCCATGTGCAATAGCGAGCGCGAGCCGCCCAGCGCCTCGGAGAGGTCGCCAAGGTTCCCGCCCATGGTGCAGTAGAGTGCCGCGATCCGCAGGGCGAACTCGGTTCTCTGTTCCGGCTCTACCCAAGCCGGAATTGGAAATTGCTCAGTAGTTGACATGGTAGACCCTGCCTCGATTCGGAACGCAACTTGCCCGGATCAGCTTCTTAACGCAAGTAAGATTTATCCACTTGACAGTAAGAGCCGTTCTCGGGCACTTAGCGGCCAGCGCATCCGATTCGTGAGGCGCGGTCGATCCCATCAACGGAGAAGCATTACCATGGGTATTCTGGAAGAAATCAACGAGAAGCTGGACCGTATCCTCGCGGGTATGGACGGCGGGGCTGCCCCGGCGGAGAAGAAGGAAACCGCCGCCGAGAAGAAGAAGCGCGAGGCTGCCGAGAAGAAGGCTGCCGAGGCCGCCGCCAAGCCGGACTTCACGGCGGAGCAGCTTCGTGACAAGTTCATCGAAGTGCAGCAGAAGCACGGCGATGCGGTCGCGAAGGCCCTTATCAAGGAACAGGGCCACGACAAGCTCGCCAACCTGATCGCGGACGCGGCGAACTGGCAGAAATACTGGGACGCTGCCGAAGCCAAGCTGGAAGAAGAACCGGAAGGCGACGACAACGGCGGCCTCTGAGCCGCCGCCCCTCGGGTCGCACCGAGGACCGGGGAGGGCTTCGGCTCTCCCCGGCTTTGACGGGGAGCGGAATACCCCCTCCGCTCTCCTTCTAAGCCGGGGTCTCTATGTCAGAACATCATCCAATTACAGAGACCATGCTGGCGGAGAAGAACGCCACGGGTCACTCGATCTTCGGGCCGTCCTCGGCCCATCGCTGGATGCGGTGTCCGCGATCCCTGATCGCTGGGCATCTGGCAGGCGACAACCCGACGTACTATGCCGCCGAAGGCTCGATTGCCCACTGGCTCGCCGAGGACTGGCTGACGAACGGCAACCCCTACAAGCATCTGGGCACAGTCCACGAGAAGGACGGGTTCGAGATCGAGATCACCGAGGAAATGATTTCCTACGTCGAGGAGTACGTCAACCTCGTGAAGGCGATGCCGGGGACCCATTACGTCGAGGTCAAGGTGGACCTCTCGAAATACACGCCGGTCCCCAGCTTCGGCACGTCCGACCATATCAGCGCCGCTCCGGGTATCCTGCGCGTCAAGGACCTCAAGTACGGCAAGGTCTGGGTCGATGCCGAGGAGAACGAACAGGGGCAGGCATACGCTCTTGGCGCGTTCGAGGAGCTTGACTGGCTCTACGACTTCCAAGAGATCGAAATTCAGATCGCCCAACCGCGAAGGGACAACTATGATTCTTGGACCATCACTCGCGCTGATCTGCTGGCTTTCGGGGAGAGGTACAGAGAGGCGGCGCACAAGGCATGGGACCCCGAGGCTCCGTACAACCCGGACCCTATCGCCTGCGAATACTGCCCGGCCCGGCTTACCTGCCCGGCGCTCGCCGCCGTCAAAGTGAAGATCGCGGCGTCCAAGTTCGACGATCTCGACGATACCGAGATGTCCCCGAGCAAAGCCGTGGCCGTGATTGAGCAGGAAATGGTTTCCACGCCCCGGCTGCCCGCGTTCAACGAAGTATCGGTCGAGCAGCTTGCCCGTATCTACGAGTGGCGACCGATTCTGGAGAAGTATTTCCGGGAGATGTACGACTATCTCCTCAAGAAGTTGGAGATGGATGTCGAAGTGCCGGGCCAGAAGCTCGGTTACGGTCGCGCCGGGAACAGGAAATGGACAGACGAGCAAGGCGTTCGTCGTATGCTCCGGGGTCGAGGTATTAGCGATCTCGATATGTACGAGCAAAAATTCCTTTCCCCTGCACAAGCAGTTCAGCTATTAAGGGTTTCTCTTGGCGGAACGATCAAGGAGAACGATGCTCGCATTGCTCCCTTCGTTCACCAGCCGCCGGGGAAAGTGACGATGATCCCAGCCAGCGATAATCGCCCTGAGATCGCGTCAGCGGCATCCGCGTTCGACGAGGACACGGATGCCATCGGTAACTCGTGAAGCAAGGAATATGAATATGTCTGAGAATACCCCGCGTACCGTCGTCAAGTCGGCCAAGAACGCAGCAGGTCAGGTCATCGCCAAGCTCTACAGCGATGGCACCATCCTGATCGCGGACGTTCGCGCCAGCTATCCCCATATCGACAAGATGTGGCGGAAGAACGAGAAGGACACACCGGCCTACTCGATCACTGGCATCGTGCCGACCAAGACGCACCAGCCCGCCATCGACCTGCTTCTGGAAGTCTGCGACGACATCCTCAAGGAGCGCAACAAGGGCACGGACATCAAGGATGACCTCAAGTTCATCCGCGATGGCAAGCCGACCAAGAAGCCGGAATATGCGGACGCTTGGATCGTTGCCAGCCGTGAAACCGAAAAGCCGACCGTGCTTCACCCGGACAAGTCCGAAATGGATTCGCCCGAGGAGATCAAGGCCGAGATCAAGGCGGGCTATTTCATCGACATGCTGGTCCAGCCGTGGTGGCAGGACAACGAGCATGGCAAGCGTATCAACGCGAGCCTGCGCGCTGTTCGTCTCCGCCGTGAAGGCCCGCTGATCGCCGAAGGCGGCATCTCCAAGGATGCAGCCATCGCCTCGTTCGACGATGACGACGAAGGCGGCTTCGGCGGCGGTGACGACGACGATATGGGCGGCCTGTAAGGGACGCGGGGGTCGCCGGGGAAACTCGGCGGCCCCACCATATCTGCTATGAGCCAGACCCGACTCCACTTTGACTATGAAGGCCGCAGCGAGATCGACCTGCTCAAGCAGGGCGGCGATCTCTACACTGCCGACCCGTCAACCGAAATTCTCATGTGTTCGTGGTCTCTGGACGACGAGCCGACTGAGCTATGGGTCCCGAAGGAAGGGGAACGGATACCCTCTGACCTCAAGGAGGCGCTGCGCGATCCCGAGGTCCTGAAAGTCGCGTTCAACGCCCAGTTCGAGCGCCTTATGACGTGGCGCGTCCTGCTACGGCAGTTCGGGATCGAGATCGAGCAGGACTACAAGCCGTGGCGCTGCTCCATGGCACTCGCCTATATGTTCTCGTTCATGGGCGGCCTCGACGACATCGCCGACCAGATGAACCTCCGCCACAAGAAGGACCCGCGAGGCAAGGCGCTGATCCGCGAGTTCTGCCAGCCGAACAAGCCGACGAAGAACCAGCCGTTCGTCTGGCGCGACCAGCATAGCGATCCCGAGGACTGGGAGACCTTCAAGCAATACTGCATCCGCGATAACGAATCGGAGAAGGAGCTTTGGACGAAGCTGATCCGGTTCGGCGTCCCGGACTGGCAGTGGGACCTCTACGAGCTAGACCAGATCATCAACGACCGGGGCCTCCCGATCAACCGGCGTTACGTCGAGAACGCGCTGGAGATCGCGAACCGCCGCAAGACGGAACTCATTTCCGAGCAAAACCGGATCACGGGTCTGGCGAACGCCAACAGCGGCGCTCAGCTTCTCCCATGGCTGCAAGAGCGCGGATACCCCTACGAAAACCTCCAGAAGGCGAGCCTCGTAAAGACGTTCGCTGCTGAGGAGGAAGGGGTCCGTAACTACATCAACGCGAAGCCCGAGGATCGGGACCCGCTCAAGATGCCCTGCTACCCGGACGCCACGCTGAACGCGCTGGGTCAGGTCGAGGGCGTCGGGTTCCTTACCCCCGAGTGCCGGTTGGTCATGCGTATGCGGCAGGGGTCGAGCAAGACATCGACCACGAAATACGAGGCGGTCATGTCGCGGATCGCCGACGACGACCGGCTCCGCCAGTGCTTCCAGTTCGCGGGCGGCTCCCGGACGAACCGCTGGGCCGGGCGCGCCCTCCAGCCGCAGAACCTCCCCCGGACGCCGAAATGGCTTGAGCCTGAGGACCACATCAATTTCGACCGGCTCGACTACTGCAACAGCCTGATCGAAGCCGGGGACTACGAGACGCTGGGCGTGTTCGCAGGCGAGCAGATGGACGCAGTGGCCGGGTGTGTCCGATCCACGATTCAGGCGGAGAAGGGCAAGAAGCTCGTCGTCTGCGATCTGTCCTCCATCGAGTCGGTCGTGATCTTCTGGATCACGGATTGCGAGCGCGGCCTGAACGTGTTCCGCAACGGCATGTGCGCCTACCGAGATTTTGCGACGACTCTGTACGGGGTCGAGTACGATCAGGTCACGAAGGCTCAGCGATCCGGGGCGAAGCCTGCCGTGCTTGGCGCAGGCTACCGGCTGTCCGGCGGCGAACTCCGTGACGGCGAGAAAACGGGTCTCTGGGCCTACGCCGAGGGCATGGGCGTCCAGATGACCCGCGAGGAGGCGAACCGGGCCGTGCAGGTTTTCCGGGAAACCTACAGCGAGATCAAGAACGGATGGTATCAGATCGAAGATACCATCGAACGGGCGATGGCGGCGGGCGGCAAGATCGTGAAGTGGGGACCGCTGGAGTTCCAGATCGTCAAGCCGTTCCTGCGCGTCGGCCTGCCCTCGGGCCGGTCCATGTGGTACTACAAGCTGCGGGTCGAGAAGTATGAGGCTGAGGGGCGCTACAGGAAATACTGGCGCACGAACATCTCGTACATGGGCAAGCATCAAGTCACGAATCAGTGGACCCGGATCGAGAGCCATGGCGGCAAGTTCATCGAGAACTTCGTGCAGGCACTCGCCCGCGACATCCTTGGCTTCGGTATGCTGGAGGCCCATGCCGACGGGTACTTCATCTGCGGCCACGTTCACGACGAAATCATTTCCGAGGAGGACGAGGACGACGACGTTCACGGCCTACCGGGGCTGCGGCACTGCATGACCAAAGCCATCCAAGAGAAGTTCCCGTTCCTCCGTACCATGCCGCTGAACGCTGCCGGGTATGAGGGGCCGGTCTACAAGAAGGATTGACGATGCTGGTCTATCATCCCGAATCCGACTCGTTCTTCTGGAACCCGCATTTCGAGTTCGAGGGGTTCGATGGCGACTACGTTGATGTCACGGAAATCCTCTGGGCCGTCGTCGTGGCGCACGAGCGCGGTCACGACATCCCGGACTACGAGCGGCACCTGCAATATCTCAGGGACATCGGCGCTGACGATCTCCCGACAGATGACCCTGACAACCCCTACTGGAGCGGACTATGAGCGATACTGACGATGACTTCTGGGACGTTCCCGGCCTCGGGCACAACGGCGGCCCGGCGCTCGGGATGTCCGGCGCGATTGCGGCGGCGATGCAGAAGTGGGCACGGAAGCCTGCCGACCTGTACCCTACGCCTATCGACTGCACGTACAGCCTACTTCCGCACATAGCCGATCTGCTCCCGGCGGACGCGCTCGTGCTTGAACCGGCTTGCGCCGATGGCATGATGGTTCGGCCTCTGGAGGAGTTCGGCTACCGGGTCGATGGGTACGACCTGCGCCCGGACGTGACGGGCGGGCAAGGCGGCTTCGACTTCACGGAACCCGATACCGTGTTTGAGCAGGCCGGGTCTTACGATGCCGTCATCACGAACCCGCCGTTTGCTATCGCCGAGAAGTTCATCCGCCGGGCCATCGAAGAAGCGCCCGTGGCCGTGATGCTCCTCAAGGCTCAATACTGGAACACGAAGAACCGGAAGAAGCTGTTCCGTGACACGAAGCCGTACATGGAACTGAATCTGACGTGGAGACCGGCTTTCCTCGAAAAGGAGCGGGGTAAGTCGCCGTTGATGGACTGCATGTGGGTTGTCTGGGTCCGGGGTCACGAGGGCGACTGCATCGTGCGGCCTATCGACCGGCTGCTGGAGTGCCCGGTCAACCTTGGCGCGATGGATATGGGCGGGCTATGAGGCGGATCAGGAACCAGCCGAGGAAGGAGTCCGTTGACGAGCGGGAGACCAGCAGCGAGTGGCGGAAGCTCGGCTACGTCGAACTCAAGATCATGGTCTGCAATCATGACGGTTGGCCTGATCGCTGGTACAAGGCTCAGGGTCTCGGCATCCCGGCGTTCTGGTGCGAGTGGAAGGCCGAAGGCAAGGAGCCTGAACCGCACCAGTTGCTCCGCCACGAGGAGCTACGGGCGCAGGGCGAGATTGTAATCGTGGCGCACTCGCGCCGGGAGTTTTGGCAAGAGGTCCGCAAGATGCAGGCGGCGGCGCGGTTATAGGACGGAAATCATTTCCATGCTCACGCTGGACAACTTCCACCAGTATCAATGGGACGGTCTGGCGCACTGCCACCTGAACCGGTACAGCGGCCTCTACTACGACGCGGGGCTGGGCAAGACGGCTATCGGCCTGACCTATCTCGTGCAGCGGCTCAAGCACCTCAGCGTCAGCCGCCGGGCGCTCGTGATCGCGCCGATCCGCGTTGCCTGCCAGACATGGCCCAACGAGCTTGCCGAGTGGCAGCACCTCGCCGGGACGCCCTATCAGCTTGTCCGAGCCGAGGACGACGACCCGGAGGTCAAGGCGTTCCATCGGGACACCTATCAGCGGGCGCGTCAGGGCGGCCTCCAGCCGGACGAAGTGGACACCTATGTCGGCCTCTGCCGGGCCAGTCTGGAGCGCCAGTGGGAGGACTTCTGGACCGCCGGGCTATCCCCGATTTTCGCCCAGCCGCAGGACCTCGCCGAGTTCGACCGTCTGGCGGCCTACTACGCCCGCCTCGCGCGCACGGACGGCTTGCCCCCCGAGGAGGCGACCCGAGCCGCCGGGACGATCACCACGGGGTTCAAGGATCGCCTGCGGCGCGCTCAGCTTCGGGTTGACGTGCCCCTGCACTTCATCAACAGGGAGGCCCTGCCTTGGCTCGTCGATGTCCTCAAGGAGGAGCGCCGGGGCTGCCCTTACGACGATGCGATCTACGACGAGGCCAGCGACCTCGGGGATCACAATACCCAGCGGTTCAAGGCGATGCGGGAGCTTCGCCGGGAACTGAAATCGTTTATCCAGATGACGGCAACGCCAGCCGCCGAGGGCTACCAGAAGCTATTCAGCCAGCGTTGGTTGATGGATACCGGGGACCTCTGGGGCAACGCGATTACGCACTGGCGCGACGAGCATTTCACGTACAACAGCAAGACGTACAGCTATAAGCTCCGCAAGGGGCACGACAAGATCATCTCCTCCCAGATGGCGGACATCTGCCTCGTGGCGAAGGCCGAGGATCACCTGCCCGAGGTGGCGACCGGATGGGCCGATCTTACGCGCAAGATCGAACTCGGCCCCGAGCTTCGGGAACTGGAGAAGGAGTTCATCGAAAGCCGTATCCTCCGCCTCTCGGATAGCTACGACGACACCGGCATCCCGGACGACTTCATCGACGCCGACAACCCGGCGAGCCTCAGCCAGAAGCTCCTCCAGTTCTGCTCGGGCGCGGTGTACGACGACAAGAAGAAGGCCCGCGCAATCCACGATCACAAGATCGAGGAACTGCGGCAGTTGATCGACGAGCTACAGGGCGAGCCGATCATGCTGGTCTACTGGTGGCAGTCCAGCCTCGCCCGGCTCAAGAAGGCGTTCCCGAAGATGGCGGTCATGGATCGCAAGGGGAGCCAGCAGGACGGATGGAACAAGGGCAAGTACCAGCTTCTCGCGGTCCACCCGCAAGGAAGTGAGTTCGGCCTGAACCTCCAGAAGGGGCCGGGCCACGACATCGCGATCTTCGATATGTTCTGGTCCTACGAGAAGTGGTATCAGATTCACAAGCGCCTCGCCCGGCAAGGTCAGACGCGCCCGGTGCGCTCGTGGCCGCTGGTGGTCAAGGGATCGGCTGACGAGGTTGCCGTGAAGCGACTCCAAGCCAAGGAGGACGCCCAGAACGCCTTGTTCCGGTACATCATGGATATGCGGGCCGAGATCACCGGCCAGCGGGTCGAGCGCAAGGAGCCGAGCTATGCCGAAGCGTTCGACTAGCTGCGACATCGACGCGAAAGGTGATCTGGAGTTGAGTCTGGCGTTGTTCGACGCCGGGCTGACGCACGAGGCGTTCTACTGGACCGCGCAGGGCAAGGTCGCTCTCGTGGCGGTCGCTGGCGGGATCAAGACGCTCGTGCTGGAGGATACCCCTATGGCGGCGATCCGTGCCGCTGAGACCAAGCTGACAGGAGGATTGTGATGGTAGGTCGAGACCTGATCGACGACGGCGAGCCGGACCCCGGCAACCTGCGGTATTATGCCCGGATGCGAGATGTCCGGGACAAGCTGAACTCGATTCTCTTGCCACTAGGGGGGAGAGTATCGTATGTGGGGACTTGTGTGAGGTCGATCACTGTCATCTGGTTCTACGGAAAGCACCAGACGGGGTGGGCCGGGGG
The DNA here is from genome assembly GCA_002726615.1 of Marinobacter sp. Lineage (GTDB taxonomy): Bacteria > Pseudomonadota > Gammaproteobacteria > Pseudomonadales > Oleiphilaceae > Marinobacter. The sequence goes on from PBRG01000048.1 coordinate 30,990, forward strand.
ACCCAACCCGGACGCCGTACTGGATGACATCTATCGGCAGGTATTTGGAGGTCTGTAAGTGGCGTCGGCAGCGCGGAAGCAAGAAGGTCACGAGAATCTGGTTCGTTCCGACGACCCGGAAAGCTCGGCGATCATCTACGAGGGGGCCACGATCCGGCAGCTTGCGATCATGTTCAAGATGGACCCGAAGGTCGTCACCAGCAAGGTCTCAAGCCTCGTGCCGGTCGGTCGCCGCCGGGGCACCCCGATCTACTCGATCCCGGAGGCCGCTGCGCGGCTCGTGAAGCCCGGCTACGACATCGAGCGGGTCATCATGAACATGAACCATTCGGACCTGCCGCCGATGCTCCAGAACGCCTTCTGGAGCGCCCAGAAAACCCGAGCGGCCTACGAGGAGATGATCGGGGACCTTTGGCGCACCAGCCGGGTTGTCAGGCTGATCTCGGTCCTGTTCAACAGCGTCCGCATGATCCTGCTCCTGCTGCCCGATACAATCGAGCGCGAAGCCGGTCTGAGCCGGGAGCAGAAAGCAGTTGTCCGCCGAGTCGTCGAAGGGGCGCTGGTGGAAGGTCGGAAGGCCATCATGAAGGAGTTTGAAGGATATGGCGACGGCCCCGAGTACGATGCAGGAGTCGGACCTGACGGCCCTCTCCTCGTTCGTGAACACGAGCAGGCTGACGACGGAGGAACTGGCCTTCCTAGCCCCTCGGAAGAACCGGACGAGTATAACGGGCTATAGCGATCTCGGCGATCTGGTGAACCAGACCGTCGAGCAGATATGGCTCGATCCCGATCACCGCAAGCCCTCGGAGTGGGCCGAGGAGGAACGCTACCTGAACAACGCGCCCGGCTATGTCGGGCCGTGGCGCTTCTCCTACGCCCCGTACCTTCGCGAGCCGCTGGACAAGTTGGTCGATCCCGATCTCGACGCCGTGATCTTCGTCGGCCCGGCCCAGTGCGGCAAGACGGAACTCATTTTGAACTGGGCCGGGTTCTCGATCCGCGCCGAGCCGTCCGATATGACGATCTTCTCGCCGACGCAGGGTAACGCCCGCGACTTCTCGAACCGGCGCATTGATCGCCTGCACCGGGACTCGGAGAAGGTCGGCAAGGAACTGCTGGAGAGCCGGGACGCGGACAACAAGTTCGACAAGCACTACAAGAACGGGACGATCCTCGGTCTGGCGTGGCCGACGAAGGCCGAGCTTGCCGGTAAGCCGATCCCCCGGATCGCCTTGACCGACCGCGACCGTATGGAGGACGACATCGACGGCGAAGGCGATCCCTTCGATCTGGCGACCAAGCGCACGACCTCCTATGGCAGCTTCGCGATGACCCTCTGCGAATCATCGCCCAGCCGCGAGATCACGGACTTCCGGTACACGCCCAAGACGGCGCACGAGGCCCCGCCGACGACCGGCATCCTCGCGCTCTACAACCGTGGCGACCGCCGCCGTTGGTATATGCCGTGCGGACGCTGCGGAGAGTTTCTGGAGCCTCGGTTCGAGCTTCTGGAGTGGGACCCGTTTGCGAGCGCCCTAGACGCGGCTGAGACGGTCCGCATGAAGTGCCCGGTATGCGACGGCCACACAATGCCGGATGAACGCTTCACCCTCGCCCAGAACGGCCTCTGGCTCCCGGACGGCTGCCGGATCGAGAACGGCTCCGTGGCCGGAACACCCCGTCGATCTAAGTACGCGAGCTACTGGCTGGAGGGCTGCTCGGCAGCCTTTACGAACTGGCCCAAGCTCGTCGCGGCATACCTGACAGCCGAGGAGGAGTTCGACGCGACTCTGAATGAGGAGCCGCTGCGGAAGTTCTACAACACGGACTTGGGCCGCCCGTACAAGCCGAAGGCGGCTGAGGCGGAGCGGACGCCCGAGGAGATGATGGCTCGGGCCGAGGACTTCGGGCGCGACCCGGAGACCGGCGAGATCGAAATCATTTCCGAGACGGCCTTCCTGATCGCCACGGTTGACGTTCAGAAGAATATGTTCGTCGTTCAGGTCTGGAGCGTGATTCCGGGAGAGCCATACGATCTGGCGCTGGTCGAGCGATTCGACATCCGCAAGTCACGTCGCCGGGACGAGGATGGCGACATCCAGTGGGTCAAGCCGGGCACGTATCTGGAGGACTGGGACCTTCTGATCGAGCAGGTCATCCGGCGGACCTACAGGATGGAAGGCCGGGCCGAGCGCATGGCGATCCGCATCATCGGTTGCGACTCTGGCGGTAAAGCCGGTGTGACTGCGAACGCTTACGCCTTCTGGCGGCTGCTCAAGGCCATGGGCCTCGGAAACCGTTTCCTCCTGCTTAAAGGTACGGGCACACCGAACGCGCCGCAGGTCCGCGAGACTTTCCCTGACGCCAGCGACCGTAAGAACCTCGCTACGGCGCGCGGGGACGTGCCAGTCTGGATGCTGAACTCGAACCAGTTGAAGAACGAGGCGAACAATCGTCTGGCGTCCGAGGTCCCGAATAAGGGGATGGTCCGCATCCCGAAGTGGAACCCGGCATGGCTGTTCAAGGAGTTCTGCTCCGAAATCCTCAAAGACAAGGGCTGGGTCAAAGCTCCGGGCGTCCGAAACAACGAAGCATGGGACTTGCTCTACTATGCGATCGGTCTCTGCATGACGAAATATATTCGCTGCGAACGCCCGACGTTCTGGGACAAGCCGCCGGTATGGGCCAACCCGACCGACCCAGACAATCCGTTTATTGTCAAGCCCGGCGCTGAACCGTTTGCAGAGAAGCAGAAAACGAGTTATGACCTCACGGAAATCGCTTCCAAGATCGCGTGAGGACCGGCTACATGGCAGATTGCACGACTATCGACGCCCGCCTTGCCTCCGCCCGGCAGGCCCACCACGAGTTGATGACCGGGCAGGCAATTTCCCGCTTTGTGGACCAGAACGGCGAGAGCGTTTCCTACTCCAAGACGAACCTGAACGGCCTAGCCGCCTACATCCGTCAACTGGAGAACGAGAAGGCTCAGTGTACCGGGTCCACCTTCGCACAATACCGTGGACCCCTGCGGTTCACTTTCGGTCGAAAGGTTCGGTAAATGAGCGCACAGTCGCAAGAGGCGTTCGACTTCGCCGGGCGGGGTCGAACGGAGGTTTCGATCTACGAGGGCAGCGGCGTAGAACACGCGCTGGGCGGCGGGCTGGAGGGCGCTGAGCGCACCAGCCGCGAGACCGTCAACTGGAACGTCGCCTCGGTCCCGCCGGATCGGGCGATCAACAGCGTCAAGGAGCCTGCGGACAGCCGGGCGAAGGATATGGTCATCAACGATGGCTATGCCCGTGGCGCGATCCAGACGCACATGGTCTCCATCGTCGGCGCGCAGTACCGGCTGAACTCCAAGATCGCTTGGCAGGTCATCCCCGGCGCGACGAAGGCATGGGCCGACGAGGCGCAGCGCGTCATCGAAGCCCGGTTCAGCCTGATCGCCGAGAGCGAAGCCTGCTACCTCGACGCGGCAGGCATGAACACGTTCACCGGCATGGTCCGACTCGGGGTCGCCGGGTTCGTCATGACGGGCGAAATCCTCGCGACCTCCGAGTGGGACCGCTCGCAAGGTCGCCCGCTCAAGACGTGCTTCCAGATGGTTGATCCTTCCCGGCTCAAGAACCCGGACTGGCAGGCCGACACGAAGGACCTCCGACGCGGGGTCAAGGTGGATGCACGGGGCAAGCCCCTCGGCTACTACATCCAGCGGAACCACCCGAACTCGTTCTGGCCCGGCGCGTATGACATGCTGGACTTCGCCTATGTCCCGCGCCTCAAGCCGTGGGGCCGTCCGCAGGTCATCCACATTATCGAGCAGCTTTTCCCGGATCAGCATCGCGGCGTGGCCGATATGGTCGCGGCGCTCAAGCGTATGCGGATGACGAAGCACTTGCAGGAAGTGACGCTCCAGAACGCCGTCATCAACGCGACGTACTGCGCGGCAATCGAATCGGAGATGCCCACGGCGGAAATGATTGTCGCTATGGGCGGCGATGCCAGCACCCCGGAAGCCCTGAACACGGCTATCGGGGCGTATCTGGCGGGCCTCCAGAAGTACCTCGCCGGGGCCGAGAACATCGCGCTCGACGGGGCGATGATCCCGCATCTGTATCCCGGCACCAGCCTGAACATGAAAACGCTGGGCACGACCGGCAACCTCGGAACTGATTTCGAGTCTTCGCTGCTTCGCCATACAGCGGCGGCGCTGGGCATGGATTATGCCGAGTTCTCGCGCGACTACTCCAAGATGTCGTATGCCACGGCGAAGCTCTCCACGGAGAACACGCGCCGGGCCATGCGCTCGCGGAAGAAGAACGTCGCCGACCGCATGGCGAACTTGATGTACGGCAACGTGCTGGAGGAGATGATCGCGCAGGGCGAAGTCCCGCTACCGCCGGGCTTCACTCGCGATGACTTCTATCGCCCGCTCATGCGGGAGGCTTTCATGCGCTGCTCGTGGATCGGTCAGGGCACGGGCCAGATCGACGAACTCAAGGAGACGCAGGCCGCGATCCTCCGAATCAAGGCGGGCCTCTCGACCTATGAATCGGAAATCGCTCGCCTCGGCGAGGACTGGCGCGAGGTGTTCGAGCAGAAGGCGCTTGAGGCAGGCGTTATCGAGGAAAAGGGCCTCGTGCTTGACCTGAACACGAATAAGGGCAACACCGGCCAAGGCGGAGACCAGAGCGAGGCTGACGACGCTCAGACCGCCGCTGACGACGCCGAGGTAGACGACACAGGAGAATCCGATGACGAAGCTGCGTAAGCGCGGCCTTATGGCGTCCGTCCTCAGCCGCATGTCGGCAGGGGATTGCCTTATCAGCGACCGCCACGCCGAACGGATGCTCGTCGGCCTCTTGAGCGAGGCGGAGCAGGTCACGGACCCGCAGGCTGCATGGGACGAGGTGCGAACTGAGGTCGCCGGGGCGTGGGGCTACGACGACAGCCCTGACGGGCCGAGGAAGCCGTTCATCTATCAGGACGGTGTGGCGGTGATCCCGGTCCACGGAATCCTGATTAACCGCTTCAACTACTGCTGGGGCTTCGTCACCGGCTACGACTTCATCCGCAAGCAGATGAACGCTGCGGCTGCCGATGACGACGTGGACCTGATCGTGTTCGATCACGACACGCCGGGCGGCGAGGCTGCCGGGTGCGACGAACTTGCGCGCGAAATCAATTCGCTCGGAAAGCCGACCATGGCGCTCGTGAACAGCCTGTCCGCTTCGGGCGGCTTCTGGCTGGCGGCCCCGTGCAACCGTGTCGTCTGCGCCCCGTCCGGCTCGGTCGGCAGCATCGGCGTCTACATCCTCCACATGAACATCGCCAAGATGCTCGCCGAGTGGGGGATCGAGGCCGAGTTCATCAAGGACGGCGAGTTCAAGACCAGCGGCAATATGTACGAATCGCTTTCCGAAAAGGACCGCGAGTACCTGCAAGGCATGGTCAGCGAACGCGCCGCTGAGTTCCATTCCGCCGTGGCCGAGTTTCGCGGTGTGGAAGAAAGTGTTGTCAAGGGAACGCAAGCTCGTGTAATGAGGCCCACGGAAGCATTGTCGCTCGGGCTGATCGACGCGGCGGAGTCTCCGACAACGGCGGTGGCATCGTTCGTCGCTGAACTCGGCAACGAGGAACCCACCACTGACGACTCTCAGGAGGAAGTAACCATGGCAGAAATCAGTTCCGAAGATCGGGCCGCCGTCGCTACCGAGACGAAGGCGCGAATCAAGGGCATCATGACCCACGAAGAAGCGAAGGGCCGCGAAGGTCTCGCCGAGCATCTGGCCTACAACACGGACCAGACCGTCGAGGAAGCCGTCGCCACGCTCACCGCTTCGCCGAAGGCCGAGGCTCCCAAGGAGGAGCCGAAGGACGAGCCGAAGGACGAACCGAAGGACGAACCCAAGGACGACGACGCCGACAAGGGCGACGACGACAAGGGCGGCTCCGACGACGGCGACAAGGCCAAGGGCGGCTCGCAGTTCGAGAAGGCGATGGATCAGGGCAAGCACCCTGAGGTCGGCCCGGACGGCGACAAGAGCAACGCTGGCGGGAACGACGAAGTTTCCGACAACGTATCGCGCATCCTCGGGGCGCAGTCGGCGGCGACGGGCCGTAAGTTCGAGCAGGCGAAGGCGTAAGCCAGACCTCCACGGAAATCATTTCACAAGGAGATTCCACCATGGCTGTTGAAGGATACAGCAACGAGGACTGGATGGCTCAGGGCGTGACGCTCGAAGGCTCGTACAGCCCGACTCAGCTTTTCACCGCCGAGGACGACATCAAGACGGCTGCGGGCACCTTCGCCGCCGGTAACGATGTCGCGGTCCTCACGATCCTCGCCCGCAATGCCGACGACGAACTGGTCCAGTGGGACCCGACCGCCGTTGACGCGGATGTCTCGGAAGCAACGCCGGTCGGCGTGGCGGCTGCGGACATGGACACTTCGGCGACCGGCTACAACGCCGCCGTCATGGGTCCCTACTACGTGCAGGCGTGTTTCAACCCCGATCTGCTCGTCTGGCCCGCTGGTCTCGCCAGTGGAACGCACGAGGAGAAGTCCGCCGCGCTCGAAAAGGCCGGTGCGCCTTTCCGGGTCAAGCACTTGCTCTAACCGATTTATCCCGGCGGCACTTGTGGCCGCCGGGATTTTCAAGTAACCATTTTCCCGATGCCGTTCATGGGTGAACGGGGGACCCGCGAAGGAGACGCCAGATGGCCGTTGAACTTTACGATACGATGACCCTGATTGGCGTCCAGAATCGCCAGCAGATCGACCCGCTTTTCTTCCTCCAGTTCTTCCCGGAGGAAATCACGTTCACGACCGAGAAGGTTGCGTTCGACGAGATCAGCGAGGATCGCTACATCCTCGCTCCGTTCGTTGCGCCGCACGTCGAAGGTCGCGTGATGGAACGCGGCGGGTTCGATACCCGGTCGTTCAAGCCCGCCTATGTCAAGCCGAAGCATGACCTCGACGTGAACCAGCAGTTCAAGCGCCGCGCCGGGGAAACCCCGATGCTCGGTTCGCTGACGCCGCAGCAGCGGTATGACGCGACCATCGCCGAGAACTTCCGTGTCGAGCGCGAGATGATCGAGCGCCGGATCAACTGGATGTGCGCTCAGGCGCTCGTCAACGGGTCCGTCGTGGTGGAAGGCGAGGACTATCCCCGCGTCACCATCGACTTCAACCGTGATGCCGACCTGACCGAAGTGCTTTCCGGCACGGCGCGCTGGGGCGAATCGGCGGCGAACCCGCTGGGCGATCTCGGCACGAAGATGAAGCTGGCTCGCCGCCTCTCGGGCGGTCGGATCACCGACATCATCATGGGCGACTCGGCCTACGAGCGTTTCTACAAGAACAGCGATGTCAAGGACCTGCTGAACACGGATTTCCGTATCGGCGGTTCCTCGGCGGACTCGCCGTTCCTCAGCACGGCAGAAACCGACAAGGAAGCCGAACTCAAGGCGGTGTTCCGGGGTAACGATGGCGCGGCCACGGCGCGCGTCTGGACCTACGCCGGGTACTTCCACCAGCGCGACCCGGAAACGGGCGTCCTGACGGAAGGCTTCTACATCGACCCGAACGCGGTTGTCGGCGTCGGCAACCGTCTGAGCGGCGTCCAGTGCTTCGGGGCCATCAAGGACCCGAACGCCGGTCTCCGTGCGATGCGTATCTTCCCGCGCATCGTGGACAAGAAGAACGACGACCCGGCGAAGGAATATACCCTGAGCCAGTCGGCACCGCTGCCGGTTCCCATGGAACCGAACAACAGCTTCAAGTTGCAGGTCCACGACCCCGAGTAACGCAACCTGAAACGGGAGGGCCGGGCATAGCGCCCGGCCTTTTCGCCCTGTAGCCCCAGAGAAATGAGGTACGAGAAAATGGCACTCAAGAAGCTCCTCGTGGCGTTCACCACGAACCGCGAAGTCGATGGCGAAGAACGCCGTGTTCGTTTCGCCGCAGGCAAGGTCGTCGATCTGACCGACGACGAAATGACCCTGCTCGACAAGCTGACGGTCTCGACCGGCAAGCTGCACTACCGCTCGCCGATCAACGAGGGCGGCGGCAAGGTCACGGAATCCGAACCCGAAGTCGTCGAGGTCCCCGATTTCGAGGGACAGGACAAGGCGATGGATGACAAGAACGTCGATCAGTTGAAGGCGTATCTGACCTTCCACTCGGTCGAGTTCGAGAGCAACGCCAAGAAGGCCGACCTGCTGGAACTCGCCAAGAAGCATGAAGCTGGCGAGATCGACGCGGGCAACGACGGCGCACCTGCCGACGATAGCGGCCTCTAAGGTCGCCCGGTGTCTCTGGCAGACATCAAAGCGAGGACGCGGCGGGCCATCCACGGACGGCTCGCCGTTCCCGCGACTCTGGTAGACGAGGATCACCCGGACGGCCTGATCTTCGCGGATGGCTACCAAGGGGCGACCCTGACCGTCCGATACCACAACAAGCTCGACCGATCCGGCGACCTGACCGCAGACTACGCCGAGATCATCGACGGGATCGACCGGCTCGTTTTCCACGACGAGAACGTGGCCGAGGTATCCGCAGGTCTGATCGCGAACGGAGAGGCCGCCCTGACGCTCTCCCGTGGCGCTGAGGTGACGATTGCGGAGTATAAGGGCCTGACCTTCGTACTGGACAGCCAGCAGCCCCCAGACGGCCCCGGCGAGACAGTGTGGGTCGTGGCCCGCAAGCGGGGCTAGACCAAGGAGCGGGGCATGTCCGCCAGAATCACCGCTGTCAACCTCCTCGACATAGAGGAGTTCCTGTCCTCCCAGCCCGAGACCGCCCGCAAGTCGGCACGGCTCGCCATCAACAGCACGACCAGCCGGAAGGCGGTTCCCCGGATGCGCCGGGCGATGAAGGAGGAGGTCTCCTTTCCTCGCGGCTATCTGGAGGACAAGCGCCGATTCGGGCAGGTCAAGCGGGCCACGGACAACGATCTCTCGGCCAGCATCGTCGCGCGGTTCCGGCCAACGTCGCTCGCCCGGTTCACTCAGGACAGCCCGGAGGGCGCGCGCAGGACCGGCGGCGTCCGGGTCAAAGTCGATCCCGGCGGCGGGGCCAAGCGAATCGGCGGTGCGTTCTTTGTGAAGCTCCGCCGGGGCGGCGACACGAGCGACGGGTTCAACGTCGGGCTGGCGATCCGCCTCAAGCCCGGACAGCGGCTCAGGGGCCGCAAGAAGGGCAGTCAGGGCGTCCAACTAGCGCCGGACCTTTATCTGCTGTATGGACCTTCCGTGGATCAGGTGTTCCGCGAAGTCAGCGTGGCCGAAAGTCCCGCCGTGGCCGATGATCTCCAGACCGAGTTCATCCGGCAGTACGTCCGACTCAGCGGCAAGAAGTGAGGACGTGAAATGATTTCCAAGAAGCTCGCGATCATGAAGGCGCTCACGAAGCACCTGCAAGGGATCACCCCAGCATGGACCGATTTGCCGCCTCAGATGGCAGGAGAGGTCTGCCCCTACGATCTCAGCCAGAGCGTATTCCGAGGGCGGCTGGAGTTCGGGGACGAGGTGAAGAACCCATTTCTCGCGATCCTTGAGGCCCCGCGCCAGCTTGATCCGAACGGGGCGGGCAACGATCTCGTGCAGGACGAGGACTGGACCCTTCTCATTCAAGGCTTTGCCGATGACGATCAGCGCAACCCGCTTGATCCGGCGTACTCGCTTCTGGCGTGGACACAGATGCGGATGTCCCGTATCACCGCGCAGAAGAAAAACGGAGGCCGTGGGGGTCTCTATCCGGGCGAATGGCGGCTCGGCGACCTGATTGCAGATGTCCGGTATCAGATTCCTATTGTGCGACCGGGCAAAGATACTGTATCAGACGCCGCGTACTTCTATATGCCCATCTCAGTCGGGAACGTGACTGACCTTACGATGCCCTTTGTGCAGGAGGAATGATACCATGGCGCGCACCAAGAACTACACGCTCGGGGCTGGTAAGCTCTACTTCGACCGATTCGATGACGACGGCAATACGACCGGCGAATACTACATCGGCAACACGACCAGCCTGACCGGCTCGACCGACGAGACCCGCGAGGAGCATTACTCCTCGGACGAGAAGGAGCGCGCCAAGGACGCTTCGGTCGTCACTCAGTCGGACCAGACGGTCGGCTTCACCACGGACGACATCCAGCCGGAAAACCTCGCGCTGCTCTGGAAGGGCACCGCCGAGCAACTGGCGGTCTCGGCGCAGTCCGATGTCGTGGAAACCATCACCGTCAAGCGCGGTCGCTGGTATCAGCTTGGCATGTCGCCCACGTCGCCGACCGGCGCGCGCTCGGTTTCGATCACCAGCGTAACCGACGACGAAAGCACTCCGGTCGCGATCCCGGCAGCAACCGGCCCCGGCGGCATCAACGCCAACTACGAGGTCGATACCGAACTGGGCCGCATCTTCATTCGTGAGGATGCCCCGGACATCGCCGATGGGGACGCGATCATCGTGACCTTCGACGAAGCCGCGCACTCCCGCACGGTCATCATCTCCAAGGGCGAGACGATCCGTGGCGCGCTGCGCTACATTGCCGACAACACGGCGGGCGAGAACCGCGATGACTACTGGCCCCTCGTCGAACTGTCCCCGGACGGCGACTACGAGTTCAAGGCCGACTCGTGGAGCGAGATGTCGTTCACGGGCGAAGTCCTCAAGAAGGAGGGCTACGAGAAGCATTACGTTGACGGTCGCCCGGTCGCAGCGTAAGTTCTCCTCTCCCGGAGACCTATCAGGGGGCGGCTCCATCCGGGGTCGCCCCCTTTTCTATGCCAAGGAGTCGATATGGCTGTTAATTTTGAGATCGAGACCACCCGGATCGCGGTGGGCAAGAGCGGCGGGTTTTTCACCGTCAGGGGCATGAACTCGGAGGATGTCACCTTCCTGACCATGCACTATCTGGAGGACATGAAGGCGACCGTCGCGAAGTACGCGGA
>PBRG01000049.1 GCA_002726615.1 Marinobacter sp.
CATCCCTGTACGCTCGGCTCCGCCATCCATGGCTCCGCACGGTTTCAGAAGGCCGGCTCTCGCCCCGCACTTGGTCTGATCTGGGGAGTTTACGCTTCCAGTGTCTTGAGATAACGGCCGGCTATTTCATACAACGTATGAATAAAACAGATAGGTCAGGTATTGAGGTCATTCATTGCCGCCGCCACGCCGTTTACATGATTGCGGATCCAGCGATGGGCAGGGTCGGTCTGATTGCGTTTGTGCCACAGCATCAGCAGCGTGAACGGCTTGTAGTCGAATGGGAGGGGGGTCCAGGCAAAGTTCCGTAGCAAGTCCTCACTCATGCGTTTTGGCGCTGTAGCGAGCATGTTGGTTCCACGTAAGAAACCTGGCAGGCCTGAGAAATTGGAGACCGTTACGACCGTTTTCCGGGTCAAGCCCTGGGCGGCCAACGAACCCTCGAACGCCGTTTTCTCGCCTGTGCCAAACAGGATGGCGATGTGATCCGCCTTCAGGTAATCCGCCAGGGATTCCGGGGGCTGTCGGGTGGCGGGATCGTAGAAAACCACCATCTGATCCGCCATCAGGCCCCGCTGCATAATGTCGGTGCTTTCCGGTGCGTGAGGGGAAATAATCAGGTCACACAGGTCTTTGCGTAACATGTCCGCGGTCGGAATACCTGAGGGGACAACCTGCAGTCGGATGCCTGGAGCCTCCTGCCTGATCACCGACAACAGGGCGGGTAACAACAGGTCGCGCTGGTAATCATTGGCGGCGATGGTGAAGGTGAACTCGGCGGTGGCCGGTGTGAAGGGCGGCCCGGAGGACAGGGAGTGCAGGTCGTCCAGAATCTGGCGAATGTGTGGGCCGGCCTGGAGGGCGTACCGGGTGGGGACGATGCCACGGCCGGATTTGACGAATAGGGCGTCGCCCAGGGCCTGGCGTAGTCGGTCCAGAGTGTGGCTGACAGCCGACTGACTCACGCCCAGGCGTACAGCGGCCCTCGAAACGCTCCCCTCGTCCAGCACTGCGATGAAGGTACTGAGGGAGCGAATATCGAGGTTAAATGTATCAATGGAGTTCATGAATAGCAGTGTACCCGAGGCAAGTGAAGTTGCCCATTCCGGAGAATTTGATGTTGGCGGTTTGAGTAAACATTCAAAAAACGATGCCGACTGGTTTACGATGGCGTAACAATGGCTGAACAAATGAAGGAGCATTCTATGAAACCGATCCTGGCGTTCGATGTATACGGAACCCTGGTGGACCCCATGGGAATGGCAGAACTGTTGGCGCCGGACGCAGGCGAGGCGGCGGAATCCGTGAGTGCCCAGTGGCGGGAAAAGCAGTTGGAGTTTTCCTTTCGAAAGGGACTGATGCGAATGTACGAGGATTTCGGGGCCTGTACGCGGCAGGCGCTAAGGTATGCGATGGCCAGCCATGGGTTGAGCTTAAGTGGAGAGCGGGAAGATGAGCTGATGGGGGCCTATCTGTCCCTGCCTGCGTTTGACGACTCGCTGCCAGCACTGGAGTCACTTAAGGGGAAGTATCGGATGTTTGCCTTTTCCAATGGCACCTATCCGGCGTTGGAGAAGGTGCTGGGACATAACAATTTGCTGAATCAGTTTGATGGGTTGGTATCGGTGGATGACATCAAGAGCTTCAAGCCGGACCCGGCGGTGTATGCCTATGCACGACGGGCGACCGGGGCGATGGATAAGCCTCTGTGCCTGGTGTCCAGCAACGCGTGGGATGTGATTGGTGCCCGGGCGGCGGGGTTGACGGCAATCTGGGTGCAGAGGGATGCCGGGAAGGTGTTTGAAGACTGGGGGATTGAGCCTAATGCGGTGGTTCGGAGTCTTTCGGAGTTGCCCGCGACTTTGGCTAATCTCTGACTTTCTGGTGGCTGCACCTCTCGGGAAGGGCTATCCAAAACACGCTCCTTCGGCACATCCATGTGGCGCTTGGGCTCCGCCATCCATGGCTCCGCACAGTTTTGGATAGCCCTTCCCGAGACGTGCGTTCAACTCTCGTGATAGCTGTCTTTTGCTCGGACGTCCAGGTCGATTCAGTTCGATCTTTCAGCCAACCACTCCGCCATCTCCAGCCAGCTTTCCTTCGGCGCTTTGCTGCCGGCCAGAATGCCCATGTGACCACCGGGGGTAACCCGGAAAGTAACGTCTTTTGAACTGACGTGATCTTCTATGCGTTTGACCGCGCCGGGCGTGGCCAGGGTGTCGGTATCGCCAGCGATGGCGAGTAAGTTGGCGTTTACATTGTCCAACCGGGCGACGTCTTCGCCAATCTGGATCTGGCCTTTGGAGAGTTCGTTGTCGATCCACAGGCGTACCACGGCATCCTGCACGATGCCGCCGGGGTAGGCGACCATGCGGTCGAGGAAGGCGGAGGTGGTGGCGTGGCTGGCGACGAAGTCGCGGTCGCCCAGGCGGACGATGAGTTCCCAGTAGCCCATCACGCTGCCGATGGGGTTGGTGAGCTTGAAGCCGATGGTGTTGGCCCAGCCGGGGGTGTGGAACCAGTGGGGTTTTACATCGTGCAGGCGGAAACCGGTGCGTTTGCGGACAAAATCGGCCACGTCGGAGACCCGCTGGTACATCAACCCCATCAGCCCTGACGCGTGGCTGTCGATGGGAGAGCCCAGCACGATGGCGTTGCGAATCTGCTGGTCGCGGCTGAGGGCGGAGTAGAACAGCGTGAACATGCCCCCCAGGCTCCAGCCATGCAGCGACAGCTCCTGCTCCCCGCTGTGCTCCCGCACCCGGTTCAGGTATGCCGGCAGCAACTCCGCCACGTAGGTGTGAAGGTTGTAGTGACTGTGCTGCCGCGTGGGCACGCCCCAGTCGATCAGGTACACCTCGAACCCCTTGGCCCGCAGGAACCGCACCAGGCTGCGTTGGGGAAACAGGTCGTAGATCAGCATGTTCACCGCCAGGGGCGGCACGATCACGATGGGCGTTTTGTGGGGCGTGCGCTCCACATCAATCATCTCGCTGTCTAACTCGATAAAATCCTCCGCCAACGGCGGGTAGTATCGCAAGCTCACCAGCCCATCGGTGTACAACGTCTCGAACGGCGTCTGCCCTGCCTGCACCAGGCTGGCGGCCCGGAATACGCGGTCGAAGGCGTTGCCGGCATAGAGCGCTGTCTGGCGGGTTATTCCCGAGGCTTTGTTGAAAGCGTAGCTGAGCGGATCGGGCATAAAGGTTTCCATAACGTGTATGTCGAGAACAGGTTCGGAATAAGACTAGACTACCTATACAGGCCAGAACTATGGCAAGAACGTCCATCACCATTGGCAAACCGGTCACTTCAGGCCACTGCCCAAAGCTGCTCACCATTGGTATCATTCAGCCATCTTAAAAAACCAACAACAGGACAACCATGCTCAGCTTCCTGCCAGCCCCCGTTATCGGCGTCATCAGTTCCATCCTCCTGGGGCTGAATACCCTGTTCTGGTGCCTGCTTCTCTACATCCCGGCCATATTGAAGCTGATTATTCCCCACACCGGTTTCCGGGTGCTGTGCACCAAAGTCATCATCTGGATCGCCGAAGCCTGGGTTGCCTGCAACACCGGCTGGATGAAACTCACCCAGGGCACGGAATGGACCGTCCACGGCGACGAAAAGCTCAAGCGGGAAAGCTGGTACCTGGTGTTGAGCAACCATCAAAGCTGGGTCGACATCTTCGCCATGCAGCGGGTGTTCAACCACCGTGCACCGTTTCTGAAGTTCTTCCTCAAGCAACAACTGATCTGGGTGCCGGTCATAGGGTTGGCCTGGTGGGGGTTGGATTTCCCGTTCATGAAACGCTACACCCGCGAGTACCTGATCAAACACCCGGAAAAGCGTGGTGAAGATCTTAAAGCGACCCGCACGGCTTGTGAGAAGTTCCGCTACACCCCGGTAAGCGTGATGAATTTCGTTGAAGGCACGCGCTTTACCCAGGCCAAGCACGACAAGCAGAAATCAAAATACACCCACCTGCTGACACCAAAGGCCGGCGGTGTGGCTTTCGTGCTGGATGCCATGGGCGACTCCATCGAAACCCTGGTGGATGTCACTATTGCCTATCCCGGGGGGGCTCCAACGTTCTGGGATTTCATGTGCGGAAGGGTGAGGAAAGTCGGCATGGAGATCGACACAGTTACCATCCCGGCGCACCTGAAAGGCCGGGATTATGCGACCGATGCAGAGCACCGAAAAAACGTGAAGAACTGGCTGGCGGAACAGTGGCGGGCGAAAGACGAACGCTTGTCGAGGATGCTTGGGCAGGACTAATTGCTGTCCTCGTCGTCTTCGACCTCGTCCGGGTGTTCTTTCTTGTAACGCTCCCACTCTTCCCAGTCATGGGGCGTGCCAGCATGAGGGCGCTTCAAATGCTTTGCGTGCTCCATCGCATTGTGGCGCAGGCTATGGTCGCGCTCCTCTTCTTCCTCTTCGAAGCCATACTTCTTCAGGAACTCGGTTGGACTGATCGGCATCCGGATTCACCTCCGTAACGAATAAGTGCCCGTTTATCCATTAAGATGGCGCTCCGGAGCCGGATTTTCAAGCATCAATGGTGTTCGCGGGCTCACGGCCTTCAGCCGGCGCGTCCACCAGATTGAACTGGATCTGCTTGCGTTCGTTGTCCACGCCGGAGAAGGTCACGGTCACTGGTTGTTCCAACTGGAACGTGCGGCCGTTCTTGTTGTGAACCAGGCGCAACGTAACGGGATCGAAGCTGAACTTACCTTCAAGTGTTTTGCAGCTCACGAACCCTTCCAGTCCGTTAGCATCCAGCCGTACAAAGAACCCTGCCGGCGTTGTGCGGCTGATCACGCCGGTCATCGCGTTTTCACCAAGGGTTTTCGCAAAATCACTCTTGAGCCAGTTCTCAAGGCTGTTGGCAGCCTGACGGGCGCGGATCTGGGTCTGTTGCAGTTCGGTCAGTTGCTCATCGTTGAGCTCGTTCAGCGACTCCTGCCACAGGATCGACTTGATCAGCCGATGCACGTGGAAATCGCTGAACTTGCGAAGCGGCGATGTGAACGTGGTGTAGGCGGCAAGCCCCATGCCTTGATGGGGCGCCGGCGTGAACGACAGCTCGGCGCGGGCAAGCTGGCGGGAAATAATCGCTTTGACGGGAACCTCTGCGGCCAGCCCCTCGGTCTGTTTCATCAGGTCGCGAAAGCCTGCGGCACTGGTGGCATCAATACCCGCCAAGTCAGGAGCATAACCCTCCAGCAGGGCGCGGACGTTATCGGAGCGGTCGTCCCGCAAACCCGGATGCTGGATAAACAGTCCCTTGTCACGTTGCCCCAGGAAGTCGGCCGCGCAGCGGTTGGCCGCAATCATGCATTCTTCCACCAGACGATGGGCCTCGTTCTGAACGGAGGGTTCGATCAGCCGTATGCGGCGATTCTCGTCCAGACGCAGGCGGAATTCGGGGCGGTCGCCGTTCACCAGTGCGTGCTCATGTCGCCATTTGCGCAGAGCGGTGGCGATCTGGTGGAGCTGGTCGAGGCTGTTGGAGACGGTATCCGGCAGCGCCTTGATTTCGTCGTCTTCCCGGCCTTCGATCAGGTTGGAGACCAGTTCGTAGCTGAGTTTGCCATGGGAGCGAATCACTGCCTGGTGAAATTGGTAGTCGCCGAGACTGCCATCATTGTTCACCTGAAGGTCGCAGACCAGTGCCAGGCGCTTGACGTCCGGCATCAGCGAGCACAGGCGGGTACTGAGGGTATCCGGCAGCATGGGCAGCGGTTCGCCGGGGAAATAGATGGCGGTAGCGCGGCGGAAGGCCTCCTGCTCGGCAGGGCTGCCCGGCTCGATAACAGCCGTTGGGTCGGCAATGGCAATGGACAGTTTCCAGCCGGTGGCGTTGGGCACTGCCAGCAGGGCATCGTCCATGTCCTGGGTGCCGGGGCTGTCGATGGTCACATAGGGCTGGTCGGTGCGATCATCCCGGCCTTCGCTTTTTGCCTCGACGGTTGATTCGTCCAGCGCACTGGCCTGTTTCTGCACGGCGTCGGACCAGGTGTCTGGCAGGTGGAAGGTGGCAACGGTGAGCGCGCGTTCGATGCCGGTATCACCGGCTTTGCCGATAACCTTCAGGATCTTTGCCTGGCCTTTGCCATCCTTGATCGGATGCTTGTGAATCTGGCAGTAGATGTAATCGTCGGGCTCGGCACCCTGGCGCTCCTTCGGCGGTATGAAGATCCAGCGGTTGATGCCGGGGGTTTCCGGCACCACGAAGTGGCCTTTACCTTTCACCAGATAGCGACCAACGAAGGTGTCCAGGCTGGTGTCCAGCAGTTCGTCGATCATGCCCTGGGTCTTGCCCTTGTCGCCCTCTTCCTCGGTGATCTTGACGCGGTCACCGGGCAGCACTTTCTGCATTTCTTCCGGTGGCAGGAAGACGTCTCGCCCCTCATCCAGCGCAACAAAGCCGAAACGCCCATTGGTGGCTTTGACGGTACCCGGAAAGACAACCTTGTTTTCCTCGATATTGGTTTTCAGCTGGCGCAACTGGCTGAGGGCGTCGGCATTGAGCATGAACAGAACCTGGCTGGATAAAATTTGAGTGTCGCTGCGGAGTATACCGGTTATGGCGGTATGAGTCAGACCATGTTACGCGGGGTTAATTTCCTGGCCTGATCCATCCGTGATAAGCACTTTATTCCGCCCCTGTTGTTTCACACGGTAGAGCGCCTGATCGGCCTGTCGCAGAATGGTATCAACGTTGTCGCCGGGCTGGCAGAGATACCCGCCCACGCTAACGGTCACCGGCGTGCCGGTGCGAATGCTGTCCCTTTCGATGGTTTCGCGTATCCGCGCGGCAATCTGGCACAGCGTATCTTCATCGCAGGGCGAGAGCACCACCACGAACTCGTCGCCGCCCCAGCGGCCGGGGTGGTCGTAGGGCCGCACGCCGGCCTTGAGCCACAGTGCCACGCGGCAGAGAATGTCGTCACCGGTCTGATGGCCCAATTCGTCGTTGACGGCCTTGAAGTGGTCAATGTCCAGCCAGATCAGACCAAAGCCCGTGTTCTGTCGTTTTGCCCGCTGTATTTCTTCATCCAGGGCTTCGTCCAGACCACGGCGGTTTTTAAGCCCGGTGAGGGCGTCAATACGCGCCAGCCTGTTCAGCTCATCGGTACGTTGCGCAACCTTTCGTTCCAGTTCGCGGGTCGAGTGCTCGAGCGTGTCGGTCATTGTCTCGAAATGACTGGCAAGCCTGCCGATCTCGTTGTCCGGTTTTTCCAGGTATGGGAGCGCAAAACTGCCACCCCGAACCTTTTCAACAGCGCTCTCAAGGCTGACGAGGGGTTTGAGGATGCGGGAACGGATGATCAGATGGAACAGAATCAGGGTGACCAGCAAGCTGGTCAGGAACACGGCAACCAAAGGCCATAGGTAACTGCGGGGCAGGAGCGCTTCAAGATCCAGCAGGGTGATTTCGAACCAGCCGATGGCAGGCAGGAAGGCCACGCCAGCCAGGTGTTTTCGGCCGTCCACGGTCACGAAGCTGCTCTCCACGGCACCGGTGGCGCCGCCCCGATTTTTCAGGAGCTGCAGCATGCCCAGCACCTTCTGCTTGTCTTCCGGGTTATCAAACAGCAGGTCGACGGTGCTTTTCTGGCCTTCCGGTTTGATGATGCTGGCAAAGTCGATGTAGTTGCGGTCGCGGTAGAGCTGTATCGCGCCGTTGTAGTCCACGAACAGGGTGGTGATTCCCTCCTGGTCAATATCCACGATATCCTGCAGGAACGCGTCCAGGTCCAGGCCGGTACCGACCATGCCGACGATGCGATCTTCCTCATCCCGCATCAGCACGTCGATCCAGAGTTTGGTCACACCGAGCTCGGTATCGGGGTTTACGTTCAGATGAAAATTGCGGCCTTCCTCAATCAGTTGGAAGAACCAGGCATCTTCGGGTTTGTCGGGGGCCAGGATGTAGCGGAACTGATCATCCGCAAACTCGTTGTCGGCATTGTTGTAGTAATAGCGGCGGGAATCACGGAGGGCGACGAAGTAACTGTTGTCGCGGAAATTGCTCCGGAAGCTTTCCATTTCGCGGATGGCGTCGCGCTGTAACGCCTTATCTTCCGGTGAGGTAGCCCAGTTGACCAGCGTGGAGGAGTCGGCCATCTGGCGGGCGAGCCCGATTTCCCGTTCCAGGGATTGCAGCAGGCGGGCGCTGTCGTAGCGCACCTGTATTTCGGCAACCTGCTGCCCCCAGCGCTCGATGATGTCCTCGGAAAGCTCCCGATACGCGAGCCAGGAGGCGACTGAGGCGATGATCATCAGAGCCGCTGCCAGGCCCAGTAGTCGGGTTTTCAGGCTCAAAAGCTTTCCTTATGCACAGTCTGGATCTATCTGGAAGGTATGATAGAGCAGGCATGGCAAAGTGTGTAGGAAAACTAGTTGTGTTCTGCGAAGACTTTGGTCTGGCCGCTGTCGTTGAACATCAACACCTGATAGTGGTCCTTGCGCCCCCCCACTTCCATGCCGGGGGAGCCAGCCGGCATGCCGGGCACTGACAAGCCTTTTGCTTTCGGGGCCTCCGCAATCAACCGGTGAATGTCATTGGCAGGCACGTGACCTTCAATCACGTAGTCGCCAACAAACGCGGTGTGGCAACTGGCGAGTGACGGTGTCAGGCCGGCGTCGATCTTTATCGGGTTCAGGTTATTGGTTTCAGTGACCTCGACCTTGAAGCCGTTTTCCTTCAGATGGTCCACCCAATCCGTGCAGCAGCCGCAGGTCGGGGACTTGTAGACATGAATGTCTTTCAGTTCGTCTTCGGCCTGCAACTGACCATTCAAGCCGAAGGTTGCGACAAGGCCAAGGGCCAACACGTGTTTTTTCATGGTGTTACCTCAATGATGATGGCTGTGATCGTGGTTTGGTTTGCCGCCGCTGGAAGGTGACACCCAGAACCACCAGACGATGGCGGCCATCAGGATCAATCCTCCGGCATTGACCAGAAATGTACTCATTGGTTCCCCCCCTTGCCTGCGTTGCTGGTGGTTTTGAACAGTCGCAGCCGGTTGGCGTTGGTGACGACCGTGACCGAGGACAGCGACATCGCGGCGCCGGCCAGTATCGGGCTCATCAGAACCCCCCACAGTGGGTAAAGCAGCCCGGCCGCGACGGGTATGCCCAACGAGTTGTAGACAAAGGCGCCGAACAGGTTCTGGTGAATGTTGCGTACCGTGGCCCGGGATATCTCGATGGCGTCGGCAACGCCGTGAAGAGAGCCCCGCATCAGCGTAATACCGGCGCTTTCGATGGCGACATCGGTGCCGGTGCCAATGGCGAAGCCAACGTCCGCCGCCGCAAGGGCAGGCGCATCGTTGATGCCGTCGCCCACCATGGCCACGGTATAGCCTTTGCCCCGCATCTCGCTGACGATGGTGGCTTTGTCTTGCGGTAGGACTTCAGCTCGGTAACTGTCAATCCCGGCTTTTTCGGCGATGGCTTTGGCGGTGGCGTCGACGTCGCCAGTCACCATCATTACACGTATACCAGCATCGTGTAGCCGACGGATGGCGGCTTCCGAATCCTGTTTAATCGCATCGGCTACTCCAATC
>PBRG01000050.1 GCA_002726615.1 Marinobacter sp.
CCCCCGGAAAAGCCCAGCTGGGCTGCTCCCATCTCACGGCCCTGGCGCAGCACCCTGACCCACTCATCGGTGCTCAATTCCTGCTGGGTCTGCGCAAAATCCAGTGGGTTGGAACAATATGGGCATTGCAGCGGGCAGCGGTAGGTCAGTTCCGCCAGCAGCCACAGTGGCGGACCAATACCAGGGCGATCACCCGCCGGCATGGTGTCGTGCCGATTCATGGAAACAGTATCCAGTGTTGCTGTTCAGCGTCCTTGAGGAAATCGCTGACATCGTCTGCCAGGGATCCCGCATCGGGAAACTTCTGCTCCAGGATAGCGACAATATCGGCCACGGTGCGCTGGCCATCCACTTCCTTCAGCACCGCCCCGGCACTGTCGTTCAGCCGTACCATACCTTCCGGATACAGCAATACGTGGGCCTTCTGGGCCGGCTCCCACTGGAAACGGAACCCCGGGCGAAGGCGCGGGGTGCGCTCCATGAGCGTGCCCACTACACCCCCCTGTGCCAGACTGGCTGGCTGGTTACGGTGTGGTACGGCGGCGTGCGGTGCTGATAAGCCATAGTCAGGGCATCCAACATAGACCATAAGATATCCAGTTTGAATTGAAGGATTTCCAGGGCACGGGCCTGCTGTGCCGCGGTGGTAAAGTGATCCAGGGTAATCGCCAAACCATGCTCCACGTCACGGCGCGCTTCCGACAACCGCTTGCGGAAATAGACATAACCATCGGTCTGGATCCAGGGGTAATGCTGAGGCCAGCTATCCAGCCGGGACTGGTGAATCTCCGGCGCAAACAGTTCCGTCAGGGAGGAACAGGCCGCTTCCTGCCAGGTCGCCCGGCGGGCAAAGTTCAGGTAGGCGTCTACCGCAAACCGCACACCCGGCAGCACGTGGCGCTGGTCGATGATCTCGTCCCGAGTTAGCCCTACTGCTTCCGCCAGGCTCAGCCAGGCTTCGATGCCACCCTCGTCGTCGCTGTTACCATCGTGATCCAACACTCTTTGGAGCCACAACCGACGTACCGAGGCATCCGGGCAGTTAGCCATGATCGCCGCATCCTTTCGGGGGATGTTGATCTGATAGTAGTAACGGTTAGCGACCCAGCCACGAATCTGCTCCGGGGTGCAGTCACCGCCGTACATGGCTTTATGGTAAGGATGGTGGATATGGTAGTACTGGCCTTTTGCCCGCAGGGCCTGCTCAAAATCCCCCCGATTCATGACGGTTGTAGCAGTTGCGTTCACAGGGGGACCTCCATATCCAGATGCATGCCGTCAAACGACACCTCAATGCCATGCCGGGTCAGCACGGCCCGTTCAGGCGAATCCTCGTCCAGAATCGGGTTGGTATTGTTGATGTGGATAAGAATTTTCCTGCGCGCTCGCATGGTATCCAGCACTTCGATCATGCCGCCAGGGCCACTCTGGGCCAGGTGCCCCATTTCCTGACCGGTGCGGGTACCCACCTCGCAACGCAGCATTTCATCGTCATGCCACACAGTGCCATCCACTAACAGAGTGTCGGCCTTGCGCATCCATTGCAGGATCTGCTCGTCCGGCTTCCCGAGCCCTGGCGCGTACATAACCGTTGTACCACTGCGGGTGTCTTCTATGAAAAGGCCGATGTTGTCACCTGGATGCGGGTTGTGACGGCGTGGCGAATAAGGCGGCGCATTGCTCAGCAGCGGTATGGCTGTCAGCCTCAGCGACGGTGCACAGGGAATGGTAAAGGATTGCTGGTCGGTACAAGGCACTTCGTGCCACCGGGGCCCTCCATTCCAGTGCTCAAGCATGCGGAACAGCGGAAAGCCGCCACTAAGGTCTTCATGGACCTGCGCCGTGCACCAGACATCCAGTGGCAAACCCTCCCGCAACATCAGCAGTCCGGTGGTATGGTCCACCTGGCTGTCAATCAGCAACACCGCGTTGATCCCGGTATCCCGAAGCGCGCGGCCCGGTTGCATGGCATCAAAACTTGCCAGCTGAGCACGAATATCGGGAGACGCGTTACAGAGAATCCAGTGAACACCGTCTTCGCTGATGGCAATGGAGGACTGAGTGCGAGCGCTGGCGTTCAGCGTTCCTTTGCGGAAGCCATCACAATTGGCGCAATTGCAGTTCCACTGGGGAAACCCTCCGCCGGCGGCGGAACCGAGGATACGAATCTGCATGACGGAAACTCCAGAAGCAAAATGGCCAGCGCACGAGGCTGGCCATCACTTCTCAGCGGTTGGCGAAGTACATGGTGACTTCGAAGCCGATCCGCAGGTCTTCATAGGCTGGCTTGGTCCACATAACGCTTACCTCTTGTGATGATTGTTGTGGCATTGAGGATCCGTTAACCGGTTGCCCGGTAACTCATCTCCAATCCTACCCAGTCCCCGAAACGGCAAATATGGTACTTTGGCACTGATTTCAGACCGATCCGAGCCCCGAAACTCATCCTTTCGACCCATTCCGATGGGCATCGGCTCAGACACAAAAAAAGGCCCTGGGAAGGACCTAAAACTGGCAGGAAGACCCATCCATCCCCACCAGTCAACTGCAATCCGGTAGAGATGCACCCCGGCCAGACACCGGGGAAGAATGTGCACGTCCGTGTGCTGACTCGCCACCGGGCCTGTGTGGGAAGGCCCGGGCACAACAGTCATTACCCGACTCAGAAGAAGCCCAGCGGGTTGATGTCGTAGCTGACCAACAGGTTCTTGGTCTGCTGGTAATGGTCCAGCGCCATCTTGTGGTTCTCGCGGCCAACACCGGACTTCTTGTAACCACCAAAGGCAGCGTGAGCCGGGTACTGGTGATAACAGTTGGTCCACACACGGCCTGCCTGGATAGCGCGGCCCATGCGATAGGCACGGTTGATGTCGCGGGTCCAGAGACCGGCACCCAGACCAAACTCGGTATCATTGGCGATGGCCAGGGCTTCTTCCTCGTCCTTGAAGGTGGTCACACCCACCACCGGACCAAAGATTTCCTCCTGGAACACACGCATGTTGTTCTTGCCTTTGAACAGTGTGGGCTGAACGTAGAAGCCATTGTTATAGGCATCATCCATTTCCTCTCGGCCACCGCCGGTCAGCACTTCCGCGCCTTCCTGTTTGCCGATTTCGAGGTAGGACATGATCTTGTCGAACTGCTCCTTGCTGGCCTGGGCGCCGACCTGCACATCGGTATCGAGCGGGTTGCCACGCTTGATGGACTTCGTGCGTTCAACAACTTTGGCCATGAACTCCTCGTACATGTCTTCCTGTACCAGCGCACGGGAAGGACAGGTGCAGACTTCGCCTTGGTTAAAGAATGCCAGAACCAGGCCTTCCACACATTTGTCGACAAACTCGGGCTCGGCTTTCATCACATCGGAGAAATAGATATTGGGGGACTTACCACCCAGCTCCACCGTGGACGGAATAATATTCTCGGCCGCGCACTTGAGAATGTGGGAACCCACCGGTGTGGAGCCGGTGAAGGCGATCTTGGCAATACGCTTGCTGCTGGCCAGTGCCTGACCCGCTTCAATGCCGTAGCCGTTGACAATGTTGACCACGCCCGGTGGCAGCAGGTCACCAATCAGATCCATCAGGATCAGGATACTGGCGGGCGTCTGCTCTGCCGGCTTCATCACCGTGCAGTTACCAGCCGCCAGGCAGGGCGCCAGCTTCCACACAGCCATCAGCAAAGGGAAGTTCCAGGGAATGATCTGGCCCACAACACCCAGCGGCTCATGGTAATGATAGGCCACGGTATTGTTGTCGATGGCGCTGGACGTATCTTCCTGGGCGCGGATACAACCGGCAAAGTAACGGAAGTGGTCAACCGCCAAAGGAATATCGGCATTCAACGTCTCGCGAACAGCCTTGCCGTTATCCCAGGTTTCGGCGACCGACAGCATTTCAACGTTCTGCTCAATACGGTCAGCAATTTTCAGCAGGATATTGGAGCGCTCTGTGGTCGAAGTCTTTCCCCAGGCAGGCGCGGCCTTGTGGGCGGCATCCAGAGCCACTTCAATATCTTCGGCCGAGGAGCGGGGAATTTCACAGATGACATCGCCGGTCACCGGCGTGATGTTCTCAAAATACTGACCCTTGACCGGGGCGACCCACTCGCCGCCGATGTAGTTCTCATAACGGGGTTTGAAGGAGACGACGGAGCCTTCCTTACCAGGTTGTGCGTAGATCATGGTCTCGACCTCTTGTTGTGTTTGTCGCAGGACAACGCGGCCTTGCGCGTTTACCCATTCAATGTAGACCCCCACACCGAATAGTTGAATGATTCGATGGAGGTGAAAAACTCCTCCCTTGGTAGTAGGTGGCTGGGGGGCTAAGACAAGATACCGATAAAGCAAACAAAAAAGGGCCGCCCGAAGGCAGCCCTGTCAGGCCGATACTGGATCGGCGCTGTCTACAGATCACTTACTGGCAACACGATCCTTCGGCAGTTTGAACGTCCAGACCATACCGCCCTGATTGAAGTCCTTTACCACTTTGGCAACTTCACCGCCCCAAAGCGGAACCGCACCGCCCCAACCAGAGGCCACGGAGACATACTGCTCGCCGTCCATGGTCCAGGTGACAGGAGTACCCACAACGCCGGAACCGGTGTTGAACTTGTACAGCTCTTCGCCGGTCTTGGCGTCAAAAGCCTTCAGGTAACCTTCAGGCGTACCAGTGAAGACAAGGTTGCCAGCGGTTGTCATTACACCACCCCAAAGAGGAGCGGTGTTTTCATAACGCCATACTTCCTTGCCGGTCTTCGGATCCATGGCGCGGAGTACGCCGATATAATCGTCATTAGCTGGCTTGATGGTAAAGCCCGCACCCAGGAAGGCCGCGCCTTTCTTGTAGGAAACCGGTTCGTTCCAGATATCCATCGACCATTCATTCGACGGTACATAGAACAGGCCGGTGTCCTGGCTGTAGGCCATGGGCATCCAGTTTTTGCCACCAAGGAACGCTGGCTGGGCAACAACCACCTCACCCTTGCTTCCGTCCATTGCCGAGGGATCCCCCGGGCGACCACCTTCCTTGAAAATCGGACGGCCAGACTTCGGATCAAGACCTTCAGCCCAGGTAATTTTGTCCACGAACGGGAAGCCCCGAATGAAGTCACCGTTTTCACGATTGAGAACGTAGAAGAAACCGTTACGGTCAGCCGTAGCTGCCGCTTTCACCGTTTTTCCTTTGTCTTTGTAATCGAACGAGATCAGTTCGTTGACACCATCGTAGTCCCAGCCATCGTGGGGTGTGGTCTGGAAGTGCCATTTGATGCTGCCGTCGTCCGGGTCAATCGCCACCCGTGATGAGGAGAACAGGTTATCGCCGGGGCGTAAATGCGAGTTCCAGGGCGCCGGGTTACCGGTTCCGAAGAACAGGGAGTCGGTGTCCTGGTCATAGGTGCCACCCAGCCAGGTCGCAGCACCGCCGTTCTTCCACATATCGCCCGGCCAGGTCTGTCCGGCCTTGCCGCCGGAAATGCCGTTTTCAACTGCCTTGCCATCTTTGTAGACATAGCCCATATGGCCTTCAACGGTCGGGCGCATCCACACCAGCTCACCCGTATTGGCGTCATAGGCTTCCACCTTTCCGACAATACCAAACTCACCTCCGGAAACGCCGGTAATCACCTTACCTTTGACGACGATAGGTGCGGCAGTAATGGCATAACCCGCCTGGTAATCGGCGACTTTCTTGATCCACATGGGCTTGCCGGTGTCTTTGTTCAAAGCGACGAGTTTGGCATCGAGAGTACCGAAGATAACCTTGTCGTCGTACAGGGCTACGCCACGGTTAACAACGTCACAACAAGGCATGATGCCATCCGGCAGACGCGCGTCGTACTGCCAGATTTCCTCACCGGTTCTGGCATCAATGGCGTAAACGCGGGAATAGGAGGCAGTCACGTACATCACGCCATCCTTGATCAGCGGCTGCGACTCCTGGCCGCGCATTTTCTCGCTACCAAACGAGAACGCCCAAGCTGGCTGAAGGTGTTGAATATTATCGGTGTTCAGGTCTTCCAGGATACTGAACCGCTGGCCCTGGGTACCCATGCCGTAGCTGACGATATCGTCCGGCGTTTTGTGATCGTTCATGATGTCTTCGTCGGTGACCGCCTGGGCCCCATACGATACGGCCAGCGCCAGGGCACTGGCTGCAATGCGAATCCCGAACTTGTTCGATGTCATGGTTGCGCTCTCCAAGTCTCTTGTTTTCGGTGCTATCGTTTTTGTTTCAGGAT
Organism: Marinobacter sp.; assembly: GCA_002726615.1. GTDB lineage: Bacteria > Pseudomonadota > Gammaproteobacteria > Pseudomonadales > Oleiphilaceae > Marinobacter. The sequence continues at coordinate 6,241 of PBRG01000050.1, forward strand.
GACCCGGGAACTTTTCCCGCCTCTGATGTGATTCTTCGCTTTGGGACGAAAACCGACAATTACCCCCCGGCACTGGTTTTCTCATCACTTGGTATTACTACCTCCATAAAACAAAGCCCGCGATGGTGTCGCGGGCTTTTTGCTGCACTCTTGCGGCTGAACCGGGATTCTGATCAAGGCCGGCCTTCGGCTTTCGCTAACGCCTCCTCGCTGAGAAACTCCCGGTAATATTGGGGAACGCTGTACCGCAGCCCGAGCTCCGCAAACAACGACTGCATATCACCGGATTTCACCAGGTCACCGATGATGGCCTCAATCGCGTAACCAAGCTGGCGATGGGTGTGCTTGATGGCCATTCCCACATCCCAGACCTGCTTGCCAATGCCTGGAAACCCATTGCCAGCAAACTGGAACTCGTTATTCTCCGGGCGGCCCAGCTCATGGTCGATCTCGGCTCGCATTCCCATAACGGCACTCACCTCCCCATCCTGCAAGGCGCCGAAGGCCTCGCGAACGTTTGGATAATGCCTGACCTGATCCCGCATGCGCCCCTGCAGACCGGAGCTCAGATAGAAATCCGGCAGGGTGTCGATCTCCACGCCGATGGGGTGGTACTGGAACTTGGCAACGGTGTCGACGCTGTCAATCTTTTCGGGGTTGAAGGCAATCTGCCAGGTCTCCTGCTGGTAAGGGCCGAACAACACCACCTGTTCATTGATGTATTCCCCCGTGGAGTCCTGCATGTAGGCATACTGCTTGTCATAGGGCACCCGCATCATCACATCCGCCAGCCGGCGCTTGGCGAGGTAGTGCCCTTTCCAGACGTTGTTTCTGAGGTCATCCCCCAGGTTTTCATCAGGCACAATCCAGTGCACCTTGAATTCAACGCCCATTGCCTCGGCAATCTGCTTGCCCACTTCCACGTCAATGCCACGGGGTTCTCCGTTTACCTCGTAGGAGTACGGTGGGAAGTTTTCATAAATACCGACTTTCAGATAACCGGATTCGAGAATGATGTCATAGGTTCGGTCCGCAGGCCTGTTCAGTAACGGATCGCCGTCGTCCATTTCCTGCGCAGGGACCACCTGGAAAAACAGCATCAGTATTATAATACGGGACAGTGTTTTCATTGTTTTCTCCCCAACGACGTCAGGCCGGCACAGGGCCGGCCTGAGTACAGGCTTTGTGTGAAGATCCGTGAGGCGATCATTCCGGCTTCGGCAGAGACTCCACATACGTCCGAATCGCCCATATGGCGTTCTGGTCCAAGGTCTTCTTCCACGCGGGCATGCCTCGGTCAGTACCATTGAGAACCCGGGTAACGTAGTACTCGTCATCCCACTCGGTCAGTTCCCTCAGATCGGGCGTCAGGCCACCTGACATGGCGCGGATACCGTGGCAACCGGCGCAGTTGCCAGCGTAAGCGCTCTCACCCACGGCCACGGCCTGGGCATTGTGCTCGCCGTACTCACTGCCTTCCCGAAACGGGTTCTCCGACCGCACTTCGTCCCCGAGTTCGGGCAGGTCACCAGTGTCCACCTCCTGTGGAGTCACGTTGCCGTGAGCCATTACCAGTCCAGCAGCTCCCAAAAGAGCGGCTGCCAGCAGCGCGTGAAGTGAAAAGGACGTGGTCATTGTTGCTACCTCTGCAATTTGATTCCTCATCCATTGGCTGTTGGTTTTGTCAGACGCCAATGTGCTTGCTCCCAGTCTAGGAACCGCACCGCTCAATCCGAATGCCACTTTGGAGGTTTTGGTGTAGTTCCTTGGTAGTAGATGCAAGGCACTGCAGCAGAAATCTCATCCTTTAGTACCGGTAGATTCCTACTTTCTGAATATTTCTGGGACTTTTTCGCTTCTCTAAGCTGGAGGAACAACAACAAACCGGAGAATTCCATGTCTCTTTTGTTCAGGACTGCAGCCGTATTACTGGCAGCGACCCTCGGCATGGCCCCGCTGAAGGCCGATTCTCTGGAAGTACATGTCGGGTATGTACAATGGGTGCCAGACCCGGGGCCGGTGCTGTCCAATGTTATTCCGGAACCGGAGGATGCCGGCCTCAAAGGCGCTGAGCTGGGGTTGCAAGACAACAGCACCACCGGGAAGTTTCTCGGCCAGACTTACACCCTGAAAAGTACCGTTGCCGACTCGGAAGCCGAGGCGATCGCCGCTTTCGACCAACTGCGCAAGTCCGGTATCGAACTGTTTGTGGTCAACGCTCCGGCACAGACACTCAAGAGCATGATCGCAAAGGCGGGCGCAGACACGCTCCTGTTTAACGCCGGCTCAAAAGCGGACGGGCTTCGAACCACCGAATGCAACGCCAACCTGCTTCACACCATGCCCAGTTACGCCATGCTGACCGACGCACTGGCACAGTGGCTGAACCAGCGTCGCTGGGACGAAATTTTCATGATTACCGGGCCCACTGACGATGATAAAGACTGGGCCAATGCCTTTCGCAGGTCTGCCAAGCGCTTCGGCCTTGAGATGATCGAAGACAAGCCATGGACCTTTGACGCCGACCTTCGCCGCACCGCCTCCAGGGAGCTGCCGTTGTTTACACAGGCCAGCGATTACGATGCCGTGGTGGTGGCCGATATTCGGGGTGATTTCGGCGAGTACGTGCCGTTCAATACCTGGCTGCCGCGCCCCGTCGTCGGTACTCAGGGAATGTCCCCCGTGACCTGGCACCGGGTGGTGGAAAGCTGGGGTGCCGCTCAGCTACAGAATCGTTTCCGTGACCTGGCCGGCCGAGACATGACCGGCGAGGATTACGCCGCCTGGGCCGCCATTCGTTCCATCGGCACAGCGGTGACCGACCTTGGTAGCGCTGAGCCAGCTGACGTTCGGCGCTTCCTGTTCAGTGACGAATTCCAGCTTGCCGCCTTCAAGGGGCGCAAGCTCACCTATCGGGACTGGAACGGTCAGCTTCGGCAGCCGATTCCCCTGGTTCATCCACGGGGACTGGTTGCCAGAGCACCATTCGAGGGGTTTCTGCATCCCCACACTAAAATGGACACTCTCGGCTTCGACGAACCCGAGAGCAACTGTCGCATCAACGGCTGACCGCCCCCTGACGGAAGCTTTCTAAAACAAGAAGGAGTTGCTTCATGAAGTCTCTACTCAAACACACCGCCCTGGCCGCCATAATGGGCCTGTCGACACCGGCCATGGCCAGCCTTGCCTACGTGTCCAACGAAAAAGACAACACCCTGTCCATCATCGACACCGAGACCCGGGAAGTCGTTGAGACTATTGATGTGGGCCAGCGCCCGCGGGGCATCCTGCTGTCCAAGGACCATACCAAGCTCTACATCTGTGCCAGCGACGACGACACCGTTCAGGTGCTGGACCTGGCCAGCCGCAAGATCGTCGACACCCTGCCCTCCGGTGAGGATCCGGAGCAGTTTGCGCTCCATCCAAACAACAAGCACCTGTACATCGCCAATGAAGACGACGCCATCGTGACGGTGGTGGATGTGGAGACCAAAGACGTCCTGGCCCAGATCGACGTCGGCATCGAGCCGGAAGGCATGGCCGTCAGCCCGAACGGCAAATGGGCGGTCAACACCAGTGAAACCACCAGCATGCTGCACTGGATCAACACCGAGACCTTTGAGATAGAGAAGAACATCGTTGTCGGGCAACGCCCCCGCCACGTGGAATTCAGCAAAGACAGCAAGATTGCCTGGGCGTCGGCGGAAATCGGCGGAACGGTGCACATTATCGATGTGGACAATCTGGAGCAGATCCATGAGATGTCTTTCAAAGTCCCAGGTGTTAACCAGGACCGTGTACAGCCGGTGGGTATCGAGCTGACGGACGACGGCAAGTACGCCTTCGTGGCTCTCGGCCCGTCCAATCACGTCGCCGTGGTGGATGCACAAACCTATGAAGTGCTGGAATACCTGCTGGTCGGTAGCCGAGTCTGGCAACTGGATCTGGACAAGGACCAGAAGCACTTGTACACCACCAACGGCGTTTCCGGAGACGTTTCGGTGATTGATGTCGAAGATTTGAAGGTCATCAAATCCATCAAGGTCGGCCGCTACCCCTGGGGTGTGGTCATTGATCCGTCTTCCTAACGACCATGACCATTGAAGCCAGTCATATCGGCTTTCGCTACGGCGACACGCCCGTGCTCAAGGAGGTCAGCTTCGCGCTGACCTCTGGTCGCTTCCACGCTCTGCTGGGCCCCAACGGCGCCGGCAAGTCGACACTGTTTGGTTTGCTGACCCGGCTTCTGGCGATCCAGCAGGGCGAACTCCTGCTGGCCGGGCAGTCATTGAAAAAGCAGCCCTCCGAAGCCATGCGCCAGATTGGCGTGGTGTTCCAGCAAAACGCTCTGGATCTGGACCTGACAGTGCGCCAGAACCTGCAGTATCACGCCGCGCTGCACGGCTTATCCCGCAAAGAAGCCCGAACGCGGGGTGATCGGGAGCTTGCTCGATTTGAACTGCTGGAGCGCGCCAACGAACCCGTGCGCAAGCTCAATGGCGGCCACCGCCGACGTGTGGAAATAGCCCGTGCCTTACTTCATGAGCCCACTCTGTTGCTGCTTGATGAACCCACCGTCGGCCTGGATGTGGCAAGTCGCAGAGCGCTCAACGAACATGTTCGCATTCTGTGCGCCGAGGCTGGTCTGACCGTGCTGTGGGCGACGCATCTGATCGAGGAGGTGCAACAGGACGACCGGGTATTGATCCTGCACCAGGGCCAACTGCTGGCCGACGGCGCAGGCCACGACATTTGCGAAGCCGAAGGCACCCGGGACCTGGCGGAAACCTTCCATACCCTGACTGGAGCCGGATAATCATGAAAGCGGCCCATTACTGGCACTGTTTTGTCGGCATCCAGACGCGGGAGTGGTTGCGCTTCTGGCAGCAACGCACCCGTTTCGCCAGCGCCCTGGTTCGGCCGCTTCTGTGGCTGGTGGTGTTCGCCGCCGGCTTCCGGGCGGTGCTGGGCATTTCCATTATTCCGCCCTATCAGACCTACATCACCTACGAGACCTACATCGCCCCCGGACTGTGCGGGATGATCATCCTGTTCAACAGCATGCAAGGGGCGCTTTCCATGGTGTATGACCGGGAGCTTGGCAGCATGCGGGTGTTATTGATGAGCCCTCTGCCACGGCCCTTCCTGCTGGTGACCAAGTTGCTGGCGATGGGGGTGGTGTCGGTTGGGCAGGTGTATGTGTTCCTGCTTCTGGCCCTGTTGGTGGATGTAGAGCCGCCGTTGTGGGGGTATCTGGCCGTCTTGCCAGCCCTGATACTAACCAGTCTGATGCTGGGGGCACTGGGCCTGCTGATCGCCACCTGGATCAAACAACTGGAAAACTTCGCGGGGGTCATGAACTTTGTCATTTTCCCGATGTTTTTCATGTCTTCAGCTCTGTACCCACTGTGGCGAATGAACGAAGCCAGCCCCTGGCTGTACTGGATCTGCCAGTTCAACCCGTTCACCCACGCCGTGGAGGCGATCCGGTTTTCGCTCTATCTGGAGTGGAACCCGACAGCCTATGGCATCACCGCAGGTGTGACGATTGTGCTGGCCCTACTCGCCACGGCCGGGTTTCGGCCTCAACGAACGAAGATACTGGGGACAAAGCCTGCCTGACCAAATGGCACTCGGCAGGCAGGATACCCGCCTACCAACCTTCCGTTGGTATACCGTGTTCTTCGAGGTAGTCGCCGTGCCGTTTTAGATAGCCCTTCGTGCGCTCCGTGAAGTCGGAAGGGTCACCCGGCCCCTCTGAGGCCTGCATGCGCATTACCTCGATCTCGTTACCGATCTGGTTCATGATCCAAACTACAACCGTGCCTCCGGGAGCCAGACCGATAACCATGGAATGCCTTGGGCCAGAGCGCTCGTCAATTTGAGTCTTGTAAGAGGCAGGCTCCATCATGCGTTCCTGAAGTGCCCCAGACACCTCAATCAGCTTGACGTAGTATTTCTGCTCAGCAAAGGAAAACCAATGCAACAAGATAAGCTCAGGGAAAGGATCAACTCTGGCCCCTTTACCAGATGGACCCCGTGCGCCCTGCCAACAGCAACCAACTGAGCCAATTGGCTGGCGCCAACTACGCTCGCCGGTCTTTTCCAAGAACATCTCCTCCACCCACACTTCATAATGCTTTGGCGCGGCTACTCTGACGCTCCAGGGAACGCCCTCCTTAACAGGTGCTACACAGCCACTGAACAGGAGGGCAAGAAAGGTTATACCTATGACTAAAACCTTGCTAATCATCATTTACTTTTCATCTGTGGATGTATAAGACGTTCACGGGACAGTGATGGAGCATGAGGGTATATGCCCTCAAATTTCGATGGCACCCCCGCTATCAATGTCTCGATACTGTTAAAGTGTGCTGAATAATGAATATAACGTTGGAGCAGCAGTTCTTGCTGTTCTTTGTCGAGGGAAGGTGAATCCACTCCCCGGCTAACTTGCTCGAGAACTTGTTGCAGGATAGGCTCCAGCTCTGCCGGCACCGCTACAGCTTCCTCGGTAGGATCAATTTCGTCTAGCGGCACTGCTTGCTCCACAGCCAGATGGTGCATCAATCTCAAGGGTATGCGCGAATACTCCCCCCGAATCTGTCGCAGCATTCTCAGCCCCAGTTCCACACGGCCGTCTGGTGCCGGATGATCATGATGACGGGTGACAATATCCAGGCCGGCGCCCCCACCCGAACCATGACTTTTCGCCGGACTTTCTTGCTGTAAAGACAGACTATAGGGACCGACCCAACCTTCGGCGACCATTTCCCGACGCAGGGCCTCAAGATTGTCCCACTGCGAGGTCTTCTCTGGCCAGCCTATCCGGTCTTGGGGCACCTTCAGCATTGGGCTGAGTAACACTTCTTCTCTCAGCCTGGCGCCATAACCGCCGCCAATATCAGAGTGGACACCCGGAAGCGTGACCTCTTTGAAGTTCCCAGGGAGGCTTCCACTGCTATCCCTAAGACTGTTCAAGGCAAAGTTCTTACGATGCTCATTGGCAGCGGTCAGGTGAACTGCTTGCCCCACTTTGACAGGATCTAGATAGAGTTTAACCGGGTAATTGCGATCGTTGTGAGGCAGCAGGTCACCGGCTAACGGGTTAATGATCGCTGCCACGGAGTCGAACACCCCGACAAACCGGATCTGGACATGCTCTGGCCAAAGAATGCCGTTGTCTTCCAAAACCTTCGCCAGTCGGCCAGCTTTTCCTAAATTGATCTCGTGGGCGGCATGGCGAGCCGCCGCCGCACCTCGGCTGAAGCCAAACAAGTCCAGGGTTAACTGATCGATAACATCGCCCTGCAAGGTTTCCCTTAACCGCAATGCCAGTTGTGAAAAAGCCTCGTTTACCTGCTGGATAACGCCTGTCTCTCCCATACCTGTGGCCGCCCCATAAAGTACATCACTGTCACCTGTCTTCGTGCCGGCCCCAGGCGAATAAACGGTGCGTCGGTAGGTAATGACTCCCTCAGACTCAAGCTCATCTTCTGGATACAAATCCCACAGCTTCGCCACATTGGTAACCGCATTGCCATAACTTCCACCCATCAACAGCGCCAATCGCCACTCACACTCCTCCCGACTTATCTCATCGTTTTCATAGGGAATCAGACAATCCCGCTCCAGTTGCTCAGCAAACGACCGTGCATTGGCAGCGTTGTTCATGGTGCCATCGGTGAATATCCCGACTTCCAGGTGTACTTTCGGGGAATCGGCCTTGGCGTTCCCGGCCGCTTTTGCCGGCGAAACATTCAGCGGTGCGACCGACGCAGCGGCTCCCAGTGGCAGGCTCAGGCGATGATCCTCCGCCCCGCCTTGCGCCTCGCGCTCTGATCGCCGCCACTGACGATAATTCGCCGAGAACAACCCTACACCGAGCCCACCGATGCCTTGGGGATGATACTGGCGCAGCTGTTCAGGGGTGATATCGCAGGCGTTCAGCTCTGCGACGCCTTTTGTGATAGCGTAAGGTGCGCTCGTTCCACTGCCGCTTAAGTGCCAGAGCCCTCCAACTGGCAGGCTGTCGTCTGGCCGCCAGATCACTACGGGGGAAAGGGGCCTGCCAGACCCGGTGTAGACCAGCAGCAGTCTGCTATCGCCGACTGCACGGCGGACGGTCTCGGCCAGGTCATGGCCGCCACGGGCGAGGGGCCCGAATGCCGACTCCATGCGTGCGCGGACACTGCCATCGTTCTGGATGAGGCGCCCGGCCATACTGGCGGTGATAAAGGGGGATTCAATGCGGGGAAGGTGGTAGGCCTTCAGGTCCCACACCGGGACCAGGTCCATAAAGCCCATCGTCAGCACTCCTTGTTGACGGTAAGAAACAAGCAGGCCATGTTAGCCGATGTGTTATGAAGGCCACAATTCAGATGTCACGTTTCGGCCATTACACCAGGCCCACGCCCTCGACATCTCGCAACTTTTCCAGAAGATCATTGATCAGGCACGGCTCACCAACCGCATCATCCCACTGCAGCTGCGCCGGTTTGCCATCCAGGTACCATAGACGGTTCGCCAGGATCTCGGCATCGCCTCCATCATGGATCACGCAAATCAGGGCCATGCTGGCATTTGCGTCCATGATGCCAGCAATCAGTGTTTTCAGTTCACCTGCCATTACCGGATCAAGCGACGCGAAGGGTTCATCAAGCAACAACAAATCCGGTTTCACAGCCAGACAACGTGCGAGGGCTGCCCGCCGCGCCATGCCAAGTGAGAGCTGATCCGGTAGGTAGTGCCCGTATCCGGCAAGGCCAACCTGGCCCAGGACGTTTTCAGCTTCCGCATCACTTGCTCCCACAAGCTGGAGATTGGCGTTCAGGGTCCGCCAGGGCAGCAATCGGTGTTCCTGAAACAGGTAACCAATTCGCAATGTGTCACGGCCTATAATCGCACCCGCCGGGATCGCCTTGTCGAGCCCGGCGATGGCGTTCAACAGCGTGGTTTTGCCAATGCCGGACGGCCCCAGCAGGCAGATGCGATCGCCCCGCTCTATGGTGGCGGAAACCTCGCCCAATACGGGTTTGCCAAAACTTCGGCCGGCGATTCGTAGCTCAAGCATGGGCGGCCTCCGGCTGACGCCAGCGGCTGGAGCGGCGTTCAAGGGGCTGCAGAATGGTAAGCTCGATGATTTGCACAACGGCGATAAAGGCCAGACTGTAGGCAAGGATGGCTGCCACATCAAACACCTGAAAAGCCATGTGCAACTGGAAGCCGACACCACTGGAGCGACCCAGCAGCTCGACCACGAGGACGATTTTCCAGATCAACGCCAGTCCACCACGCGTGGCTGCCATTAGATAGGGAAACAGTTGTGGTACCCAGACCTCACGGAACCGTTGCCAGCGGGTGAACTCGTAGACGATGGCCATTTCCTCAAGCCGGTGGTCCAGGCTGCGGGCACCTTCCCGGACTGTCACTGCCACATTGGGAACCTTATTGATCACCACTGCCATCACGGCTGCCGTTTCCACCAGTCCAAACCAGACATACATCAGGATGATGGTCACCAACGCAGGCAGGTTGAGAAACAGGACCAGCAGCGGATCGAACAAAGCATTGGTTGTTTGGGAACGCCCCATAACGATGCCGATCCCGGTACCAAGCAGCATGGCCAGTGCAAAGGCCACCACCACGCGGCCCAGGGTGGCGCCCAGATGGTGCCAGAGCGCTCCGGAGCCGGATTCCTGCACCAGGGTTTCAAGTACGTTCAGGGGCGTCGGCAGCAAGGGTGATTTGAGCCACCAAGCCAACACCGCCCAAAGCAGGACGAAAGACGGCAACACCACCCAATAGCTCCAGGCCGGAGGACGGCCGGAAAACGCGCTCACGGCTGGCTCCGGTAGAACAGGTTGGCAGGCATACGATGGTCCGGGCTGGCACCGGTGAGCGCTAGCAGGCGATGCAGGTCAGCAACGCGCTGGTCCGTTAGCGGTAAGGGGGTGCCTGCCACAAATCCTTCCCGAAGCGACTGGAACACTCCGTCCTCCGGGTTTCCCATCAGTGGTCGCAGTCGCTGCCAGGGTCTTTCGCCATTCGACAGCTCCTTCTTGGCCTGCTGCAACGAGGCGGCAAAACGATCCATCAACGCGCGATGGTCTTCCGCCCAATCAGCCGGGAAAACATACCCCAGAACCGGCAAGTTCCGATCCAGGTTAATGGCGGCCAGAAGGTCCGACATTCTGAACGCCGAACGCCAGCCGCCCTCTCCTCTCAGGCGTGCGGCGAAATGCCAGTAGGTAATGATGACATCCACCTGCTCCCGCCTCAAAGCCTGGCTCAGCAGCGGCGGGGCAGCGAATTGCACCTTGGCGGAACCCGCAAGATCAATACCCTGCTGCTCGGCTACCTTCTGAAGCAGTATCCAGCCTTTGCTGTCCGGCCCGCCGGCAACGCCGACACGCTTGCCGGCCAGGTCGGCCACGGCACCTATATCAGAGTCGTCAGCCACCACGATATCGCCAATCTGGGACGAGAAGGGTACGTACAGGTAGGGCACCCCGTCCTCAAAACGCGCCTGAGCCCAAAGCAGATCGGCCACAGCCCCGTTGACGGACCCACTGGCTACCGCCAGACGAGACGCTGGCAGATTGGCCACCAGCCTGAGATCCAACTGGTAGCCGTTCTTTCGGTCCAGCCCCCGGTGGAGTATATGGTCCAGTTCCCAATGCGCCGTGCCGAACTGCAACACACTGACAGACAACGTCGGTATAGCTGTTTTGTCGTTGGCGTGAGCCCCGCTCGATAACATCAAACCGAGCAACAGTGCGGCGCCAGCCAACCACATCGGTCGGGGATTGGCAGAGAAACGTGCAAGGTTGGGCGTTATCAGGGTTTGTTGGCTCATGCCTCCACGATACGAAGCTCGCCAGCCATCAAGAATAGTACTTTGGTGCCTGTTTTTTGGTGCGATGGTCGCATTCAACCCAG
>PBRG01000051.1 GCA_002726615.1 Marinobacter sp.
CCAGAACTTCCTGACCTTCGCTCAGCTCGTCAGTGACGTTCTCGATACGGCGCTCGGAGATCTGGGAAATGTGCACCAGACCATCCTTGCCGGGCAGGATGTTAACAAAAGCACCAAAGTCCACAATGCGCTCAACGCGACCGCTGTAGATAGCGCCAACTTCGATTTCCGCAGTGATTTCCATCACCCGCTTCATCGCAGCATTGGCCGCATCCTGATTGTCGGCATAGATCTTCACATTGCCATCGTCGTCCAGATCGATGGACGCACCGGTCTCGTCACAGATAGAGCGAATGGTGGAACCGCCCTTGCCAATAACGTCGCGGATCTTCTCAGGATTGATCTTGATGGTGGTGATGCTTGGCGCGCGGCTGGAAAGCTCTTTGCGCGGCGCAGAGATAACCTTGGCCATCTCACCCAGGATGTGCAGACGAGCAGCATTGGCCTGGTCCAGGGCAATTTCCATGATCTCGTCAGTGATGCCCTGAATCTTGATGTCCATCTGCAGCGCAGTGATACCTTCAGAGGTACCCGCAACTTTGAAGTCCATATCGCCGAGGTGATCCTCGTCACCCAGGATGTCGGTCAGAACCGCGAACTGGTCGCCTTCCTTGACCAGACCCATGGCGATACCAGCCACCGGCGCCTTGATGGGCACGCCCGCATCCATCAGCGCCAGACTGGAACCACAGACAGACGCCATGGAGCTGGAACCGTTGGATTCGGTGATTTCAGACACCGCACGGATGGTGTACGGGAACTCTTCCATGGTGGGCATAACCGCTGCCACACCACGCTTGGCCAACCGGCCGTGGCCAACTTCACGACGGCCCGGCGTACCCACACGGCCAGCTTCACCAACGGAGTACGGAGGGAAGTTGTAGTGGAACAGGAACGGGTCTTTACGCTCACCTTCCAGGGCGTCGATGATCTGCATATCACGCGCAGTACCGAGCGTGGTGGTCACGATGGCCTGGGTCTCACCACGGGTAAACAGGGCGGAACCGTGGGTGCTCGGCAGAACGCCAACTTCCACTTCAATGGGGCGAACAGTCTTGTTGTCACGGCCATCGATACGCGGCTTGCCGTCGATAACCTGCTGACGAACGATAGTCTTCTCAACCTTCGCGAAGTACTTCTTCACTTCGTCTTCCGCCGGCTGGCCTTCTTCTTCTCCGGCCAGTTTTTCAACGGCCGCGGACTTGATCTCGCTCAGGCGGGCATAGCGTTCCATCTTGTCACGGATACCATAGGCCTGCTCGATGTCGGCAGCAAAGTCAGCTTTCACGGCGTTCAGAAGCTCGGTGTTCTCCGCCTCTGGCAGCCATTCCCAGCGCGGCTTGCCAACTTCAGCGGCAAATTCCTTGATCGCGGTAACCGCTGTCTGCATTTCCTGATGCCCGAAGAGCACGGCACCCAGCATCTGGTCTTCTGTCAGGCCCTTGGCTTCGGATTCAACCATCAGAACCGCGTCTTCAGTACCCGCAACCACCATGTCCAGCAGGGAGGTTTCCAGCTCTTCGAAGGTCGGGTTCAGGAAGTAGCCACGCTCGTTGGTGTATGCGACGCGGGATGCACCGATAGGACCATCGAACGGGATACCGGAGATCGACAGCGCGGCGGAAGCGGCCAGCATGGCGGCAATATCCGGATCCTGGTTCTTGCTGGACGACATCACCGTAGTGATGACCTGGGTTTCGTTCATGAATCCCTTGGGAAACAGCGGACGAATCGGACGGTCAATCAGACGGGACGTCAGGGTTTCTTTCTCGGACGGACGGCCTTCACGCTTGAAGAAACCACCCGGGATCTTGCCCACAGCGTAGGTTTTCTCGAAGTAGTTGACGGTCAGCGGGAAAAACGGCTGGCCAGGCTTCGCTTCCTTGGCCGCTACCACGGTACCCAGTACCGAAATGTCGTCTACGGTAACCAGCACTGAGCCAGTGGCCTGACGGGCGATACGACCGGTTTCGATGGTGACGGTCTTGCCGCCGAGTTCGAACGATTTTTTAACGGGATTAAGATCCACGGTAACTCCTGAATTCATCATTTCAATTGGTTAACCCGGACAACTCGCCCCTGCGAACTGTCCGCTATAACTGCAACACCGTCTGAAGTGATGAACTGAAGGGTAGCCCGTCTGAAAGCTAACAGGCTGTTGCAAAACCCCGGGGCAGAAACCACCTGGCTAAACCGGGCTTTTCAACAACCTGCTATCAATTTCAGCTTTCCGTTACGACAGGGAGTTCCTTCAGGGTTCACAGACAGACACGATGCAGGAGAGAGGCACAACCAGCGGGGCTATCAGAGCCCCGCCGGCCGTTAAGTACAACCGGATTAGCGGCGCAGGCTCAGACGCTGGATCAGGTCCAGGTAGCGGTCTGCGTTCTTACGCTTGAGGTAATCCAGCAGCTTACGACGCTGGTTAACCATCCGGATCAGACCACGGCGGGAATGGTGATCCTGCTTGTTGGTCTTGAAGTGATCCTGCAGCTTGTTGATGTTGTGGCTCAACAGTGCAACCTGAACTTCAGGAGAACCGGTATCGCCATCACCCTGCTGAAAATCCTTAACGATCTGTGCTTTCTCATCGGCAGAAAGTGCCATAAAACTCACCTCATTGTCGCGATGCTATCGAATTCGGCCGAACCACGCATCTCTACAGCCCGGCTAATCAGCTGCACCCCGTTCTCTCAAACGGTTGTCAGCCACTCTTCACCAGACGGCGAGGCACCAGTTTGGTCGCCTCCCCCTCCGGGAATCCTTCCGCCAGCCCGACAAAACGCCCGTTGCCATAAAGGCGAACGAACCCTTCCTCAGACTGACCCGATATTCTAACTGGTTGTCCATTCAATATCGATACCAGCGAACTGCCTTCCAGATCCCGTTCCGGGAACATGGACAGAGCAGCATCCGGGGCCACCAGCAGGCCATCCAGACTTTCGCCCTCTTCACGCATGGACTCCAGCATTGAGACCTCGCGCGCGTCCGCGAGCGTGAAGCCCGAGGCCATGGTGCGGCGTAATGCCGTCACATGCGCACCGCAGCCCAATGCCTCGCCAATATCCTCCACCAGCGAGCGAATATAGGTGCCTTTCGTGCAACTTACCGCGATATCAATCTCGGTCTCGCGCACCTCCAGCAGCGTCAGCTCGTAAATGGTCACCGGGCGCGACGGACGCTCCACTTCAATACCTTCGCGCGCGTACTCATAGAGTGGCCTGCCCTTGTGCTTTAGCGCGGAGTACATGGAGGGAACCTGCTGGATATTGCCACGAAAGCGATCCAATACCGGTTCCAGGGCTTCTGCATCCAGCCCAGGGGGTACCGGTTTCTCAGCAACCACGGCGCCTTCGCTGTCCCCGGTTTCGGTGCGAACACCGAGGCGAGCGGTGGCGATGTAGGCTTTGTCGCTGTCCAGCATCATCTGGGAAAACTTGGTGGCCTCACCGAAGCACAGCGGCAACACGCCGGTGGCCAGCGGGTCCAGCGCACCGGTGTGACCGGCCTTGGCCGCCCCGAACAGGCGTTTTACCTGCTGCAGGATGCCGTTGGACGTAATATCCATCGGCTTGTCGATCACCAGGATGCCATTAACATCGCGACCTTTACGACGTCGACTCAAGCCTTTTGCTCCGGATCATCAGACGCCCCGTCGGTGCGGGCGTCGTCACGGTCAACCGCCGGTTTATCACCAACCGCTTCGCGAATCAGGTTGTCCATGTGACGGCTGTGCCCAAGCAGCGTATCGAAATGAAAGCGCAACTGGGGCGTCACCCGCAATTTCATGGCACGGCCGACCTGCCCTTTCAGGAAGCCAGCCGCTTTATTCAGCACTGTCAGGGAATCCCGCACCTGCGGCGACTCCTCGGTCAGCTCTTCGGTGGTCAGCAGCGATACGTAAACGTCTGCATAACCCAGGTCACGGCTCACCTTGACGGCATTCACCGTGACCATACCCACCCGCGGGTCTTTGACCTCCCGCTGGATGAGCTGGGCAAGCTCTCGCTGCATCTGATCGCCGATGCGATCAATCCGGCTGAACTCTCTTGGCATCAGGTTTCCTTTAATCTCAGGCGCATCACGCGCCGGTGGACTCAAGCTTACGCTCGACCCGAACGCGATCGAACACCTCGATCTGGTCGCCGACTTTCACGTCGTAGCCCTTAACGCCGATACCACACTCCATACCGTTGCGGACTTCCGGCACGTCATCCTTGAAGCGGCGCAGGGATTCCAGCTCGCCCTCAAAGATAACCACGTTATCCCGCAGGACACGAATTGGCTTGTTACGGTATACGTTACCTTCGGTGACCATACAGCCAGCCACCTGGCCAAACTTCGGCGAACGGAACACGTCACGCACATCGGCAATGCCCACGATATCCTCGCGGAATTCCGGCGCCAACATGCCGGTCAGGGCCGCTTTCACATCATCAATCAGGTTGTAGATGATGCTGTAGTAGCGCAGATCCAGACCTTCCTGCTCCACCAGACGCTTGGACGCCGTGTCCGCACGCACGTTAAAGCCGAAAATAACCGCGTTGGTCGCCATCGCCAGACTGATGTCAGTCTCAGCAATACCACCAACGCCCGAGGACACGATCTTGACCTGTACTTCGTCGTTACCAAGATCCTGCAGCGATTTGGTGATGGCTTCCAGGGAACCACGAACGTCGGTCTTGAGCACCACATTGAGGGTTTTGACCTCGTCCTTGCCCATGTTCTCGAACAGGTTCTCAAGCTTGGCGGCCTGCTGCCTGTGCAGACGCTGCTCCCGCTCGCGGGACTGACGGAATTCCGCCAGCTCCTTGGCTTTCTTCTCGTCGGCCACGGCAAAGAACTCATCACCAGCGTTCGGCGTGCCGTTCAGGCCCAGGATTTCCACCGGAATAGAGGGCCCGGCTTGCTTGACTTGCTTGCCAGCCTCGTCGGTCATGGCGCGAACCTTACCGAAGAAGGAACCCGCAACCACCATCTCGCCCTGACGCAGCGTGCCGTTCTGGACCAGCACTGTAGCCACGGAACCGCGACCACGCTCGAGGCTGGATTCAACCACCACACCCTTCGCAGGTGCGTCCGGAGAAGCCTCGAGCTCAAGGATTTCTGCCTGTAGCAGCAGTGCCTCAAGCAGGTCTTCAATGCCGTCACCGGTATGGGCCGACACGGGGATAAACTGAACATCACCGCCCCAGTCTTCCGGAATGACTTCCATACCAGCCAGCTCGGTTTTGATACGATCCGGGTCGGCCTCTTCCTTGTCCATCTTGTTGATGGCAACAACGATGGGAACGCCGGCAGAACGAGCGTGATCTACGGCTTCCTTGGTTTGCGGCATAACGCCGTCATCGGCGGCCACCACCAGGATAACGATATCGGTGCACTGGGCCCCCCGCGCACGCATTGCCGTGAAAGCGGCGTGGCCCGGAGTATCCAGGAAGGACACCATGCCATGGTCGGTTTCCACATGGTACGCACCGATGTGCTGGGTGATCCCCCCGGACTCGCCGGACGCCACCTTGGTGCGGCGAATGTAATCCAGCAGCGAGGTTTTACCATGGTCTACGTGGCCCATCACACTGACGACAGGTGCACGCTTGGTCTTTTCCTTGCCGTCAAAGGAGAACTCGCTCAGAACTTCCTCTTCGAATGCATCTTCGCTCACTGTATTCGGCTTGTGACCCAGCTCTTCGGTCACCAGCACGGCGGTTTCCTGATCGAGAGCCTGGTTGATCGTCGCCATTACCCCCATGCCCATCAGTTTTTTGATGACGTCGGCTGACTTGACGGCCATCCGCTGGGCAAGATCACCGACAGTGATCGTCTCGGGAATATCGACTTCTCGTACCATTGGCTTGGTCGGCCTCTCGAAAGCATGACGCTTTTCTTTGGGTTTCTTTTTCGCTCG
Source organism: Marinobacter sp. (assembly GCA_002726615.1). GTDB lineage: Bacteria > Pseudomonadota > Gammaproteobacteria > Pseudomonadales > Oleiphilaceae > Marinobacter. The sequence continues at coordinate 5,909 of PBRG01000051.1, forward strand.
AAGCGGCTTACGCAGCGTGGTGTCTTCTTCCTCTTCATTGATAATCAGAGGTTCTTCCACCGGACGGCTACGCGGCCCACGATGCCCCGCGGACTTCTTCTTGGGCTTGCCTTCTTCCAGCTCGTCACCGCGCTCACGGGCTTTCTCTTTCTTCTTCTTCGGCTTGCGATCCTTGCCTTCGCCTTCTTCCGGCGGCGGAATCGGCATGTCTTCCGGGGCGGGAACCGGTGACGGTTCCGGCTCAGCAGCCACTTCCGGCTGAACTTCCTCGGCCGGTTTTTCATCAACAGCCGGCTCTTCAGCCGGGGCATCTGACACCGGCGCTTCCGGCTTCGGCGCATCCGCAGGCTGTGCCTGCTCAGCCGCTACTGTCGCTGGAGCCTCTTCCGGTGCGGCAGCCGCTGCCTGCTCGGCAGCTTCTTCCTGCTTCGCCGCTTCCGGCTCCAGCTCAGCGCGCTTGATATACGTACGGCGCTTGCGAACCTCAACATTGACCGTTTTGGTACGGCCCGCTTTCAGCGTGGTTGTTGTCTTGCGCTTGAGAGTGATCTTCTTGGGTTCCGCTTCACTCTCACCGTGATTCTTTTTCAGATAGGTCAGCAACTGTTGCTTCTCATCACTGGTAACAGAATCCGCCTCGGAGCGGGCTTTCAAGCCTGCCTCCACGATCTGTCGCAGCAAACGATCCACGGGAGCGCCTACATCTGCGGCCAGTTGTTTTACCGTTACATCAGCCATACTGGTCCTCCTCCCGATTAAGCCTGGTCTTCAAACCAGGGGGCGCGTGCTGCCATAATCAACTGGCCGGCACGCTCTTCTTCCATTCCTTCGATGTCGAGCAGATCGTCAACCGACTGCTCTGCGAGATCTTCCATGGTACGAATCCCCATACCGGCCAACTTGAAGGCCAGGCCACGGTCCATACCGTCCATTGCGAGAAGATCTTCTGCGGGCTCAGCGCCCTCTAGCGCCTCTTCGCTGGCCAAGGCCTGATTCAACAGGGCATCCTTGGCACGGCGACGCAATTCGGTCACGGTTTCTTCATCAAAACCGTCAATGGCAAGCATCTCTTCCATGGGGATGTACGCCACCTCCTCAATGGAGGTAAACCCTTCCTCAATGAGGACACCTGCAAATTCCTCGTCCACATCCAGGTTGCCGGTGAAGTGCTCGAGCAGAGAATTATACTCCTGCTCCTGACGTTCACCCGCTTCTTCTTCGGTCATAACGTTCAGCGTCCAACCGGTAAGATCCGTCGCCAACCGAACGTTTTGACCGTTACGGCCTATTGCCTGAGCCAGGTTATCCTCTGCTACCGCCACTTCCATGGTATGGCGATCCTCGTCCATGACGATGGACGCGACTTCCGCCGGCGCCATGGCATTGATGACCAGTTGCGCGGGGTTGTCGTCCCACAGCACGATATCCACACGCTCGCCACCCAACTCGTTAGAAACCGCCTGGACTCGTGAACCACGCATGCCCACGCAGGCGCCCACCGGATCAATCCGGCGATCGTTGGTCTTGACTGCAATCTTGGCGCGGGAGCCTGGATCCCGGGCAGCGCCACGAATTTCTATCAGTTCCTCCGCGATTTCCGGCACCTCAATGCGGAACAGTTCGATCAGCATCTGCGGATCGGTACGGCTCAGAATCAGCTGCGGGCCGCGATGATCGGTACGAATTTCCTGCAGAAGAGAGCGCACACGATCACCCATACGGAACGTTTCACGGGGAATCAGGTGTTCACGGGGCAGCAAGGCTTCGGCATTGGCCCCCAGATCCACGATGACGTTGTCACGTGTCACTTTCTTTACGGTGCCGGAGACGAGTTCACCCACGCGATCCCGGTAGCTGTCGACAATCTTGGTGCGCTCGGCTTCCCGCACTTTCTGGAATATGATCTGTTTCGCTGCCTGGGCACCAATACGGCCGAAGGCAACGGATTCCACTTTCTCTTCGTGGATATCGCCGGGCTGAAGACTCTTGTCGATGTCTTCCGCTTCCTGCATGGTCAACTCGGTGCCCAAGGCAGGAACCGCATCGTTATCAACCACCAGCCAGCGACGGAACGTCTCATATTCGCCGGTGCGGCGATCGATGGAAACGCGGATATCCGCTTCCTCGTCGTCATAGCGTTTTTTGGCAGCGGTGGCGAGTGCCAGCTCGATTGCTTCGAAGATCACGTCCTTCTCGACACCTTTCTCGTTCGAGACGGATTCAACCACCAGCAAGATCTCTTTACTCATTGGATTGCCCTGCCCTTAAAAATAAACTTTGCGTCCACTGACTTACTCAAATACCGGAACGATGTTGGCTTTCTCGATGCTATCGAATGGCAACAGGTATTCGTGATCATCAACAACCACGACAACGTCTTCACCTTCAATACCTTTAATCAGGCCCTGAAACTTGCGACGCCCCTCAAATGCCATTCGTAATTTGATCTGGACCTGGTGGCCTGCGAATGCCTCATACTGCTCCAGACGGAACAACGGCCGGTCCATGCCCGGAGAAGATACCTCGAGGGTATACTCCGTCTGAATGGGGTCTTCCACATCCATTACGCCGCTGGCCTGGCGACTGACTTTCTCACAGTCTTCAATGCCGATGCCGTTCTCAGCATCGTCAATAAAAATTCTCAATAGGGAATGGTGTCCCTGGGAGCGAAATTCAATGCCCCAAAACTCGTAACCCAAGCCTTCCACAATGGGCCTGAGCATTTCTTCCAGCTGCTTCAACTTGGCTGACAAGGTTATCCCGTCTCCGTTACTCGATTTATCTGACCCCAAAAACAAAAAAAGGGCTGTTGATCAGCCCTTTTTATGCACCAGGGCCTGATGCGCCAGGCCCCTTAATCAAAAAGCCCCTAAAAAGTGGGGCCCTTTGTTGCAAGAACTCACAGGGGAAAAGCAATCTAAACACCCCCTGCTGACAGACACCTGGCCTGCCTGGAACCGGCAGGGCAAACTGCGCCCGGAGCCCGCTCCAATATCCGCCGGAGTATAGAGACGCCGGCCTTAGTGGTCAAGGACTGACCAAAAAAAACGGCCTGGTAAATCCAAGCCGTTTTTCTTCTAGTATGGTGCCCAGGGCCGGACTCGAACCGGCACGGCTTTCGCCACTACCCCCTCAAGATAGCGTGTCTACCAGTTCCACCACCTGGGCAGCACCCTTACTCGAGCTCGGGGAGTTTATTCTCATCCCCGCGCCCGGCTTCGCCGTCTGTCGCTGATTCACTTTCAGCCTGCCCGGCATCCGATGCGGCCGGTGATTCCTGAACCACAGGAATACCCGCTTCACCCGCGACTTCGGCACGCTGCTTGGCAAATACAGCCAGCGAAAAACTCGTTACAAAAAACACAATGGCCAGCAAGGTTGTGGCGCGGGTCAGAAAACTGCTGCTGCCCTCACTGCCAAACACGGTCTGGGAGGCGCCGCCACCAAATGCAGCACCGGCATTGGCACCCTTGCCCTGCTGGAGCAGGACCAGCGTCACCAGCGCCACCGCAATGAGCACGTGCAGAACGACAACCAGTGTTTCGACCCAATCCATAATGACTCTCTAATGACTCTTGCTAATGGCTTTCGCGAACCTTTAACGCTCAGGACTTGCCCGGCACCGCCCGGCAAATACTTACAAAATCGTTTGCATCCAATGACGCGCCACCAATCAACCCACCATCAATGTCCGGCTGAGCAAAAAGCGCCGCGGCATTATCCGCTTTTACACTGCCGCCGTAAAGCAGCGATACTTCATCCGCCGGAGCCCCAAGAGACGCCAACACATCGCGGATCGCGGCGTGCATGGCCTGTGCATCATCAGCGGTCGCGGTTTTACCCGTCCCTATGGCCCAAACCGGCTCATAGGCAATCACAACCTGCTGCCACGACTCACTGCCAACGTCCGCGACGGCTTTGCGAACCTGCAGCGACACGACGTCTTCAGCCTTGCCCGCACTACGCTCTTCAAGGGTCTCGCCAACACATATGACAGCGACCAACCCGGACGCCAGGGCCTGCCCGACCTTGGCGGCAACCTGCTCATCGGTTTCGCCGAAGAGTTGTCTGCGCTCCGAATGCCCGACCAAGGTAAAACCACAGCCGCAATCTTTTGCCATCGCCGCGGAGACTTCCCCGGTGTAGGCGCCTGAACCCCAGCACGCTACGTTCTGGACACCAACCGCCAGCTTTTCGCCAGCCTGCTCAACGACATCGCCAACAAACAGGGCGGGAGGAATAATAACAGCCTCCACACCATTATCAAACGATGCCAACTCGGACCGGACTTGACCAACCAGATTGCTTACAAGGTCTTTCGACCCGTTCATTTTCCAGTTGCCGGCAACAATCTTACGGCGCATAAAAAACCCCTGAATCAAGGGAGGGCGAACTATACAGCAGTCTTTTACGGCAGACAACTGCCCCTGAGTACAAAATCATGCCCGCGAATTCTCAACCACAACAGCCAGTTCCTCGGCAATTTTCACGATTTGCGCCTCATCTTGCCCTTCTGCCATTACCCGGATCAGAGGTTCGGTGCCCGACGCCCTCAGAAGCACGCGGCCACCACCACCCAGCCTGGCCTCTGCTGACTCCACGGCCCTGACAATATCGTCACGCCCGAGGGGATCAAAACGCTGATCGACACGCACGTTGATCATTTTCTGGGGCAGCTTGCTCATGCCCTGGCGCAAATCTGCCAGGGAACTGCCTGCACGACGGATAGCCAACAAAACCTGAAGCGCCGACACAATACCATCACCAGTGCTGGTGCAATCGCGGATGACCATATGGCCGGAACCTTCACCACCGAGTAACCAGCCCCGGTCGATGAGTCGCTCCATGACATACCGGTCGCCGACTTTTGCGCGCTCGAAATCAATACCCTGCTCCCTGAGCGCCAACTCAACACCCAGGTTGGTCATTAGGGTGCCCACAACACCGCCTTTCAATGTTCCAGCGGCATGACGTTGCGCGGCGATCACGTAGAGCAACTCGTCGCCATCGACTTCGGAGCCGTCACGATCCACCATGAGCACCCGGTCACCGTCACCATCAAAGGCAATCCCGAGATCGGCCTGCTTCTCCAGAACGGCCCGGCTCAATGATTCCATGTGAGTGGAACCAACATCGAGATTGATGTTCAAACCGTCAGGCTCGCCCCCCACCACGGAGATCTTCGCCCCCAACTCGCGGAACACTTTCGGTGCAACGTGGTACGTTGCACCATGGGCACAGTCCAGGACAATGTGCAGACCTTCCAGGGAAAACTCATTAGGCACGGTGCTCTTGCAGAACTCCACATATCGGCCAGGGGCGTCATCCACCCGGGACGCCTTCCCCAGCTCCTTCGACCCGCAAACTTCAATGGGCCGATCCAACCATTTCTCGATCTCTGTCTCCAGAGCATCATCCAGCTTGGTCCCGGCAGGGGAAAAGAACTTGATACCGTTGTCATGGTGCGGATTATGGGAGGCACTGATGACGATTCCGGCGGACGCTCGGAAGGTGCGCGTCAGGTACGCAATGGCCGGGGTAGGCATGGGGCCAAGCAGCTTTACATCCACGCCTGCCGCCGACAGACCCGCCTCCAATGCCGACTCAAACATGTAACCCGATAGACGGGTGTCCTTGCCAATCAATACGCTGTTGCGTTGTCCATCCCGCTTAAAGGCCTGCCCGGCAGCCCATCCCAGGCGCAGCATGAATTCAGGTGTTATGGGGAATTCACCCACCCGGCCCCGGATACCGTCCGTGCCGAAATATTTTCTGTCACTCATCGTCCAGCTTCCTCCATTGCCGTCACCACTTTAACGGCATCGACTGTTTCCCTGACATCGTGGACGCGAATGATGGATGCGCCCTTCATGGCGGATATTGTCGCGGCAGCGAGGCTTGCGGGCAAGCGTTCACTGACATCACGACCGGTGATATGGCCCAACATACTCTTGCGGGACATACCCACCAGCATCGGGTGCCCCAGCAGTTGCAACTGCTCCAGTGAGGCCAGTAGCTGAAGGTTGTGCTGCGGGGACTTGCCAAAACCGAAGCCGGGATCAAGGATGATGTTATCTGGCCGCACACCGGCTTTCTCTATCACCCGCATCCGCTCGGTAAGAAACGAACTGACCTCCCGCCGCACATTCCGGTAGCGAGGATCATCCTGCATGGTATCCGGCTCACCCTGAATGTGCATGACACACACCGGCACTTCAGCCCTTGCCACCACCTCGGGCGCGCCATCCCGTTGCAGCGCCCTGACATCGTTAATCATCCCGGCACCGAGCTTCACCACCTCCGCCATAACCTGGGGAGAGCTGGTATCGACCGAAACGACAACGTCCAGATCACGGGCAATCGCCTCCACCACCGGACACACTCGCGCAAGCTCTTCCTCAATAGACACCGGAGTAGCACCTGGCCGCGTGGACTCACCCCCTACATCAATAAAAGCCGCACCGTCCGCCACCATCTCACGAGCCCTCGCCAGGGCAATCTCGACGGTATTATACCGACCTCCATCCGAGAAGGAGTCCGGCGTCACATTCAGGATCCCCATGACATGGCAGCCGGACATATCCAGAGTTCTGCCCGCGAAGTTTATCTGCATAACCAACCTTTTCTGCAACCCACAAAAACAAACGCCGCCCCGTCAGGGGCGGCGTTCAGTCTTCAATTACATCTGACCGGTATCCAGCCTGGCTCAGTGCTCACCAGCCGGCCGGCCAACACCCGGTTGACGACCGTCGTCGGAACCCTTCGGAGCAGGCGCCTGCTCAGGCTCATCAGCCGGAACACCACCAGAGGGACCGCTATCTCCCCAACCTTTCGGCGGGCGTGGCTCACGGCCTTCCATGATGTCATCGATCTGGTAACGATCAATAGTCTCGTATTTCATCAGGGCATCGGCCATCAGATCGAGCTTGTCACGATTATCGACGAGCAACTGCTTCGCCTTTTCATAACAGCTGTCGATGATGTTGCGAACTTCTTCATCGATACGCTGCGCCGTTTCAGGAGAATAGACCGTTTGCGCCTGACCGGCAGAGCGGCCGAGGAAAGGCTCTTCGCTGTCTGTATCGTACTGCAGTGGGCCGAGCTTCTCCGACAGCCCCCAGCGCGTCACCATATTGCGCGCCAGGCTGGTTGCCCGCTCGATATCGTTGGAAGCACCGGTGGTGACACCATCGAAACCGAGGGTCAGTTCTTCTGCAATACGACCACCAAACAGGCTGCAGATCGAACTGATCAGGAAACGCTTGCTGTGGCTGTACTTGTCTTCCTCTGGCAGGAACATTGTGACACCCAATGCGCGGCCGCGAGGAATGATACTGACCTTGTAGACCGGATCATGCTCAGGCATCAGACGCCCGACAATGGCGTGACCGGACTCGTGGTATGCCGTATTACGCTTCTCTTTCTCGCTCATGACCATGGATTTGCGCTCGGCGCCCATCATGATCTTGTCTTTCGCGAGCTCAAACTCTTCCATGGAGACCAGACGCTGGTTGCGACGGGCCGCAAACAACGCAGCTTCGTTCACCAGGTTCGCCAGGTCAGCACCCGAGAAGCCGGGCGTGCCACGGGCAATCAACACAGGCTCTACCCCATCGGCCAGGGGCACTTTTTTCATGTGTACTTTGAGAATCTGCTCACGGCCGATGATGTCCGGCAATCCGACAACGACCTGGCGGTCAAAGCGCCCCGGGCGGAGCAGAGCCGGGTCCAGCACGTCCGGACGGTTGGTGGCGGCAATCACGATAACGCCTTCGTTACCCTCAAAGCCATCCATCTCGACCAGTAACTGGTTCAGTGTCTGCTCACGCTCATCGTGACCACCACCCATGCCAGCGCCACGATGGCGACCAACGGCATCGATCTCGTCGATGAAGATGATACAGGGGCTCTGTTTCTTGGCCTGCTCGAACATATCACGAACACGGGAGGCACCCACGCCGACGAACATTTCCACGAAGTCCGAACCGGAAATCGAGAAGAATGGCACCTTGGCCTCACCGGCAATCGCCTTGGCGAGCAGGGTCTTACCGGTGCCCGGCTGACCCACCATCAGTACGCCCTTGGGAATACTGCCACCGAGACGCTGGAACTTGCTGGGATCCCGCAGGAAATCCACCAATTCCTTAACGTCTTCCTTGGCCTCGTCGACACCGGCAACGTCACCAAAGGTGGTTTTGATCTGATCCTCGCTCATCAGGCGGGCTTTACTCTTGCCAAAGGACATGGGCCCTTTGCCACCGCCACCGCCCTGCATCTGCCGCATAAAGAATACGAACAGCGCGATAATGATAAGGATGGGGAAGGCAGCCACCAACAGCTGAGTCCAGAGGCTTTGACGCTCCGGCTCCTTACCGATGACTTCCACGTTGTTGGCCAGCAGATCATCCATCAGCTTGTTATCGGACACCTGAGGGCGGATGGTCTGGAACTGGGAGCCGTCACCACGGGTACCCTGAACCTGCAGACCGTCAATGGTGACCTGACGGACCTGTCCGTCCTGCACCATTTCCACAAACTGCGAATAATTGACCTGTTGTCCGCTGGTGGTGGGTGTGAAATTCTGAAACACCATCA
>PBRG01000052.1 GCA_002726615.1 Marinobacter sp.
CCGGTATGGCTATGATCAAAGAGGCGCTTGATCACCTACTGCAGGCGCACCTCCCATATCCGGCAGTAGTGTTCGATCACGAATACTATTTGGTGATGGCTAACACGGCCATGCAGGAGATGATGGTAAGAATGGTGGAGTTGGGCGCTCGATTCCCCTACAGGCCAAACTTTCTACTGTCACTGCTGGATAACGAGGGCATGAAGCCCTTCGTGGGCGATTGGGAAAACATCGCATGTCACATGCTGCAACGCGTCTACCATGAACACCTTGCCGGCCCCTTCCGGGACCAGCCCAACCGGTTGCTGGAGCATGCCTTGACCTTGCACGGTGTTCCACAGGGTTGGAAAAGCCACCTGGTGGAACATCTCGACTACCCGGCGATTCCTTTTACCCTGAAGCTGGGGGACCAGCAGCTTAAAATCTTCTCGACCATCGCAACGATAGGCACGCCTCTGGATGTCACCGCACAGAATTTGCGGATCGAACATTTTTTCCCAATGGATGAGCGTAGCAAAGCTTTTTGGCAACGCTGAATCGGGCTGCTGCCGGGGAGCGTCAATCTGTCCTAATATGGCGTAAGAGTCAGTGCAAGGAGACGGTCGTTAGCGTCTGGCTGAGTGACCGCACACAGCGGCGGAACAGCTCCGAAGAGAAGAACCGGTGCTCGCCTGGCTGCTCCGCTACAAAGAGTTGGCCACCGGACTCGCAGAGCCCTCCTTCAATCATCAGGTTGTCGCTCAGCTCAAAATCTTCAATCGTGTGGCCCAGTTCATCCTGATCGGTTGAGCCGGCCCGCTCCCGATACCGCCGGCTGTCGAGGCTGAATCCGAAGGCAGTCTTGCCCTGGCTGGCCATATAGCCGACTTCGTACACGGTGCCCGGGTCGGCGCTGATGCCGCGGAACGGTGTGAGGTTGGCGATCATGGCATCGCAGCTGTCCATCAGTTCGCGGTTCGCCCGGTAGATGTGATGCCCGCGATCAGGTTTGGATTCGTCGTCTGAAAACACCAGCTCGGTGTCCAGTGGGTCGACGCCCTCAAACCCGTATTCCCGAAGCAGCCGTTTCTTCTCGGCTACGATGGCCTTGTGTTCTGCGGCGGGAAAGAAGACTTCCGGGCCGGCAAGGTAGATGCGCTTGGGTTGTGTCATGGGAATCAACTGGTCATCAAAGGCCGAAAGATACGTGTTTCCTGCTTTATCCTATCGCACCGTCATTCCAGTGGCATAATTCCGTCTGTTAATAATAACCACGGAGCGACGGCATGTCTCTGGCTGAAAAAATCTGCCTTTCAGCGGCTTTCCTGTTTTTTATGACGGGCCTGCTTACCGGCATTTGGAAATACCGGCATATGGCGCGGAGTGAGGACGCTACCTCGCCGGTATATGTGGATATCGCCCACCGCAGTTCGCTGCTCTACAGCTTTGCGGCGCTGCTGCTGGCGGCGTTTAGCGCTCATAGTGTGCTGGCCGATTGGGTTAATACTACTGCCGCCGTGGCTGCACTGATGTTCTTCGCTTTTGCAATTGGCACCTATGTGGTTCACGGTCTGCTTCAGGATACAGACAACCAATTGCGCCGGCCCCACCGCCTGGGTAAGCGGCAGTTGCCGTCTTGGGTGACCGGGTTCTTCATGCTGTTGCTGATCGTCGGGGAAGTCGGCGGGGCGCTCGTTCTGGGGACAGGCGCAATGATAGGAGTCTGGAACGGCTAACATAAAAGTCGGAACCACGTTAGAGCGGCCGGGTCCTCTCTCGCAATTTTGCATGGTATCGGGGTTGAATTTATCCAATCGTCCACGCATGTCTGGTGTAGGAGACATTCACAACACAGCACTTCTCCAGACGGTTTTGCAGGGCAATGGGAGGACTTATGGAGACGCGTACGTTCGGAAACACAAACATTCAGGTGACACCTGTCGGGCTGGGCACCTGGGCCATTGGTGGCTGGATGTGGGGCGGAACGGATGAAGCCCAATCCATTGATACGATTCATCGGGCCATCGACAAGGGGATTGGCCTGATCGATACGGCTCCGGTCTATGGCTTCGGTCGTTCTGAAGAGATTGTGGGCAAGGCCCTTGCTGATGGTCGTCGGGACCAGGTTGCGTTGGCCACGAAGGTGGCTCTGAACTGGAACGACGATCAGGACAAAGTCTGGCGGGACGCAACTGCTTCGCGCATAGAGCGGGAGGTTGAGGACTCCCTGAAACGCCTTCAGACCGACAGGATCGACATTTACCAGGTGCATTGGCCGGATTCCAGGACGCCCATGGAGGAGACTGCCCGCGCACTGGAGAATCTATATCAGGCGGGAAAGATCCGCGCTATTGGTGTCAGCAACTTCACCCCGTCACAGATGGACGAATTGCAGAAGACGGTTCCCCTGCACAGTTTGCAGCCTCCCTATAACCTGTTCGAGCGGGAGATTGAGCAGGAGATACTTCCGTACTGCCGCGAAAACGGCATTGCCACCATCACCTATGGCGGGCTCTGTCGGGGTCTGTTGACCGGTAAGATGCAGGAGGATACGCAGTTCACCGGTGACGATTTACGCAAGAACGATCCGAAGTTCCAGGGTGAACGGTATCGCCAATACCTGAATGCCGTCGCCGAACTGGATGCGTTTGCCCGTGAGCGGTACCAGAAAAACGTATTGGCGTTGGCGCTTCGTTGGCTGGTGGATCAGCCCGGGGTGACGACTGCGCTTTGGGGAGCAAGGCGGCCGGAACAGCTCGATCCTGTTGGTGAGATCGAAGGCTGGTCACTGGATAAGGACGCGATGGCTGCAATCGATGACATTCTGGCCAGATGCATTGATGACCCGGTAGGGCCTGAATTCATGGCGCCCCCGACGCGTTAAGCGCCAGCGCATTCGATGATATCCAGAGACGCCGGCAGGCTTGTCCGTTTCCCGTCATTGATGAAGTCGGTGTAGAAGCGATCCACATACTTGAATGAGGCGACTTTGCAATGAGAGCTTTGGGTCCATTTGCTCTGGTTGGCCACCAGCAAGCGGGATCGGGTGTTGGAAATGATGGCGCGGCTGACTTCGGCCTCGCGGATATCAAAATCCATCAGGCCATGCTGTGGGTCCATGCTGCCGGTGCTGATGATGCCGAAGTCGGTGATGAAGGAGTTGAAAAACCCGGTTACTTCCGGCCCGACCACATCATGGTGGTTGTGCCGGTATTGCCCACCGGAAACGATGACTTCGATGTCGGGATTGCCGGAAAGCGCCGCGGCCACACTGAGGTTGTTGGTCAGGATGCGCAGTGACTGATGATGAATCAGCGCTTTCGCCACCAGTTCGATGGTGCTGCCGACCCCCAGGCTGACGGTGGCGCCTTCAGGAATATCCATTGCAACCCGCTGAGCCATCTGCTGCTTGGTGGCAAGATGGCGTATCTGCGTGTTTTCAACCGGAGAAGCCGTGGCACTGGCCGGTAGGCTGACGCCGCCATAACGGCGACGTAGCACGCCCTGTTCGCACAGCTTGTTGATGTCTCGGCGAATGGTTTGGGTGGTGACTCCAAAGCGTTGGGCAATGTCTTCAACCTCAACATGCTTCTGCTCGTTCACCCAATCCAGAATGCTATTCTGCCGATCTTTGGCGCCCATCAGATTAGATACTCGGTCCTTTGCCCCTGGCTTGATCACACAGGATGTGTTTCGGCCTGCGGCAGGTCGGATTCAGCCCGTTGCCTCAGCCAGTTTTCGGCCATTTCCGCAAAGCCCAGCCCGGAACGCTGGCTGACAATGGATGCCGGCCGATGGGTCATCCCGGGCAGGTGCTTGCGAATGTTGGCCACGCCAACACTTAATGGAAAACATCGAAACATGCTTTCATCATTGGGTGCGTCGCCGATGAAAACTGCGCGCTGCTGCAACGCCTGCAGATCCAGCCCCAACACGTCCTGCCCGACACGCACAGCCATCGTGGACTTGTCGAAATCGCCGAGCCAGACGTTGAGGTGGATCGAGCTTTGCCGAACATTGAAGCCCTGGCCAGCCAGAGCGTTATGAAGAGCTGCTACTTGCTCTGGGCCTAAAGACTGCTGCTGGTTGTAATCGACCGCCACATCGACATAACGGAACGCTTGGTCGCTGGCGAGTTGTGGTTCGAAATCCAGCTCCAGCGCGGCGACGGCAGCCAGTATGGCCTCTTGGTCGCGCTTGTGGGAGGCTGCGTCGTTCCAGTAATGCCAGCGTACCGTCTGGGGGGCTGTCCGATCGGCGTAGAAGGCGCCGCCTTCACCAATAACGGCAGTGACCGGCCAGGTCCTGATGATCTGGTCACACCAGCCGGCGCAGCCGCCGGTAACCGGAATCACGCGAATGCCAGCCGCCGCCAGCCGGCAAAGGGCCAGATAGGTGTCTGGCAGCAGTTGACCATCGGTGGTCAGGGTATCGTCCACGTCGGTGAACAACACGTCCGCTTGGCCAAAGTTAAAGCTGTTTGTCATGGCATGGGTTTTCCGCGTCAGATGACTTTCTTGCGCAAGGCGCTGGTTAGCGCTTCGCCCAGAATCACCAACACCACAATAGCGAGCAGAATCGTGGCCACCGTCTGCCAGGCAAACAGGTCGATAGACCCTTGCAGCAGCACTCCGATGCCACCGGCGCCCACCAAACCAAGTACGGTGGATTCACGGATGTTGATATCCCAGCGCAGGATGATGATGGCAAAAAAGGCTGGCATTACCTGCGGCACGATCGCGTACAGCACTACTTTCATTTTGCTGGCGCCGGTTGCCTGCATAGCTTCGACGGGGCGGCGATCGATCTCCTCGATAGCCTCGCCCATCAGTTTACCAATGAAGCCGATCGACCGGAACATAACCGCCAGAATGCCCGCCAGTACCCCGGGGCCAAAAATGGCGACGAACAGCAGGGCCCAGATGATGGTGTTCACTGAGCGGCTGGACACAAGGATAAACCGGCCCAGCCACAGGGTGGCCTTGTTCGGGGTGGTGTTCTGCGCTGCGATATAGGACACCGGCAGGGCGATGAAGATCGTGAGCATGGTAGACAGTGTGGCAATGTGTACGGTTTCCAGCATGGCTGCGAAAATGGCATTCCAGGTGCTGAACTCCGGTGGCCACATGCGTGCGCCCAGGTTCTGGATCTGGTTGGGGGCATCCCATACCCAGGGCCAGAAGATGTCGATGTCACGCACCGCCCAGACAATCGCAATCAGGGTTACCAGGTAGATCCCATAGCGGGTCCACTGTTCTTTCCGGTCGTAGCGGGACCAAACACGGTCAGTCAGTTTCGCAGCGTGATCTACCATACTTTCTTCCTCACCCATCCGCTTATGCCCTCGCTGACCAGAATGATGCCAATGATCATCAGCAGAATGGCAAAGGCGAAGTCGTAATCGTAACGTCCGAACGCATTCATCAGTGTGCCGCCAATACCGCCCGCGCCGACAATGCCAACCACCGCGGACGCGCGCAGGTTGCTGTCGAGCTGGTACATGGATAGCCCAATCTGGCGCGGCATGATCTGTGGAAATACGCCGTAGATCAGCATCTTCAGATATCCGGCGCCGACGGAGCGCACGGCTTCTACCTGGCCCCAGTCGATTTCTTCGATTTCTTCCGCCAACAGTTTGGCGACGAACCCGATGGAGTACAGGGTCAGGGTCAGAATGCCGGCCATGGGGCCAAACCCGACGGCCGCCACAAACAGGATAGCCACGATGACCGGGTGGAAGCTGCGGGCGATGATGATGATAGCGCGACCTACCAGATAAACCGGCTTCGGGGCCACGTTTTTGGCAGCCATCACCGCGATCGGTATCGACAGAAATACCCCAAGCAGGGTTGCCAGGAATGCAATCTGGAAGCTTTCCTTGAAGCCGGTCCACAAGAGCCCGGCACGCTCAAAGCTGGGAGGAAAGGCGCCACCGAAAATCTTGGCGGCCCGGGGCAGGCCCTCGGAAATACGTGCCCAATCAAACGGCAGTGTTGAGAATGCCCAATAGAGATAGGTCAGGGTAACGGCGGCCAAGCCATAGCGGAGCCAGGGGTTGGCTATAAACGGGGGCTTTTTCCAGACCCTGCCCGACGTTATGTCGGTTGCAGTTCTGCCAGTGGTCATACGGTCGCCTCCTGGGTTTGGGCGCCGGCCTCAGCCGCATCTTCGTCCGGGGACTCAATGCCGCCATAAATGGCATCCAGCGCATCCTGGTTGAAGTCCTTGGGCGACCCGTCAAAAATCATCTGACCGTGACGCATGCCCACAATGCGATCCGTGTACATCCGGGCCTGAGTGACGTTGTGGATGTTGATCAGCACCGGCAGCGACATTTCGCTGGCCAGGGTCTGGAGCAGACTCATGATCTGCTGAGACGTTTTGGGGTCCAGAGATGCGGTTGGCTCATCCGCCAGCAAAATTTCCGGCTCCTGCATCAGTGCCCGCACTACGGCTACCCGTTGCCGTTCACCCCCGGACAACTGGTCGGCTCGATTATTGGCGTAGTGGGCGATACCCACTCGCTCCATCAGGTGGAAGGCGCGGTCGATGTCCGATTGTGGGAAGCGGCGGGTCAGGGCCTGGAACAGTGACACATAGCCCAGACGCCCGGACAGCACGTTCTCCATTACCGTCAGGCGATCAATCAGGTTAAACCCCTGAAAAACCATGCCGATGCGCCGGCGGGAATGTCGCAATTCGCTGCCGCGGAGATTGACCAGCTGGTGGCCATTCAATTTGATCGAACCGGATGTGGGTTCAACCAGCCGGTTGATGCAACGCAACAGTGTGCTCTTTCCCGCTCCCGAAGCGCCGACGATGGAAACGACACTGCTGCCGTCAACCTCGAGATCCAGGCCTTTTAGCACAGGCTCATTGTGCCCGTATCGCTTTACCAGGTTGGTAATTTCTAACATGAATTCACTCCGGCCAGCGCTTCCGGCCAATGGCCGGAAGCGCCTGTTGCTCTTATTTCAGATTGTCGGGCGTGTACTGAACGCCGTTGGACGCCTGGATGGTGCGAATGACGCGCCAGTTGTATTTGTAGTTGATGGGAATGAAGGTTTCGACGCCCTCGAACTCTTCCCCCAGCTCGGTGCCGGAAAACTTGAAGCTGTAGAAGGCTTCACGAATTTTTTCGACCAGCTCGGGATGGAGGTTATGGGCGTAGTTGTAGGAGGTTGTCGGGAATCGTTCGGATTCCCACACCAGACGCACATCTTCTTCGTCGTAGAGCCCGCGTGCGGCCATACGCTCAACCACTTCCGAGGCCACAGGGGCCGCGTCGTAATCCTTGGCCACCACGCCGAGCATGGACTGGTCATGGCTGCCGGAGAAGGTGATTTCATAGTCGTCACCTGGTACCACGCCCATTTCCGGGAACAGGGCACGGGGGGCCTGGTTACCGGAGTTCGAGGTAGGGGAGGTGTGTGCGACGCGCTTACCTTTCAGGTCGGTTATTTCATGGATGTCGGAATCGACGTGGGTGTAGAGCTGAAGCGAGTAGCCGAACTGCCCGGAGTCTGAGCCCATCAAGGCGAAGGGCACCGCACCGGCGAGATTAACCGAGAAAGGCGTTGGGCCGGTAGAAAAGCCTGCTACATGCAAACGGCCGCTGCGCATGGCTTCCACTTGCGCGGCGTTGGATTGCACGGCAAAGAAGCGAACATCCTTGCCTGTCACTTCAGACAGATGATCGATGAAGGGCTGCCAGATGTCGGAATAGATGGCGGGGTCTTCAACCGGCGTGTAGGCAAAGATCAGCGTGTCGGGATTCACCCACTCTGATTTGTCCGCTGGCAGGTCAGCAACCATATCGCCGTTTTCGTCGCAGTATTTAGCGTCTAGTGAGCCTCGCTCGCAATCTCCAAATGCCTGAGCGCTGAAACCTGCCAACAGCGCGGACGCTGTCAGGGTGACCGACGGCAGGATGCCGGGAAACACTTTCCTGGAAAGGTTCATTCTTTTCTCCCTTTGGAGCGGTCCATGCCTGAGGGTTCTCGGCCTCGCATTGAACATCCGGGAAGGACCAGCTCGCTAAGCTTGTTTTTTTAGGATGTTCAATTGAACATTCGGCTTAACAGCAAATGTCCATTAGACAAGGTCAGAAAAATCCGCTCAACAATCTCATATAACGTATCGTGAGTTGCTATCAAAACGTTCAACACTTCGGCTAACATCCGTTTTCAAGGATTGAGACAACAACAAGAAGGTAAAAACAGTGATGTTGCTAACCGGCTTCGGGCTTGGCTGCCTGTTGCCCCTGTTTGTGATTACGTTGCGAGACTTCCGGCATTTGCTGGTTGGCCAGCTGTTCCTGCTGGTGACTGTAGCGTCCGCGGCGTTCTTGGTGGATCCCCTGATTCCAACCGAATGGCGCTGGATCACCTCCGACCTGCAAACCGCGCTGCCCGCTCTGTTCTGGCTACTGTGCCAGCTGATTTTTGCGCCGCGACCGAGGTTGAAGTCGATATGGGGTGCGATGGCGCTTTACAGCTTTCTGGCGCCGGCGTTGGCGCGGCCCTTCGTGGAGCCCGGTGATGTGTGGACTCCGGCGGTGTTCTTCGGATGGCGGCTGGGCCAGTTCTTCGAGTACGTGGTGTTATTGCATGGCCTCAGTTTTGTGATTCGGTACTGGCGAAATGATCTGGTCGAAGCCCGCAGGAAGGCGCGTCTGGCGTTTCTGTTGATTGTCGGCAGCGCCGTGGGCGTGGCGACGGTCAGCCTGAATTTCGGGCTTTACCATGAGTACATTCGGGGGATCATCACGGGGCTGGCGGCGTTCGCAACCCTGATCTGCCTGGTCACGGCGCGGGAGGGGATCCTGGATCTGGTGGGCAGCGATCGGCCCGCCGGTTTGCCACAGCCGCAGCCCGGGCCACCTTCAAAGGCTGAGCCCCAGGAGGCCCAGGCGGCACATTTTGCACAACAGGAGCAAGACGCCGCGGTGCTTGGCCGAACCATGGATACCGGCTTCTATCGCACGGAGAAGCTGACTCTCAAAAAGCTGTCCGAGGCCACTGAGATTCCTGAATACCGTTTGCGCAAGGTGATCAACCAGGCTTTGGGCTATCGAAACTTCAATGACTACATCAACCAGCTCCGGGTAGCCGACGCCGCTGAGCGTTTGCGGAATGAGCCGGACACACCGGTGCTGAACATTTCTCTGGACGTTGGCTACCGTACCCTGAGTTCGTTCAACCGGGCGTTTCGGGATATCCAGAACGCCACCCCAACGGAGTTCCGTCAGCAGTGCCCCGGGGCTGACATCAGCTGATCAAAACCTGCAATTTCAGGAATTGCAGTTTTTGCACAGTGCCCACCCTTTGTCCTCTCAAACCCTTGATGCACAGGCCGTTGCAGAATTTGCACAGGGCATGTGGTTTTCTGCACATCGGTTGTTCTCGCCAATGTGTCGCGTCCTGCTTAGTGTCGTTCGGGACACCGCGTTCTTTTCGGGAACGCCGGAATAACAACAACACGATCAAGGAGAGGTTACGATGCGCCAGGCCAGAACGTTCAAGAAACTATTGTTGGTGACTGCCATTTCAAGTGGGTTCCTACTCGCCGGTTGTGACGGGGACGATGGAGACGACGGCAAGGCCGGAGCTGATGCCGACGTCGTTGCCCAACTTGCGGTGACCACGTCTGGATTTCCCATTCCTGAAGACGCCATCCTTGTAGCGCCGGATGCCGCAGACGGTGATGACATTACCGAGGCGCTGTCTGTAGCGTTGTTCGATCTGCCGGAAGATGCCATGGTGGTTTTGCCAAAAGGGCGGTTTGTGGTGACGGAGAGCATTGTCGTCAACAGTGCCAGCGGGCTGACCCTCACCGGCTACGGCATCAATGAAACTGCGCTGGATTTCAGCACGTCCAATGGTGACGACGCTTTCCGCTTCCAGGGCGGGAATGGCATTACGGTGCGGGACTTCGGGGTGTACGAGGCGCCGAAGAACGGCATCAAGGCCACCAACGTCAACGGTATCCATATGACCTATACCGCCACGGTCTGGGAAGGCGAGCTGGAGGCGGCCAACGGCGCCTACGGACTGTACCCGCTGAAAAGCCAGAACGTGCTGCTGGAGAACAACTACGCCTTCGGGTCTGCGGATGCGGGCATCTACGTGGGGCAGTCCGAAAATATCGTGGTCCGGAACAATACTGCCAAACAGAACGTGGCCGGGATCGAGATTGAAAACTCCACCATGGCCGACGTGTACAACAACATCGCTCTCGGAAACTCCGGCGGCATTCTGGTGTTCGACTTGCCAGGGCTGGACAAGGCCTACGGCGGCAATGTTCGTGTTTTTAACAACCAGGCATACAACAATAACGCCGATAACGTAGGCGCTGGTGTGGTTGGTACGGTGCCTCCGGGAACCGGCGTCCTGGTGCTGGCGACCGGTGACGTGGAGATGTACAACAACCAGATCACTGACAACGACACCACGGCGGTCGCGATCACCAGCTATTTGCTGGTTGATGATGACCTGGCCAGTTACCCGGCCAACTACGGCGCCACCATGGGCAATGGTTGGAGCCCGACACTGAAGAACGTCTACCTGCACAACAACACCATTGCCCGGAACGGCGATAACCCGCGAGGTGCGCTACTTCAGCCGGTTATTGATGGTTACTCCTCGAACATGAACAGCAAGGGGGCACCGCAAACCTTTCCGGCGATCCTGTACGATGGTATCGGTGAACTGCTGTCGAACGCCGGAGAGCTGGCTGGCTTCAATGCCCTGGTTGGCGCCGAGGCGCAGGCAGACGGCGTGAACTACGACCCTTACGGCGCAGGCGACCAGATCTGTGCCAACAGCAACATCAATGGCAACCCGGCGCCAGATTATGACGAAGTGAATACCGGGCTGGTCTATCCGGATGATCCTGCCGACATAACCATGGTCGACGGCGATGGCAACCCGCTGCCCCACCTGCTGATCGATCAGATGGTCAACAACACCTACCTGAATTGCGTCCAGCCGCGACTGGCGCCAGCGGTGGTGAACTTCCGCAACAACATCTACGGCTGCACCGGGGATGATCTGGCCGAAGCGGCCTGCGCGCTGTAAGGGAGGATCTCCAATGAAACATAACCATAAAACGATCGCGGCGGGCGTGGTGACGTCTTTTCTTCTGGCTGCGTGTGGTGGCGGAAGTGGCGATTCATCGGGCAACGAGGGAGCTGACCCGACGGGCAGCGCACTGAATGCCGGTGCGGGCGCGCCGACAGGAGCAGAGGGAAGCTGCAGTGCAACCACGAACGGGGTGAACTGGGACGCCTTGATGACGGAGGTGTGCCCGAAGCTCTCCGACTACAAACTGTTCACCGACGCCAGTGATCCAACGGCCGGGCCGACCCGGGGCGGGGTGCCTTATGACCTCTCCACGGCGTTGTTCTCCGATTACACCAGTAAGTACCGTTTTGTGTTTGTGCCGGAAGGCAAGACAGTGGGTTACAGCCCATCAGAGGCGCTGGATTTCCCGGTTGGGACGGTGATTGCCAAGACGTTCGCCCTACCGGAAAATACCGCCATGCCTGACGGTGCGGAACTGGTGATCGAAACCCGCCTGTTGATTCACCGGGCTGACGGCTGGGTGGCATTGCCGTATTACTGGTCGTCAGAGTCCGAGGCGACACTCGCCATTGCGGGGAAACGCCTGACCGACCTGACCACCATCAACAATCAGGGGCAGACTCTGACCTTTGATTATGCGGTGCCCAAAGCTGCGGACTGTAACTCCTGCCACTCCATTGTGCCGGACCTGGCCGGTCCGGATGACCAGCGTGAGCAGGTTTTTCTGCCCATTGGCCCCAAGGCCCGTTATCTGAACAAGGATTTCAGCTACCCGGATGGCACGGTTTACAACCAGCTTCAATACTGGGCGGAAGGGGAGCTGCTCACTGGATTACCGGCGGATTTCAACAGTGTGGAACAGGCGCCGGTGTTCAATGACGAAACCCACATTCCGTCACTGAGCGACGCAGAACTGGACGACAAGGCCAGGGCCTATCTGGACATCAACTGCGCCCATTGTCACCGGGCAGACCTGACGTTGCCGGCCGACTATGCCGGGCCCGCAGGCAGTAGCGGCGTGCAGTTGGAGTACAACCGCAACTATGCTGA
>PBRG01000053.1 GCA_002726615.1 Marinobacter sp.
AGCCAGTAGAGCGCGGCATCCGGGTCAGACCCCCGCACCGATTTGTGCAGGGCAGAGATGAGGTTGTAATGAGCGTCACCCGATTTGTCGTATTGCGCGGCCCGGCGGGCCAGCCGCATCGAAAGCGCTCCCGTATCGAGGGGGCCGGCGGCATCCCAGCTCACGATCTGCTCAACGAGATTCAGCAAGGCGCGCCCGTCCCCGTCGGCCATTTCCAACAAGGCGGAACGCGCCTCAGCGGTCAGGGGCAGCGACCGGCCAAGCTCTTCCTCCGCCCGGCTGGCAAGCTGTTCGAGGCTCTCGACCGACAACCGCTCCAACACCAGCACCTGCGCGCGGGAAAGGACGGCGGCATTAAGCTCGAATGAAGGATTCTCGGTCGTGGCCCCCACCAGCAGGATGGTGCCATCCTCCATATGCGGCAGAAAACTGTCCTGCTGGGCCTTGTTGAAACGATGTATCTCGTCGACGAACAGCAGCGTCCCCTGCCCCTTTGCAGCACGCAGCTTGGCCGCTTCGAAGACCTTGCGCAGTTCGGGAACCCCGCTGAAAATGGCACTGATCTGCACGAAATGCAGATCAGTCTCATCGGCGAGCAGCCGTGCAATGGTCGTCTTTCCAACGCCCGGCGGACCCCAGAAGATCAACGAGGAAAGCGCCCCCGAGGCCAGCATGGTACTCAGCGGAGCGTCCGGCCCGATGACACCGGGCTGCCCGATCACCTCGGACAGGCACTTCGGTCGCAATCTGTCGGCAAGGGGCCGATGGCCCGCCCCCCGTTCCGGCACCCTTTCGTTCATCTGGCTGTCAAACAGGTCCGCCATATCCAACTCCGGTCTGTGCATGGCCGCGCCCTGGCCAACCGTGCTTCGTTACTACTACGTATTCCCCATCTTGCGTAGGTCCGCCACCTGCCGGTCGGCGCCCTTCCAAATGGTTGAAAATCCTCGCCGAAGGCAAAAAAGCAGAAAGCCCCGCAGTGCGGGGCTTTCCAGCAAACGGGTTGCCCCGGTTGATCAATCTTCGGCAGAGGCCTCGGCCGCGACGCGCGCCTTGTCGGCGGCACCTTTCGCGTCACGATCACGGTCAACGAATTCGATGATCGCCATCGGTGCCATGTCACCATAGCGGAAACCGGCCTTCAGAATGCGAACATATCCGCCCTGACGGTCCTTGTAGCGCGGGCCCAGCACGTCGAAGAGCTTCGTGACGTACTGGTCTTCCTTCAGCTTCGACGCGGCCTGACGGCGCGCGTGCAGGTCGCCGCGTTTGGCGAGCGTAATCATCTTTTCGATGATCGGGCGCAGTTCCTTGGCCTTGGGCAGGGTTGTCTTGATCTGCTCATGTTCGATGAGCGAGCCTGCCATGTTCGCCCAGAGCGCCTTGCGGTGCTCATGTGTGCGGTTGAGGCGGCGGTATCCACGTGCGTGACGCATGTTCTATCTCCTAATGTTGCCCTCTACGGGCTGTTTTGCTTTGTCCGGCCCGCGATGCGTGTCTTGGGCTCTCCTTGGGGCCGTAGGCCCGGAAACGCTGCGGCGGGTATGCCCCGCCGCAGTGAATATCAGAAGGAATCCTCGAATTTCTTCGCCAGATCCTCGATGTTGTCGGGCGGCCAGTCCTCGACGTCCATGCCGAGATGCAGACCCATGCCCGAAAGCACTTCCTTGATCTCGTTGAGCGACTTGCGGCCGAAGTTCGGGGTGCGGAGCATCTCGGCTTCGGTCTTCTGGATCAGGTCGCCGATGTAGACGATATTGTCGTTCTTCAGGCAGTTCGCCGACCGCACGGAAAGCTCAAGCTCGTCCACTTTCTTCAGCAGCAGCGGGTTGAACTCCAGACCGTCGTCGTCATCCTGACGGGACGCGGACTCGGGCTCGTCGAAGTTGACGAAGATGCCAAGCTGGTCCTGCAGGATGCGTGCGGCAAAAGCCACCGCGTCATCGGGCGTGATGGAGCCGTCGGTCTCGATCTTCATCGTCAGCTTGTCATAGTCGAGCACCTGACCTTCACGGGTCGGCTGCACGTCATAGGACACCTTCTTGACCGGCGAATAGATCGCGTCGATCGGGATGAGACCGATGGGCGCGTCCTCGGGCTTGTTCTTGTCGGCAGCGACATAGCCCTTGCCGGTGTTGACCGTCAGTTCCATGTAGACATCCGCCCCATCGTCGAGGTGGCAGATCACGTGGTCCCGGTTCAGAATTTCGATGCCGGAGGATTCGCTGATGTCGCCGGCCGTGACGACGCCCGGACCAGTGGCGGAGATCGACAGACGCTTCGGCCCTTCGACTTCCATGCGCAGGCTCACGCCCTTGAGGTTCAGGATGATGTCGGTCACGTCTTCACGCACACCGGCGACCGAAGAGAATTCGTGCAGAACGTTGTCGATCTGAACGGATGTGATGGCGGCACCCTGCAGCGAGGACATCAGCACGCGGCGCAGGGCGTTGCCCATGGTCAGGCCGAAGCCCCGCTCGAGCGGTTCCGCCACAACGGTCGCCTGGCGTGCAGGGTCATTGCCCGGCTTCACGTCCAGCTGTGTCGGCTTGATCAATTCAGCCCAATTCTTATGGATCATGCGTCCCTCCATTCTTGTCCGTGCCTCATGTCCAAACGGCACGAACGCTCGAGGTTTCAAAAAAGCGTTTCGGGGCCGCGCACGTGGCGCAGCCCCTGTTGACAGTCCTGTCGCTTAGACGCGGCGGCGTTTGGGCGGACGGCAGCCGTTATGGGCCATCGGGGTAACGTCACGGATCGAGGTGATGTTGAACCCGGCAGCGGCCAGAGCGCGCAGCGCGGATTCACGACCCGAACCGGGGCCCTGCACTTCGACTTCCAATGTCTTGACGCCATGATCCTGCGCCTTGCGACCCGCGTCTTCGGCGACCATCTGGGCGGCATAGGGCGTGGATTTCCGCGACCCCTTGAAGCCCATGGTGCCGGCGGAGGACCATGCAATCGCATTGCCCTGAACGTCGGAAATCAGGATCTTGGTGTTGTTGAAGCTGGAATTCACATGCGCAACGCCGGCGGCGATGTTCTTGGAAACCTTCTTCTTTACGCGTGTCTTTTCACGTGCCATCGGTCAGACCCTCCCTTATTTCTTCTTGCCGGCAATGGCCTTCGCGGGGCCTTTGCGGGTGCGAGCGTTGGTGTGGGTGCGCTGACCACGGACAGGCAGGTTGCGACGGTGGCGCAGACCACGGTAGCTGCCAAGGTCCATCAGGCGCTTGATGTTCATCTGGGTGTCGCGGCGCAGGTCGCCTTCGACGGTGTAGTTTTCATCGATATGCTCACGAATCTTGAGCACTT
Organism: Marinobacter sp.; assembly: GCA_002726615.1. GTDB lineage: Bacteria > Pseudomonadota > Gammaproteobacteria > Pseudomonadales > Oleiphilaceae > Marinobacter. The sequence goes on from PBRG01000053.1 coordinate 3,316, forward strand.
CAGCGTCGCTCAGCTCATTGACGCGACGGGAGGTTTCGATGCCAACGGCTTCGCAGATGGCTTCGGCGGAGGAATTGCCGATGCCGGTGATATAGGTGAGGGCGATGGGAACCCGCTTTGCAGTCGGGATGTTTACGCCGGCAATACGTGCCACGTGTCATATTCCTTTTTCGTTGCGGGTCCGTCATGCCAGACCCTTTTTTCACAACGTGAAGCCCGAGGCGGATTGCCTACGGGCTACAGCTGATCAGGTGATCTTGTAGGGAGCGTGATCGGCGCCCCGCACAATTCGATTCTCTTGCGAGATAGCGCTGGTTAGGGCGGATTCGGGGGGAGGTCAACCCGCCCCTTCGTCAATAGAAGGGACGCTGCCGGAACCGCGGCCCCAACCGCCGATCAGCTATCGAGGATGGAGGCGATAGAGGCCTGAACCTCTTCGATCGGCGCGAGGCCGTCGACAGGTTTCAGCAACTCATGCGCGAAGTAATATCCCAGCAGCGGCGATGTCTTCTTGTAGTATTCCATCAGCCGGTTGCGCAGGCTTTCCTCGTTGTCGTCCGCCCGGCGCCGGAAGTCCGCCGCCCCGCAGTTGGAGCATTTGCCATCCGCCGGCTGCGGCTTCGTCACGTCGTGGTAGACTTCACCGCACTGTCCGCAGGTGGAACGCCCGGCAATCCGCTGGACGAGCACTTCGTCCTCGACCCGCAGCTCGATAACCGCATCGAGCTTCTGCCCCATCTCAGCCAGCAACTCCTTGAGAGCAACGGCTTGCATCAGGGTCCGGGGGAAACCGTCGAAAATGAAGCCGCCCTGGTCGCCACCGGCTTCGAGCTTTTCGCGGATCAGGCCGATCACGATTTCGTCCGTCACCAGATCACCGCGTGCCATCACGTCGGCGACCATCTTGCCCATTTCGGTACCGCTGTCCTTGGCTTCGCGCAGCATGTCGCCGGTGGAAAGCTGTACCATGTTCCGTGTTTCAACAAGGTGCCGCGCCTGCGTGCCCTTCCCTGCGCCCGGGGGCCCAAGCAGAATAATATTCATCGACGTACCGGGCTCCGTTTCTTGCGTGTACCTTTGCCTCTTCCCGCACCTTTACCGCGCAGTTGAGAACGTTCAAGCAGACCTTCGTATTGATGGGCAAGCAAATGGCTTTGAACCTGCTGGATCGTATCCATCGTGACAGACACGACAATCAGCACCGAGGTGCCCCCGAAATAGAAGGGAATGGCGAACTGCCCGCGCAGAATTTCAGGCAGCAGAACGACGGCTGCAAGATAGGCGGAACCCAGAACGAGAACGCGGTTCACCACGTATTCGAGGTATTCGGCCGTGCGCTTGCCGGGGCGGATACCCGGGACAAAGCCGTTCTGGTTCTTGAGGTTCTCCGCCACGTCATCGGGTTTGAAGCTGACGTTGAACGTATAGAAATACGCGAAGAACACGATCATCGCGACGAGGAACAACAGATAGAGCGGCTGACCGGGGCCGAAGTTGGCCAGCATCCACGACATCACCGGATTGGTCGAATTGCCCGAGAAGGTACTGATCGTGACCGGCAGCAGCAAAAGCGACGATGCGAAGATCGCGGGGATGACGCCCGCCGGGTTGACCTTGACGGGCAGGTGAGAGGACCCGCCGTCATACATCTTCATGCCCACCTGGCGGCGGGGGTACTGAATGTGGATCTTGCGCAGCGCGCGCTCCATGAAGACCACGAACATGATCGTCAGGATCACCATGACCAGCACGCCGACGATGACCGCCGGGCTGATGGCGCCCGACCGGCCCGAGGCGAAGAACTGCGCGATGGCGGCCGGAACCTCGGCGATGATGCCGACAAAGATGATGAGCGAAATGCCGTTGCCGATACCGCGTGCGGTGATCTGTTCACCCAGCCACATCAGGAACATCGTACCGCCGACAAGGGTAATGATGGTGGACAGTCGGAAATAAAGGCCGGGGTCGGCGGCGATATCCCCCGCTTCGAGGCTGACGGCGAGGCCATAGGCCTGCAACGTGGCCAACGCCACCGTACCGTAGCGCGTATACTGATTGATCTTCTTGCGCCCCTGCTCGCCCTCTTTCTTGAGCTGTTCCAGCGACGGCACCATCGAGGTCAGAAGCTGAACGATGATCGAGGCCGAGATATAGGGCATGATGCCGAGGGCGAAGATACCCATCCGGCCCAGAGCACCACCGGTAAACATGGAAACCATGCCGCCGATCCCCTGCCCCGCGCTTGCCATGAACTCGCGCAGCGCAGAACCGTCGATGCCCGGAACGGGAATGAAGGTTCCCAGCCGGTAGACGATCAGAAGGCCGAGCGTGAACAGGATTCGGTTGCGAAGATCGGTCGCCTTACCCAGCGCGGACCAGCTGGTGTTGGCGGCCATGTTCTCGACAGCAGATACCATTATGGGGCTCTTTTCTCTTGCGAAAACGCCGCCCAGGCCGTTTTCCGGCGGGCGGCGTTGGGAAAACTCAGGGTTATGTAAGCGGGACGGCTCCCGCTCACAAGGCTAATCCCGGATCAGGCTGAGGCTTCTGCCGCTTGGGGCGCCGTGACTGTAACGCTGCCACCGGCCTTTTCGACCGCTTCAATGGCAGATTTGGACGCGCCGGCAACCTGCAGATCGACCTTGGCGGAAAAATCGCCCTTGGCCAGAACCCGGATACCGTCACGCTCGCGGCGCACGAGGCCAGAGGCGACCAGTGCGGCTCCGTCGATGGCAGAACCGGCATCCAGCTTGCCCGCGTCGATGAACTTCTGGATCAGGCCCAGGTTGACGACGGCGTATTCCTTGCGGTTCGGCTTGTTGAAGCCACGCTTCGGCAGACGCTGATAGAGCGGCATCTGGCCGCCTTCATAGCCCTTGATCGCCACGCCCGAGCGGGACTTTTGACCCTTAATACCGCGGCCACCCATCTTGCCCTTGCCGGAGCCGGGACCACGGCCAACGCGCATCCGCTTTTTCGCGGCGCCGGGATTGTCGGAAAGTTCGTGCAGTTTCATGTCGCTTCTCCTTCTGCCGGATATAACCCCCAGCGACGGGAGCGGGCAAACGCGGCGTTTCGATTCTGTGGAGCCCATGGGGCTACCGGGGGCGTATAGACGGGGATCCGAAATGGTTCAAGGGAAAGGTCATGACAGATCCGAGAGAGCGCCTTTCCCTCAACCCCAAAAAGCATAGCGCCACACGGTAACCCGCATGGCGCCTGGCCGATATAAACTGAAGCGTTGCGCTATCACGCGGCCCGCTATCAGCCCTTTTCTTCGACGATCTCCACCATGTGGGGGATCGAGTTGATCATGCCGCGCACGGAAGGGGTATCTTCCAGTTCCCGTGTGCGGTGCATCTTGTTCAGGCCCAGGCCGATCAGCGTTGCACGCTGCTTGGCGGGGCGGCGGATCGGGGAGCCGATCTGCTTGATCACGATAGTCTTGGCCATGTCGAGATCTCCTTAGGCGTCAGCTTGGGCAGACGCGGATTCGGACGGGCTGTTGTGCGAAATGTCGCTCTGCTCGTCGATCTTGGGCTGCGAGAGGATGTCGGCGACTTTCTTGCCGCGACGCTGGGCCACCGCACGGGGGGACTGCTCCTTGCGGAGGCCGTCCATGGTCGCACGGATCATGTTGTAGGGGTTCTGCGAACCGATGGACTTGGAAACCACGTCCTTCACGCCCAGCATTTCGAAAACGGCACGCATCGGACCACCGGCGATGATACCGGTACCTTCCGGCGCTGTCCGCATGACGACCTTGCCGGCGCCGTGGCGGCCATGCATGTCGTGGTGCAGCGTGCGGCCTTCGCGCAGCTGAACGCGGATCATCTGGCGCTTGGCCTGCTCCGTCGCCTTGCGGATGGCTTCCGGAACTTCCTTGGCCTTGCCCTTGCCGAAGCCTACGCGGCCCTTCTGGTCCCCGACCACGACGAGCGCGGCAAAGCCGAAACGCTTACCGCCCTTCACGGTCTTGGAAACACGGTTGATTGCGACCAGACGGTCGGCGAATTCGGGGTTCTCGTCGCGTTGGTTGCGGCGGTTGCCCCCGCGATTGTCGTCTCTTGCCATCTGGCGTCCTTTCGGTTCGGCACGGCGTGCCATTTCTTCGATCCCGGTGAGCGGTCCAGAACGGCCCCCGGATCATCGAGACGGCCCCGAAGGGCCGCCTGCAACATCAGATTTTCAGACCGCCTTCGCGGGCTGCATCGGCAAGGGCCTTCACCTTGCCGTGGAACAGGAAACCGCCCCGGTCGAAGTAGGCTTCTTCGATGCCCGCCTTCTTGGCGCGTTCTGCGATTGCCGCACCGACCTTGCCGGCCGCTTCGACGTTGTTCTTGCCGACAACGCCCAGTTCCTTCTCCAGCGAGGAGGCGGAAGCGAGGGTACGACCGTTCACATCGTCGATCAGCTGAACGCTGATGTTCTTGTTGGAGCGGTGCACGCTGAGGCGCATGCGCCCGGCGTTGACCTTGCGAAGCTTGTTCCGAACGCGCAGGCGGCGTTTCAGAAACAGTTGTCTTTTGCTGTTTGCCATCTGTTGCGTCCTTACTTCTTCTTGCCTTCTTTGCGGAAGATGAACTCACCCTTGTAGCGGATGCCCTTGCCCTTGTAGGGCTCCGGCTTGCGCCACGCGCGGATGTTCGCGGCCACCTGGCCTACGAGTTGTTCGTCCGTACCTTCCACGACGATCTCTGTCTGCTTCGGCGCGGTGACGGTGACGCCCTCGGGGGGCGTATAGTCCACGTCATGCGACAGACCGAGGTTCAGCTTCAGCGTGTTGCCCTGCATCTGGGCACGATAGCCCACACCCTGGATTTCAAGCTCTTTGCGGAAGCCGTTGGTGACGCCGGTGACAAGGTTGCTCACCATCGTGCGGCTCATGCCCCACTGCTGGCGCGCACGCTTGGACTTGCCGCGCGGCGTGATGCTGACGACATTGTCTTCCACGGTCATGGTGACGTCATCCGTCGCCTTGAAGCTGCGGGTGCCCTTGGGGCCCTTCACTTCAATGGTCTGGCCCGAAACGGAAGCCGAGACGCCGGAAGGCAGCTCTACGGGTTTTTTACCAATACGAGACATATCGTTCCCCTTAGAATACGGTGCAGAGCACTTCGCCGCCGACATTCTGGCTGCGCGCGCTTGCGTCCGACATCACACCCTTGGGGGTGGAGACAATCGACACGCCCAGGCCCTGACGGACAACCGGGATGTCATTGACGCCCATGTAGACGCGACGACCGGGCTTGGAGACCCGCTTCAGCTCGCGAATGACAGGTTCGCCCTCGTAGTACTTGAGGCTGATTTCGATGGCGGGGTGGCCGTCGGCGCCCGTCGTCATCTCGTATCCGCGAATGTAGCCCTCGTCGGCCATGACCTCCAGCACCCGCTCGCGCAGCTTGGACGCGGGCGTGATGACGGTGGACTTGCCGCGCAACTGGCTGTTGCGGATGCGTGTCAGCATATCTGCGATAGGATCGTTCATCTGATGCGCCCCCTTACCAGCTCGACTTGACCATGCCGGGGATCTGACCGGCAGAGCCGAGATCCCGCAGCGCGATCCGCGAAATTTTCAGTTTGCGATAGTAAGCATGCGGACGGCCCGTGATCTGGCAGCGGTTGTGCAGGCGCACAGCGCTCGAGTTGCGGGGCAGTTTCGCCAGCTTCAGGGAAGCGCGGAACCGCTCTTCCATGGGCTTGCTTTCATCGTTGACGATGTCCTTCAGCGCCGCGCGCTTGGCGGCATACTTCTTGACCATTGCTTCGCGCTTCTTCTCGCGCTCGATCATGGATTTCTTAGCCATATCTAATCTCCCCCGCGCTTATGAGTTGAAGGGCATGTTGAAATGCTTCAACAGGCTCTTCGCTTCAGCGTCGGTTTTCGCCGTGGTGGCGATCACGATGTCCATTCCCCATGTCTCATCGACCTTGTCGAAGTTGATCTCGGGGAACACGATGTGCTCTTTCAGGCCCATGGCATAGTTGCCACGACCGTCGAAGCTCTTGCCCGGAACGCCGCGGAAGTCGCGGATACGGGGCATGGCGATCGTGATCAGACGATCGAGGAATTCATACATGCGGTCGCCGCGCAGCGTGACCTTGGCACCCAGGGGCATGTCTTCGCGAACACGGAAACCCGCGATCGATTTCTTTGCCACTGTGGTCAGCGCCTTCTGGCCGGCGATTGCGGTCAGGTCTTCCTGAGCCGATTTCGCCTTCTTGCTGTCGCGGACAGCTTCCGCACCGCAACCGATGTTCAGCACGATCTTGTCGAGACGCGGGATCTGCATCTCGTTGGTGTAGCCGAACTCTTCCTTCAGCGCGGCCCGGATGCTTTCGCGGTACTGCGCCTTCAGGCGGGGTGTGTAGTTTGCATCGTCAAGCATCAGATCACGTCCCCTGTGGTTTTGGCAAAGCGGACTTTCTTGTCGCCGTCCATCTTGAAGCCGACGCGGGTCGCCTTGCCGTTGGCATCGACGAGCGCGAGGTTGCTGAGGTCAATGGGCATCGCCTTGGGGATGCGTCCGCCCTGCGAGGTCTGCGACTGGCGTGTGGCGCGGATCGCGATGTTCACACCGTCAACGACAGCCTTGTTGGACTTCGGGTCGACGGAAGAGATGTTCCCCGTCTTGCCCTTGTCCTTGCCGGCCAGAACGATGACCTTGTCGCCTTTGCGAAGTTTTGCAGCCATGATTACAGCACCTCCGGAGCGAGCGAGATGATTTTCATGAAGTTCTTGCCGCGCAACTCACGCACCACCGGCCCGAAGATACGGGTGCCGACCGGCTCGTTGTTGTTGTTCAGGATAACGGCCGCGTTGCGGTCGAAGCGGATGGCGGTGCCATCGTCGCGGCGAACTTCCTTGGCGGTGCGAACGACGACGGCCTTGCGGACGTCGCCCTTTTTCACACGACCGCGGGGGATGGCTTCCTTGACCGAGACGACGATGATGTCGCCGACGGACGCGTATTTACGCTTGGAACCACCCAGAACCTTGATGCACTGAACACGGCGCGCGCCGCTGTTGTCAGCAACATCCAGGTTGGTCTGCATCTGGATCATTTGGTTTCTCCCGACCTTCTGGGGGGCG
>PBRG01000054.1 GCA_002726615.1 Marinobacter sp.
GACAGCGCAGCAGGAGCGGGTGGCCAACAACGTTCGGTCGGCGGTCATGTCGGAAGCTCAGGGGCTGGCGGAAGTGCTGGCGGCCGTTGCCGCACCGCTGATCTGGGACCGGGACGTGCCCCGCCTGACGGATCTCATTGAATTGGCCGACGCTCGAGAGTCGGTACTGTTCGCGGTCTACTACGACCAATATGGGGAAAGGCTGACCCGTTACGTGGATCGCACAGACAATCGCGTACGCACCTTGATGGAGCAGGGGGAAGGCCGTGGTGCAGCAAACAAAGTCCTGGATGCGGCAAGCCGCGATCCCAATGTGGTTATTATCACCGCTGATATCCAGCCCGAGGGCACGGCGATTGGCCAACTGAGGATGGGGCTCTCCCTGGAAGGGATCAACCGTGACCTGGCAGCCCTGGAAGAAGAATTCAGCGAGACCATCAGCGGCAGCATCGATGCGCTGCGCCAGACCCTGGAGGTTGAAACCGGAGAGGTCAACCAGCGCCTACAGCAACAGCTTGCCACCATGGGTGAAGATACACAGGCGCGTATTGATAGCACTGTGGAGGCACTGGATCGAGAGGCGGGCAGCCTTTCCTCCAATCTCTCGTTCCTTGCCGTCGGCTCCGTGGTTGTGTTGATTGTTCTGGTGGCGGCCGTGCTCGGCGGCGGTCTTCTTCCCCGCGTGCTCCGGTTGAGTTCAGCCATCTGGCAAATCGCCGATGGTGAGGCCGATCTGACTCGCCGGGTATCCCTCAGAGGCCGCGACGAACTGACGGAAATGGCTCGGGGCATGAATCAGTTCATCGCTCGCATCCAGGAGCTGGTGTCAGACGTGAAGTCTTCTGCCGAATCAGCCGCCGACAGGGCCCGTGAGCAGGGACAGATTAGCCGCGATGCGGTCTCGGCCGTTAATCGCCAGCAGCAGGAAGTGGCCGAGGTATCGGATACCATGTCGGCAATGTCAGGCAGTATTACCGAGGTGGCCGACAGCGTCCAGGAAATGGCCGGTTCCGTCCAGAACGTGAATGCGGAGAGTGAGGCAACGGCAACGATCTCCCGCGATGTGAGAGGGCGACTGGATCAGGTCGTCAGCAATGTGGAGCAGGCCGTCGCGGCGGTTAATGAACTGAACAGCCAGAGTACGGAAATTGATTCCGTGCTGTCAGTGATCGGAGCCATTGCCGAGCAGACCAACCTGTTGGCGCTTAATGCCGCCATTGAAGCGGCGAGGGCGGGTGAATCCGGACGAGGCTTTGCGGTCGTGGCGGATGAAGTGCGTACCCTGGCCAGCCGCACCCAGGAATCCACCACGGAAATTCAGGGCATTATTGATCGCCTTCAGCAGGGCAGCCGCCGGGCGGTGACCGTGATTGATCAAGTTTCGGGGCAGGTGGCGGAATCCTCCGCCGAATTCCGTCGTGCCGACGAGCACTTCGACCAGATCAACCAATTGCTGGGCAGCCTCCAGAAACGCGCGCTTGAGATTTCGGCGGTCGCGGAAGAGCAGGGCAGGAATGCGGGTGAAGTCAGCATCAGCGTCACCGACATCGCCCGCCTGTCCGGTGAAACCGTAGACGCCATCGAACGCTCAGATCAGGCCAGCGGGCATATCGGGGAACTGCTGGAAACCCTGCAGGGCAAGGCATCCCAGTTCCGGGTGTAAGTACGCCCGGTTACTCTACTCACGGAGCCGTGCGCGGGCTTCCCGGTATTCTCTGCCAATTCGCCCGACCAGATCGCTGACCGAGATAACGTCGGTGATCTGGCTGACGCCCTGGCCGGCAGACCAGACGGTTTTCCAGGCTTTGGCTTCGTCGTCCACCGGTTTGAGCTTTTTGCCGTAGTCCAGTTCCCCGGCCTGGTTCAGCTTGTCCATGGGGTAGCCTGCCGCCTCCAGGCTTTGGCGCATGAAGTTTGCGGGAATCCCGGACACCGCCGGTGTGTGGATGATATCGCCGGATACCGCCTCGATAATCATGCTCTGATAGGCCGCTTCCGCCCGCGATTCGGTGGTGTTGATAAACCGCGTGCCCAGATAGCACAGGTCCGCGCCCATCGCCTGGGCGGCCAGAATATCTTCGCCTTTGGAAAGCCCGCCGGCAAGCAGGATCACGCCGTCGAACACCTCGCGGATTTCGTGCACCAGCACGAATGGGTTAATGATGCCGGCGTGTCCGCCCGCACCGGCAGACACCGCGATAATGCCATCCACACCTGCTTCGGCTGCCTTGCGGGCGTGTTTCTGGTTGGTCACATCGTGGAACACCAGGCCACCGTAACTGTGCACCGCTTCGGTCACTTTGGTGGCGGCTCCCAGGGAGGTGATCACTATGGGCACCTGGTGTTTCACGCACAGGTCCAGATCGGCCTCCCAGCGCGGGTTCGTGCGATGTACGATGAGGTTCACAGCGTAAGGCGCGGCTGTCTGGTCCGGATGGGTTTCCCGGAAGTCTTCCAGGCCTTCGTTCATCTGAATCACCCATTCCTCGAAGCCCTCGCTGGTGCGCTGGTTCAGGGCCGGGAAGCTGCCAACAATGCCCTGCTTGCAGCAGGCCAATGCCATCTCCGGGCCGGAGATCAGGAACATGGGCGCCGCCACCAGCGGGAGGCTCAGCGATGTCTTCAGGGATTCAGGTAAGGCCATGAGAATTCCTTAATTTTTGTTGGAACTTATGTAATGTATAAAGATCTTAGCGTGCTCATTACCGCATGAAAATGTCCACGAATGAATAAACAATAAGGAGCTTTACCATGGGCGAGGCAAAAAGAAGAAAAGAGACCGGCGCACCGCCGCCCAACAGGAAGAAAGATCGTAAGTCGTTGTACATCGGCATCAGTGTCATCGTTCTTGTCTTTGTTGCGGTGGGCGTCTTTTTCCTGACGGCGAGCCCGGCCCCCACCTCGGATGAGTTGCCGATTGCCGGCCCTAACGCCGATCCATTTCCTGCCCAACTGGACCGCTTCGGCGTCTCTGTTGGTGACGAAGACGCACCCGTGGTGGTGCGGGAGTTCGCAGACTACCAGTGCCCCGCCTGCGCGCGCTTTTCGGACGCCAGCCAGCAGTTGAAACAGGAATACGTGGAGACCGGCAAGGTGCGCTTTGTGTATTTTGATCTGCCACTCCAGCAACACGACAACGCCATTCCAGCGGCACAGGCCGCTCGTTGCGCCGGTGACCAGGATGGTTACTGGGCCATGCACGACAAGTTGTTCGACATGCAGACCGAATGGAGCGGTTCCAGCAGCCCGGTTGATACCTTTAGCCGCTACGCTGACGATCTGGGGCTCGATGAGCGCCGTTTCAGCCGGTGTATGACCACAGATCTTCACGTCGAAGAAATCGAGCAGAGCCGTCGAGTGGCCATGCAGCTCCGCGTTACCAGTACCCCAACCGTGTTGGTGGACAATATCCGCCTGACTCGCCCCGGCTGGGGGCAACTGTCGGCTGTGGTTGAACGGGAGCTGGCCGGCTCCCAGTAATAATACGGCGACAGCTTCTCTCTGGAAAACTCCCGCGTTGCGGGAGTTTTCCAGGCCGAAAGCGACAGCGCCGGGCACTGTTAATGACGTCGCTGTAACCCCCCGTAATACTTTCCCTCCTCCGTATTCGTTAGAATGGGCCCTCGCGCCCTTTGGCGATTATTAACCATGCTCCGGATTTACGGTCCGGCCCGCAGGAGAAACCAGACTCATGAGCCAGGATGTTGTTGTCTGCGCGCTTTATAAGTTCGCAGTTCTGAATGATTACAAGGCCCTTCGTCAGCCATTGCTGGGCCTGATGTTGGAGAAAGGGGTACACGGCACATTGCTGCTGGCCCGCGAGGGCATTAACGGCACCATAGCCGGCAGTCGTGAAGGTGTGGATGCCATTCGCGACTGGTTGGAGGCTGATCAGCGGTTTGAAGGCATCGACTACAAAGAATCGTTCGTAGACATCCAGCCCTTCAAGCGAACCAAGGTGAAGCTCAAGAAAGAGATCGTCACCATGGGTGTGGAGGGCATTGACCCGAAACGGATCGTCGGCACCTATGTGGACCCGAAAGAATGGAATGATCTCATCTCCGATCCGGACGTATTGGTAGTGGACACTCGCAACCAGTACGAAGTGGAAATTGGGACTTTCCAGAATGCCAGGAACCCGGCCACGGATACGTTCCGTGAGTTTCCGGAGTATGTGAAAGAGAACCTGGACCCTTCGCAGCACAAGAAAGTGGCCATGTTCTGCACCGGGGGCATCCGTTGCGAAAAATCCACGGCGTTTCTGAAGGAGCAGGGCTTTGATGAGGTGTATCACCTGAAGGGCGGCATCCTCAGGTACCTCGAAGAAATCCCGGAATCACAGAGTCTGTGGCGCGGAGAGTGCTTCGTATTCGATGATCGGGTAACGGTGAACCACAAGCTGGAACGGGGCGAATTCGATCAGTGCCACGCGTGCCGCCGGCCGATCACCGAGGAAGACAAACAGCGCCCGGAGTATGAGCAGGGCGTGAGCTGCCACCGTTGCATCGATTCGTTGACGGCGGAGCAGAAAGCCCGCTTTGCCGAGCGTGAGCGGCAGATGCGGCTGGCGGAGCAACGGGGCGAAACCCATGTAGGTGGAGATGCGGCGCGCATCATTGCAGAGCGCAAGGCCCGGAAAAAGGCAGAGCGGGCGCAGCAAGCCCGTAAGAGTGCCATAGGGGAGGAGCGCCGCGCGAAATCCTGACAGGAAACAAGGAGAATTTATGCAGTTCAGAACAACTCTGGCGATCATTACTTTGACGGTATCGCCGACGATGGTCTTTGGCGCTGAGTATGACAATTGGGAAGGTGAAGGGGAAGTGGGTGTGCTTGTTACGTCCGGCAACACCGAGGAGACCAATATCAACGGCCGTCTGGGCCTAGTCCACGAAGTTTCAGAGTGGCGGAATACCGGTGATTTTCGTTCATATTATTCCGAAACCGATGACACCACAACGGCTGAAAAATACAGCGCTGAAGTGCAGTCTGATTACAAGTTTGAGGGCAGCCAATACCTGTTCGTACGCGGAGCTTATGAAGACGACCGTTTTTCCGGATATGACTTTCAGTCTTCGCTGACCACCGGTTACGGTAACCGTGTTTGGCAGCGTGGCAAGCGCTCTTTCCTGGATCTCTCCGTTGGTGGCGGTTACCGGTTTAACAGGCTGGAGGAACCGGAACCAGACGGTAATCAGGAGGAAGAAGAAGCCATCGCCCGGCTGGCAGGCAAGTTCGATTACGCTCTGTCCGATACGGCGTTGTTTCGTCAGAAGCTGAGTGCCGAAATCGGTCTGTCGGAGAACAACACCATCAGCGAGTCTGAAACCTCCATACAGGCAACCGTCGTGGGTAACCTCTCGATGAAGGCTGCGTATCTGGTCCAGTACGTGTCAGACGAGCCGGAAGGAGTCGATGACACCGACACCCAGGTTTCATTGTCACTGCTCTACGGGTTCTGAGTCGGCCCTAAACCCGATTCCTGAGCCCCAGCTCATCCGGGTAGGGGGTCAGGTATTTCTGGCTGCTGAGATAGTCCACCGGCTCCCGCCGCTGGGCCATCCGCAGCAGGGTCATCGGCACTACCAAGGGCACTTCGCCCCGGTGGTAGGCGTCTATCTGCTCCATCAGTACCTGCCGGTCTTCGTCTGCCATGGAATCCCGCAGATAGCCCATCAGGTGCTGCATGGCGTTCACGTGGGAGCCCCGGCTGACCCGCTGGGTCATCGCTTCCATGAACGACGCGATGTATCGGTCAGCAATGTCTTTCAACGGTTCTGATTTCAGGTCGCCGAGCATCGGCCCCAACTGCCGATAGAGTTTCTCGGAATGGGCCAGTAGCTGGAATTTGTGGCGGGTATGGTACTCGATCAATGCACGGGCAGTGAGGTTGTCGCCGGCGACGTTCTGCATCCAGTCATCGTAGACGAACACCCGCTCTATAAAGTTTTCCCGCAGCATGTCGTCATTCAGGCGACCCTCTTCTTCCACCGGCATCAGCGGGTAGTGACGAATCAGTGCCTCGGCAAACAGTCCCCGGCCATCGCGGCGCGTAACGTTGCCATCTTCATTGTGCACCTTGATGCGCTCCATACCACAGCTCGGGGATTTGGCCATCAGGATGTAGCCCCGCAGGTCCCCAAGGGTCGGTAGAATCTGGTCGATAAATCCCTGCATGGCATCGGTGTGATCCGCCGTGCCTTTGGTTTCGATCAGCTTCAGGCTGTTGTGATATTCCCGCAGGTGAATGGCGGGCCGGGGTACACCGAGGCCGGCTTCCAGCTCGGGGCAAATGGAACGAAACTCGAAATGGCGGGAAAGTACCTGGGTGCAGAAGCGGGAATGCTTGTGCCCGCCATCATGGCGGACTTCCTTGCCCAGCAGGCAGGTGCTGATGCCAACGGGAATGCCAGTCACTGTCAGTCTCCGAATCGAAAAAGTACTTTCAAAGTACGCTTTTCCAGTTTAAACCGATCATCTCCGATGTTAAATGCGGCGCGATGGGGCTCTCAGCGGGAGGCGGATCGCGCCAGGGTCAGGGCGTAGATTTCCCGCATGTCCCGGGCGAACTGCTCGACGGAATAGTCCGCCGCGAATGCCAGTGCGTGGTCGGCCAGTTCCTGGCGCAGGGTGTCGTCTTCCAGCAATTGCTGCACGTGGTCGCACCACTGGTCCTGTTTCTCCGGCGTCTTGAAGCCGTTATAGCCATGGCGAACCACATCCTCGATGCCACTGGAACGCACCGCCACCACTGGTAACCCGGCTGCCATGGCTTCCAGGATCACCATGCCCTGCGTTTCGGATTTGGAAGCAAACAGGAACGCGTCGCCCAGGTGATACCAGATGGCCATATCCTCCGGCGGAACGGAGCCGACGAGTGTAAAGCAGTCCTGAAGCCCCACTTCTTCAATGCGTTGCTGCAGGCGTTCGTGTTGGTGCCCTTCGCCAATCATCAGGAACCGGAAAGGGCGGTCGGTGCGACGGCGAAGCGCCTCAATGGCATCGATCATGAAATCAATGTTCTTCTCGTTGGACAGCCGCGAGACGCTGACAAACACGGTCTCATCGCCGATGCCCAGGGAGTCCCGCAGTTTGCGAACATCACCGTCGTCCACTTCCTGAAATGTTTGGTACTCAATGCCCGTAGGCTGAACGAATGTGGGGCTTTTTACGCCGATCACCCGCAGGTACTCCTCGGTGGAGTAGGTAGGCACGATCACGCCATCGCATTTGTTGGCGAAGCGTTTGATCAGCTCGTGGGAGATCAGGTTGCGGAACAGATTGCCCGGCAGCGGCACGAAGTGGGCGTAGTGCTCAAGGCGGGTGTGGTAGGTGTACACCGCCGGTACTTTCAGGCGCCGGGCCACGAACAGCCCCAGCGAGCCCAGCCAGATGGGGTGGTGAATGTGGATGATGTCGGGTTTGAACGCTCTCACCTGTTGGCGGATTCTTGCCAGGAAGATATTGGCAAGGCGGAACTCCCGTTTCTCCCCCATTGCCAGCAGGGAAGGCACACGCACCACGTTGGCCTCCTCGGGCGGTTGGTCGCGATAGCGGGGGCAAACGATGAGGATGATGTCCCCCAGGGTTTCCAGGCCTTTGCGCAGGCGTGCGATGGAGATGGGCACGCCGCCAATGAACGGCAGGTAGTTGTTGGTGAACATGGCCACCCGCAAGGGTTTCGATAGCCAGGGCTGGGGGTCCAGATCGTAGTCCGGGTAGTAGTCCTTCGCCACGAAAATGGCGGTGTACAGCTTGGTGCTGATCAGCACGAACACAGCAACCAGCAGAATGAAGTTGATGTAGCCCACATAGAACAGCGAGTAGATAAAGAACCACAGGGATTCCAGGGTGCTCAGCACGGGATGCTGCCTGGCCTGAAGGCGCACCAGGGAGTGGCTGATCTCACCATCGTCACTCACATCCACCCGAACGTAGTGGTAGAAGCTGGTGTCGTTGTTCAGAACCAGCCCACCCGCTCCGCCGGTGGTGATGAAGCGTGTATCACCCTCGGCCTGATCTGCATACAGCGAGAGGTTGGCGGAGAACACCATATCCACATCATGGCGGTCGATGGCGTCCAGCAGGGCGGTTCTAAATTCCGGGGGTTGCAGGAAATCATCATCCTGCTCGAAAGGGGCTTCCTGATCCGGGTGGAGCAGTGGGTGACCAACGAAGAGAAAGCGCAGCCGGTTGCGCTCCTGGCTTAGCAGGTCATTCAGCCAGCGGATTTGCCATTGCCAGGGCGTCTTGCCGGTGCTGTCGAGGAAGATCAGGCGGGCGCCGCCCGCCTTGATGCTGAAGAAGTGAGGGCCGAAGTGGTCGTAAAACCGGTAACTGC
Source organism: Marinobacter sp. (assembly GCA_002726615.1). Lineage (GTDB taxonomy): Bacteria > Pseudomonadota > Gammaproteobacteria > Pseudomonadales > Oleiphilaceae > Marinobacter. The sequence continues at coordinate 8,339 of PBRG01000054.1, forward strand.
CGAAGTTTTCGTACTCATTCTCGCCGAAGGTCAGCAGGTAGGGAATCTCCAGATGGGAGAGTGTGCCCTGGATGGCGCGGTACTTGTCTTCGCCGCCGCCACTAACCGCGTTACCGGCGGACACCATGAAATCCACGCCGGACTGGTTGAGGGCCGGTATCATGCGTTCCTCGAAAACACCCACGGAATTATTGATATTGCCCACAACCGCAAAACTGAAACCGCCGTTATCAGAGAGCTTGTCATTGATACGGGCAACCTGTTCCGTGTGCAGGGCCTCGAAATCCGGCGCGAACAGGTTCAGGTAGGCCTTGTATCCGATCAGCAGCACAACGATCGTCAGGCTGATGTAGAACAGCACTTTTAACGGGTGACGTCGCTTCATTCGGATGCCTTCCTGTTTCTCACCAGTTCCCGTTGCAGTATCACCAGGCCGGCCAGCATGCCGAGGTAGATGGTGATGAATCGCCAACTGATGGTTACCAGCACCAGGTGGTTGGCGGTGAGTATGTCCCGGAAGAAACTGCCGAACACCCCTTCCGAAATGCCAGACGCACCGGGTGTCGGTGAAAAGTACATCACAAAGGTGGTGACCACCAGCAGTCCCGTGCTCACCAGGTAGTCTACCTCGTAATCCAGAGTTGAGATCAGCAACGCCGGAAAACTGAATAGGCTAAGCAGGAACATAAAGGTGAACAACACTGATAGCGCAACGAACCGTTTGGGGCCCCTGAGGTAGTCGCCAAAGCTGTGGGAGAATCGCATCATCTCCCGCTTGGCCTTGAACTGCCAGCGGCGATGCCGGCGTTCACTGATCAGGTGAAACCGGCGCAGTGAGCTCAGAAACCGGCCTAATGGTGCAATCAGCCAATGGGTGCGGAACAGCACCACCATGAAAAAGCCGAGGTACAGGAGGATCAGCACGGCGAGCACCGGCCCCAGTTCACCAACCAGGGGTTGATTGTCCAGAGCGCTGAGCGTGAGCAGGAATACCGGCGTGAGGGAAAAGATAAAGATCACCGCGATCACAGTGCGGATGGTGGTGGCCGCCGTGGCGCGGCCCACCGGCACGCCATGATGCTGGAGATACCAGATCTGCGCAAAGCCGCCCCCGGTGGCCATGGGCGTCACATTGGAGAAGAACAGGTTGATGAACACCAGCCGGAAAATCGCCGGGAAGGGCAGGCGGTGCCCCAGCGCCCGCAGGGTGAAATGCAGCCGCAGGCCGTCAGACACGAAATAAACGACCAACAGGCCAATGATGGAGGCGAGCGCTTGTGGCGAAACCAGGCGCGTGTCGAAGGTGACGCTGCGCCCGGCAAACTGATCGTAAACCGCATAGAGCCCGGCGGCGGTCATGGCGATGAATATCAGGCTGAATACCGTGAGCCGGCGCCAGGACGCGCGCTGCTGATAATCTTGATCCGGGATGTTGGTCATGGACTGCCCGCCGTTAAGAGACGGGCAGTTTACTGTTGGTGGCGGGGGGCTTGTCCAGTGTCTTACTAGTGGCCATACACCATCATGGTGGTGTTTTTGATGGCAAAATCCGTGAACTGTACGGAGCCGATACTGGTGCCACCGACTTTGAACACCGGCATATCGATGTCTGCCCGGAAGTCCACTTCGTGAATGGAAAGGCCCTCCTTGCCTGAGGCGGCACTGGTGCCCCGGGAAAGCTTTGCGGTGGCACTTGCCATTCCGAAGTGGCCCAGGGTGTCATCGCCCCGACGATTGTGAATCTGCAGGCCTTCAATACCAACGGCGGCAAAGTTGAACAGCAGAATCACGTCGGCGGCGTCCCAGTCCAGGCTACCGTCGGTAATCTCGAAATGGGTATCCAGTTGAAGTTCCGAGCCCGACACCACGTTGCCATTGGACAGCGTCCGGGTGTTGTTACCCTGGTTACGAATCACCAGATCGGTAGGGCCGATATAACCCTGCAGCATGATGTTGGAGAACAGGCTGGCGGTACCGCCGGAGCCCGTCGCTTCAACACTGTCTACGGCCAGTTCGAAATCCACGGCCTGCAGGTAGTCGTCAAGACTGGAGGGATCGCCGTAATCCGTGGCCCCCAGGTGAATCACCAGATCTCCGCTGTCGAACTGTTTGCCGTAACCCCCACCCACGGCATAACGGGCGAGGGCATCGGCCACATCCGGGTTGGAGGCATCCAGAAGGCCGGCGTCGGCGCGGCGGGCGATCTCGGAGAAGCCGTATTCAAGCACCTCATCCTGGCCGGCAATGTCCAGCGTCAGCTTGAGGTTGTCCAGCACCGTGTCGTTCTGACCCGACAGGCGAATACCGTTGACGTTCAGCGAGCCTTCATCCGTCCAGCTCAGGCGGTCCATCTCAATCTTCGTTTCCATTTCGATGGTGACACCGGTCTGGCCGGTAACGTTGCCCAGGCTGCTGTCGTCCAGAGGCCGGAAGTCGGCCATTACCGGTAACGACAGGCTGGTGGTCAGGCTCAGGGTAAAGAACCTGCGCAGGGCAGGTTTGAATGGTTTCAGGCGCTTGCGGGCGTTTCGACGTGTCATGGTGGCCCCGATCGTTGTTGTTATGCCGGCTTCAGGCCGGTCTCAGTCGTTGTGTAGCCGCAGGGGACAGCCTAACCAGCGCAGCGGACTGATGAATTTGTTACAGACTGTTACGATAGGCGGGATAGGGAGGGGTGTCTGTGAGTTGAGTCACAGACCCGGTCAGGCCGAAGAGGCCAACGCCTGCTGGATCAGCGCCTTTTGATGGGCGCCGAAATCCGCCACCAGTGCTTCGGATTCATCGGAATCCCGCGCCAGGATGGCCTTCGTCAGATTGGTAAAGAAGCGGCCGGTGCGATCCAGATCCTGCCGGTATCGATCCGCGCTTAAATAGTAGGCCCGGCTGACGGCCGGTTTGAAGTTGGTCAGTGCCTCGGTGAGGTAGGGGTTGCCCACCACCTGGCAGCAAACACCCATCACTTCAAAGCTCGCTTCCACAATGGCCGTGATATTGGCGTCTTTGCCCTGCATCTGTTCAGTGACGTGGCCAACCGCCGATAACAAGGCTGTTTTGTCCTCTTCCCGCCAACGCTCACACAGGCGCTGGGCCAGCATGATCAACAGATGCATATAAACGTCATAGAGCTCTGATGCATGCGCCGCATCCAGTTTGGTGGCCGACGCGCCCTTACGAGGGGTGATTTCAATCAGGTGCCAGCGTTCCAGGGTATACAGTGCCTCTTTCACCGACGCCCGGCTTACCTGCAATTCCTTGGCGGTGCTTGCCTCGTGCAAGCGTTGCCCGGGCTTTATCTGGCCGGTCATGATGCGCTCTGCCAGGTAGTTGGCGATCTGCTCGGCGAGGGTGTTGGGGATCTGGAAATCCATTGACTGATGCATACTCCTGAGGTTCAAAACCGCGATTGCAGTATGAAATCGTATCCGGATACTAACCTTAATGGCCAGAATAATCAGTAGTTGCCAATAGGCGGAATTCCGCTTATCAGCGTTCTGCCAAATCGGCGGAATTCTGCTTATCTTTTCTTTGGCCTGCGCCATAGCTCCCTTTTTACGCGTCTCCGAGAATTGGCACACAAGCTGCTATCCTGTAGAGACGTCAACGGGCATCACCTGTACCGACGCTATTCAAACAAAAACGAGGTAAGAAACATGCGTAAGTTATTCCTTGCTCTGGGCGCAACCGCGCTGATCGGTGTGTCTCCCGCACAGGCGGACACGAATCTTTCCATTGCCACTGGTGGCACCGGCGGTACCTACTACCCTCTGGGCGGTGGGCTTGCCGAGCTGATCAGTAACCATATTGAAGGTTACAGCGCGGTTGCTGAAGTAACAGGCGCTTCGGTAGAAAACATGGGGTTGGTCCATCGCCTGGATTCCGACCTGGCCATTGCTCTGGCCGATACTGTGCATCAGGCCTACAACGGCGGTGATCGCTTCAATGGCAATAAGCTGGATGTGCTGGCCATCGCCTCGCTCTACCCGAATGCGGTTCAGATCGTTACCTTGGCGGACTCCGGTATTACTTCGTTGGCAGATCTGGCTGGCAAACGTGTGTCCGTCGGCGCGCCCGGCAGCGGTACCGAAGTTAACGCCAAGTCGCTGCTGGAAGCCAACGGTATGAGCTTCGACGATTTCGATGTTCGCGGCCTGAACTTCAACGAGTCCGCGGATGCCATTCGCGATGGCGACATCGACGCCGGGTTCTGGAGTGTGGGGCCGCCAACGAGCTCCATTGTTAGCCTTGCCACCACACGCGACATCGCTCTGGTATCGCTCTCTGAGAAAGAAGTCGCCAACGCCAGGGCCGACGTGCCGGTATTTGCGCCCTATCAGTTGCGCGCGGGGACCTACGAGGGAGTTGATGCGGCCACTTCAACGATTGGCATTCCCAACGTACTCACTGTGAATAACGCCATGTCGGAGGAGCTTGCCTACAAAATCACCAAGCTGCTGTTCGAAAAAGTGGAAGACTTGCGGGCGATTCATCCGGCCGCTGACGACACCACCGTGGAGTTCAGCCTGGAGTCCACGCCCATTCCGCTCCACCCGGGTGCGATCCGTTATTACGAGGAAGCCGGCGCCACGGTGCCGGACCACCTGCGCGAATAATCGGAATTTACCACCATCATGCCTCGGCGCATGGTCTCCCTGGCCGGCTGCCTGACGCGAATACTGCTGTGGGGGCTATTGCCCCCGGTAGTCAACGCACAGGGCTCCGCGCCTTGGCAGTTGACGGTGTCGGGCGCCGACCAAACCACACTGGTCGAGATCGGCCTGCCTAAAGCAGGGCGGTGGTGCCTGGTGTGGAATCACTCGGTTCAGGGATTCCCGGTCACCGATTGCTTTCAGATGGAAGGGGGCCAACTGGTGTTGGACAGCAGTCACACGCCAGACTTTGCCGCCGGCCTTGGTTACACGAGCGGGCGTGGAACACTGACGTCTGATGACAAACACGGTTACCGCATTGTTGATATGCAGGTGGCCATACCCAACAATCGCCTCGCGCTGCGTGTCGGTGCCCCCTCGGTGAATCACCGTATTGAATTGGGGGCGCGCCTGATCAGTCTCAGCGATCTGGCGGCAGATCAACTCGTTGAGATTCGAGTGCGGCCTGCAGGCGATAAAGGAAACGAACTCAAATGAGTCAACAAACGGCCATCTACCTGAAAACCAATGGCGATTGGCAACCTGAACGGATGAACGGGCCCAGGCTTCTGCTCTGGCTTGTTGCGCTCGTCGGTATCGGCCTGTCGCTCTTTCAACTCTACAGTGCAGGTATCCAGCCCCTAGGCTTATTCTATCAACGCGGTATTCACCTTGCGTTGGTGCTGGTGCTGTGTTTTCTGTTATTCGGGCCGCGCCCCGGTAAGCCCCGTGGCCCGATAGCGGCGCTGATCGATACCGCGCTGTTGATTGCCTCAGCAGCGTCTGGATTTTACTTGGTCTGGTTTCTTGACGAGATTACCAGCCGGGCAGGGTTCTGGAACCAGACCGATATTGTCATGGCCTGGGTGTGCACCATAACCTTGCTGGAGGCAAGTCGCCGTGCGGTAGGTACCGGCCTCACGGTGATCGGTGTTATTGCGATCGTTTACGCGATGAGTGGTCAGCGCGGACCGCTGTCGGAACTGGGTGAATGGTTGCCAGGCATTCTTAGCCACCGTGGCTATTCTCTGGATCGGATTGGCGCCCAGCTGTATCTGGGGCAGGAGGGTATTTTCGGCCTTCCGCTGGGTGTAGCCGCGACGTTCGTCTTCATTTTCGTACTGTTCGGCGCCATGTTGGAAGTCACCGGTGCCGGTCGCTTTTTTATTGACCTGGCCTTTGCGGCAACCGGTCGTCAGCGTGGCGGCCCGGCCAAGGCCGCGGTGCTGGCATCGGCCAGTATGGGCTCGATTTCCGGCAGCGCCATCGCGAACGTGGTGACCACTGGCGCGTTTACGATCCCACTGATGAAAAAACTGGGCTTTCGTCCCGCCCAGGCGGGTGGTATAGAAGCCGCCGCCAGTACGGGGGGGCAAATCATGCCGCCGTTGATGGGCGCCGGCGCCTTCCTGATTGCGGAATACACCCGCGTGCCGTATCTGGATATCGTCAAGGTCAGTGTATTTCCGGCCCTGCTGTACTTCGCCACGGTGTATCTGCTCGTTCATATCTGTGCGGTGAAACAGGGCATGAAGGGCCTGCCTTCCAGCGATCTTCCCCAGGTCAAGGATGTGATGGCCACCGGCTGGTATTTTCTGCTGCCGATCATCATGTTGGTGTATCTGTTGGTCATTGGTATTTCCCCGATGCGGGTCGGTTTTTACGCCGTGATGGGTATCATTGGTATCGCCGGGCTGAATGGCCTGTACCTCGCTTACAAACAGGGCCGAGCGGAGAACCAGCTTGGCACAGCACTGACTCATGCCTGTCGGGAAGGCACCGTGAAGCTTTTGCAGGGGCTGGAGCTCGGCGCGCGCAACGCTGTTCCGGTCAGTATTGCCTGTGCCATCGCCGGCATCGTGGTGGCGGTGGTTGGCCTAACCGGGCTGGGCCTGAAGTTCTCTTCCATGATGATCGCATTTGCTGACGGCAACATCCTGATGGCGCTGTTCCTGGTGGTCATTGCCAGCCTGATCCTGGGGCTGGGGCTGCCGGTGACCGCCAGCTACATCGTGCTGATCGTGCTGGTGGGGCCGGCGTTGACCAACGAGTTCGGTATCCCGTTGCTGGTGGCCCACCTTCTGGTGTTCTGGTATTCCCAGGATTCCAATGTCACCCCGCCTGTAGCGCTGGCGGCGTTTGCAGGGGCGGCGATCGCAGGCAGTAAAACCATGGAAACCAGTGTTCAGGCCTGGAAGTTTGCGAAGGGCCTTTACCTCATTCCGCTGTTTATGGTGTTCAACCCCGTCATCATAGAAGGCGGGCCGCTGCCTCTGGTGTTGTGGAACGGATTCATTGCCATTCTCGCCCTGACGGCCTTTGCGGCGGCGCTGGAAGGCTTCCTCTTCACCAGCATGAAAGCATGGATGCGAATTGCGCTGAGTGGCGCCGTCATAGCGGTGTTTTACCCTGACTTCAACGTGGAAGTCGCGGGCGTCATGACGATGCTTGTGTTGCTGGCCATGAACTACTGGCAGCGCCACCAGGAACAACAAAACTATGCCCTCAGGTAGTCAGCCATTACGGCGTTACAGCCCGACTCTTCGATCATTGCCGTTCTGGTTGTTTGTCGGGCTGTTTTTGCTGGTTTTGGTGCTTGTTTTTACCCATCCGGCATTGATGCGGTACGAAATCAATCAGGCGAAGATTGATTCGCTGCAGCGATTGGGCGCGTACAAAACGTCCCTTCTGGCCACGATTGATCGTCACTTGTACCTGCCACGGGTTCTCGCCTCCGACCCGCGCGTCGTCAATAGCCTGGGCCCGCCTGATGGTAAGGGGATGCGGTTGTCGGGTGATGTATCGATATCCCGGCTCCTGGATCAGATCAATCGTGAGGCCGGCTCCGATGAAATCTTCCTGATGGATCCGGAGGGCACCACCCACTTCTCCAGCAATTACGCCACGCAAGACAGTTTCGTGGGCATGAACTACGGTTACCGCCCGTACTTCCGCGATGCATTGGAGGGTGCTCGCGGATTCTACTTTGCCGTTGGGGCAACCTCCGGTATTCCGGGGTTGTTCCTGTCGGCACCGGTCTACTCCGCAGGAGGAAAGACGCAGGGCGTTATCGCGGTGAAGATAGACCTGCAGAAACTGGAGCAGAGCTGGCAGGCATCAGGAGACGCAGTGTGGGTGACGGACAGGAGGGGAATTATCTTCCTGGCATCTGCCGCGCAGTGGCACTATTCCACATTGCAGCCGCTCTCCGCGGGCGTAAAGGCTGAGCTGGCTCAAACCCGCCAGTACGGAAGTAGTCCGGTCACCCCGCTGAAACGGGTGACCGAATGGCAATCGAGCGACTGGTCCACGTTCGATCTGAATGCAGGCGGCCCCCAGCTGGTGTTTGGTTCGCCTATCCCGGGCTACCCATGGCGAATGCACCACCGGATACCGCTGGCCGAGGTCAAAGCCCAGGTGCAGTGGTCCCAGAGCATGATTGTCCTGCTCTATGCCGGCTTCGCTGTAGGCAGTCTGTTCTATCGCGAACGCCGTCGTCGCACCCATGCCCAGAATGCACTTGCCCGGCTGACCGCCGAGCGTGAATCGCATCAACGTGCCATCATTCAGAACACCGATGTGGGGCTGCTCAACCTGGATGACCAATTCCGGCCACTGTTCCTCAACGAACATGCCCGAAACCTGTTCAGGCTCGGTCATGACGCCATTTTCCGAGATCCCTCGGAGTTGATTCAGCCGTGGCAGCCGGAAGAAACAGGCAATGGCTCCTGTCGCGCCGAGGGTGTCAGCTCAGATGGCAACCGCTTTCCTATTTTATACACACTCAACCCGATTCGAGTGGGAGAGCATAACGAGTTTATACTGACCATTCAGGATATAACCGAACTGACCACTGCGCAGCAGGCGCTTCAGGAGGCCAACCGGGCCCTTGAGCGACGTGTTCAGGAGCGCACACGGGATCTGGAAGAAGCGCAGGCCGAACTGGCGCAGAACCAGAAGCTGGCGGCCCTGGGCAGGATGTCCGCCGCGATAGCCCACGAAATCAACCAGCCGCTCACGGCGTTGTCGAATTTCGTTGCCAGCAGCCAAATGTTGTTGGCGAGAAACAAGGTGGACGCGGTGAACGACAATTTCCTCAAGATTGAGGATCTGGTGGCTCGCCTGTCGAAGCTGTCCCGTCAGCTGCGAATTTTCTCTGGTAAGCGCAACTCGGGCAGCGCCTTTGTTTCGTTGCAGGCTCCGGTTGAGTATGCTCTGGAGTTGTTGGCGCCGAGATTCACCAGTGAACAGGTGGAGTGTCGGCTGTCGCTGCCCCGCGATTACGAGGTGCGGGCCAATGCGATGGTGCTCGAACAGATTGTCGTCAACCTGCTGACCAACGCCATGGACGCGCTCGTCGGCGAGGTTGACGCCCGAATTGATATTAAACTGGAAGAGTTGGACGGGCCGCCCCGGAAAGTTTCGTTGAGCATTGAAGATAATGGTCACGGAATGACTGATGAGCAGCTGACACACGTTTTCGAGCCTTTTTTTACCACCAAACCAATGGGAAAGGGGCTTGGGTTGGGGTTGGCAATCAGCTATAGCCTGGCCTGTGATATCGGCGCTGAACTGATTGTCAGCAGTCGTCTCGGCAAAGGGACCTGTTTTTCACTGATCCTGCCGATCACCAGTGCCGCCAGTGCCGAGAGAAGGGAGGGTCATTCTTGAAAAACATAACGCATGCCGTAGTGATTGATGACGAACCCACGGTACTGGAATCACTGGAACAGCTGTTGATGCTGGCGGACATTGAGGTCACCACCTTCAGCGATGCCCGCGATGCGTTACCCCTGTTGACCACTGATTTCCGCGGCGTTGTCGTCAGCGATATCCGCATGCCTGGCATGGACGGCATGAGCCTGCTTCAGTCGATCGACCAGGGTATACCGGTGATACTGATTACCGGCCATGGTGGTATTGCCCAGGCGGTCGAAGCCATGAAGCTGGGCGCCTTTGATTTTATTGAGAAACCCTACCGGCAGGATCGCCTGGTTGAACTGATCAAACGTGCCTGCCAGCAACGGCAGGTTACCCTCGCGACCCAGCCACAGCATTCAACCGCGAAGGAAGGGGAGTGGCTGGCCTCGGCCATTATTGGTGAGTCTGTACCAACGCAAACCCTCCGGCAACACATACAGGCATTAGCGAGGGCCAATGCCGACGTGGTGATTTCCGGGGAAACCGGCACCGGCAAAGAACTGGTCGCCAGAAGCCTTCACCAGCTGAGCATCCGGCGAGATCAACCGTTTGTCGCCATCAATGTGGGAGCCATACCCGAAAGCCTGCTTGAAAGTGAATTGTTTGGCCATGAAGCGGGCGCGTTCACAGGGGCCCAGAAACGCCGTATTGGCTATTTCGAAGCGGCTCATGAAGGCACCTTGTTTCTCGACGAAATCGAAAGCATGCCGATGTCGTTCCAGATTAAATTGCTGAGGGTGCTGCAGGAGCGGGAAGTGGTACGAGTGGGGTCCCATGCGCCTGTTCCGATCAATGTTCGGATCATCTCAGCCACCAAGGAAGACCTGAGAGAAGCAGCCAGAGCCGGGCACTTCCGGGAAGACCTCTATTACCGGCTGATGGTGGCAGACATATATCTGCCCGCCTTGCGGGACCGCATTGATGACGTGCCGGCACTGTTCGGCCATTTCCTGCGGGAAGCGGGCAAGAGCAATCAGTTGGCGGTGCCCGCTCTCAACTACGAGGACGTTCTCGCGCTGGAGCTGCACCAGTGGCCCGGCAATGTCCGTGAACTAAAACACACGGCCGAACGGTATCTGCTGACCCGCAGCTTCAGCGGCATATCGTTGTCGGACCTGCTACAACTCGGGCAGAGCAATCGCTCGACGGGGTTTTCCGGAGAGGGCTCGCTTAGCGACCGCCTGGAGCAGGTCGAGAAGGCTCTCATCAGTGCCGAGTTGAGCCATCACAACGGCAGCATTAAAAGGGTGATGGAAGTGCTCGACCTTCCCCGCCGCACGTTAAATGAAAAGATGCAGAAGTACGGTCTCAAACGTGATGCGTTTGTTGCCGACTGACTCCCTTCGTTTGTCCTGAACCATTCTTTACAACTCCCTGAATCCACACCGGTTGTCAGTAATCGACACTCGGAGTGGTGGTGTGTTGACCAAAAAAGTTGGAATTTCTTTGTTGACGACTGTCATATTGTAGAACAATAATGCGATCAACAATAAGCGATTGCCAAGATCCAACACAACAGCCGATGAGGGAAAACACGTGAGTACCAAACCATTGTTCCTGAGCACCGAGTCCGCCCGCCGGAAAGTGCTGCTGACACTCAAGAAATACAGCTACCCGATCGCCATGCTGCCCCTGGCCCTGCCGCCCCTGTTGTTGGCAGCCGGGCAGGCCACCGGATGGGTCAACCTGTTCGCCTGGGGCGTACCGGTGGTCGTCTTCGGCATCATCCCCATCCTCGACCTGCTGCTGGGCAAAGACGCCCTCAACCCGGACGAGGAAGCCGATACTCCCCGCATGAACACAGAACTCTTCTATAAGTTCATCACCCTGGGCTGGGTTGCCGCCTTTGCGGTGTTGCTGATGTGGAGCATGTTTGTGCTGGCGTCCGGCCTGTTCAATGTGGCCGGAGGCATCGGCTGGATCTTCTCCATCGGCATCGTCGGTGGCCTGGGCATCAACGTTGCCCACGAACTCATCCACAAAGACGGCAAACTCGAAACCTGGGCCGGCGGCTTCCTGCTGTCACTGGTCAGCTACGCCGGTTTTAAAGTCGAACACCTTCGCGGCCACCACGTCCACGTCTCCACCCCGGAAGACGCCTCGTCCTCGCGCTATAACCAGTCCCTCTACAACTTCCTGCCCCAGGCCTACGCCCGCA
>PBRG01000055.1 GCA_002726615.1 Marinobacter sp.
CGGGGCTGACTCTATGCGGAACCAAGGAGCAGGCGCTGAAAGGCGCGGATGTATTGGCCATCTGCACCGAGTGGAAGGAGTTCCGGTCACCGGACTTTGCAGCCATTGCCGCGACGATTAAAGAGCCTGTGGTCTTTGACGGGCGCAACCTGTACGAGCCTGAAATGCTTGAGCGCCACGGTATGACCTACTACGCCATTGGCCGAGGCCGGAACCAGTTCCACGGAGGTTGATATGGGTGGGGCGGAGTCGTTGTTTGTTCTGCACGAGCGTCTGGAAGCTGACACGGTCAGCCTCGGGCAGAGCAGGCTCTGTGAAATTCGGCTGATGAACGACAGCAACTGGCCCTGGATCCTTCTGGTGCCAAGGGTTGATGGCGTGCGCGAGATTTATCAGTTGGCCTCGGACCAACAGCGACAGTTAATGGCGGAATCGGCTCTTCTCGGGGAAGGCATGATGGAAGTGTTTGGTGGGCATAAACTCAATGTTGCGGCATTGGGTAACATGGTGCCGCAACTTCACCTTCATCATATCGTGCGTTTCGAAGGCGATTCCGCCTGGCCTGGCCCTGTCTGGGGCAAACTTCCGCCGAAGCCCTACAGTGTCAGCGACCTGGCCAGAATAAGCGAGCAACTGAAGCCGTTGCTGGGCCGGCTTTCGCAAATACAGGGTTAGCAATCTCTCCCGGCGAAGCCCTGTGGCTTAGCGTTTGTGCCGAGCGATGGTGCGCGACCCAACCAGGATCATCCTGAGCTCGGTTTTCAGTTTGTCTTTCAGTGTTTCCTTTTCGGAGGGTGTGGCGTCAAGCGCCTCTGCGCCTTGATTGAACACCAGTGTCACCATGGCGTCCGCCACCAGTTTCGAGTCTGATAGCGGGCGATTCTCTTCGTCAGCGATGCGAGCCAGATCGGCCGCCAGCTCGGTCACAAAGTGGTCGATTTCAGCTTTGATGGCCGTGCGGAAGGGTTTTGATACCCCGGTGCTTTCCCGCAGCATCAGACGAAACAGATTGGAGTTGTTGCCAAGATACTCCATGAAGGTATCCACTGACGTGCTGATGGCGCTGCCGTTCCGTGCAATTCGCTTGCGTGCCTGGCGCATAAGCTGCCGCAGGGCGACACCGCCCTCATCCACCAGTGCAAGCCCCAGTTCGTCGAGCTCGGCAAAGTGCCGGTAGAAAGATGTTGGTGCAATGCCAGCTTCCCTTGCCACTTCCCGCAGGCTCAGGCTGCCGAAGCCCCGGTCCGCGCTGAGTTGAGCAAGGGCGGCGTCCATCAGGGCGCGGCGAGTGCGGAGTTTCTGTTCGGCTCGGGCTGACAAGGGCGACTCCAAAGGGCGGTAAATCGGCCCATTCTAGCGACCAAACGTTTTACCGTCACCCACGGTGATGGAAGCCTGATTTTCCCGTTCATTGTGTTTATAATGGGCCGCTTTTGCAGTAGGGTCCGCCAGAACCATTCTTGCAAACTTTTACGCACACATCAGATACAACGGGAACCGGTATGCGCAGTCATTATTGCGGTGGAATCAACGAATCTCACATCGATCAGGAAGTTACTCTTTGCGGTTGGGTTCATCGTCGCCGCGATCACGGTGGGGTCATCTTTCTGGATCTTCGCGATCGGGACGGTATTTCCCAGGTCGTGTTCGATCCGGATACCCCGGAGAGCTTCAATCTGGCGGAGAAGGTCCGCAGTGAATTCGTAATTCAGGTGACCGGCCGTGTGCGCCGTCGTCCCGCCGGTACCGAAAACGCTAACATGCCGACTGGGCAGGTCGAACTGCTGGGCAAGCAGTTGTCCATCCTGAATGCCGCTGCAACGCCTCCGTTCCCGCTGGATGAGCATGTGGATGTGGGCGAAGATGTTCGCCTGAAGTATCGCTTTGTAGACCTGCGTCGCCCGGAAATGCTGAACCGCCTGCGTTTCCGCTCCAGGGTGACCAGCTATATTCGCAACTTCCTGGATAGCAACGGTTTCATGGATGTTGAGACGCCCATCCTGACCCGAGCCACGCCGGAAGGCGCGCGGGACTACCTGGTGCCAAGCCGTACCCATGAAGGCTCCTTCTTTGCGCTTCCCCAGTCCCCGCAACTTTTCAAGCAGTTGCTGATGGTGTCCGGTGTGGATCGCTATTACCAGATCGCCAAGTGTTTCCGTGACGAAGACCTGCGCGCCGACCGCCAGCCGGAGTTCACGCAGATTGATATCGAAGCCTCGTTTATTGACGAGGAAACCCTGATGACCCTGAACGAGAACATGATTCGTTCCCTGTTCAAGGACGTGCTGGAGGTGGACCTGCCGGAGTTCCCGCGCATGCCGTACGCCGAGGCAATGCAGCGTTATGGCAGCGACAAGCCGGACCTGCGTATCCCGCTTGAGCTGGTTGACGTGGGTGATCTGGTTGCGGGCGTTGACTTCAAGGTGTTTGCCGGTCCGGCCAATGACCCCAAGGGCCGCGTTGCAGCACTACGCGTTCCCAAGGGCGGCGAGCTGACCCGTAAACAGATCGACGACTACACCAAGTACGTGGGTATTTACGGCGCCAAGGGTCTGGCCTACATCAAGGTCAATGATACCTCGAAGGGTGTTGAAGGCCTGCAATCGCCGATCATCAAGTTCCTGGGTGATGACGTAGCACAGGCCGTCATCGAGCGTTCCGGCGCGGAAGATGGCGATATTGTGTTCTTTGGCGCCGATAAGACCAACGTGGTCAACGAAGCCCTGGGCGCGCTTCGCATCAAGGTCGGCCACGACCTGAACATGCTGACGTCCGAGTGGGCGCCGCTGTGGGTGGTGGATTTCCCGATGTTCGAGGAAACGTCTGACGGAAGCCTGACCGCGATTCACCATCCGTTCACGGCGCCGTCCTGTTCTGGCGACGAGCTGGAAGCGTCACCGGCAACAGCATTGTCCCGCGCCTACGACATGGTTCTGAACGGCACTGAGCTCGGCGGCGGTTCCATCCGTATTCACGACGAAAAAATGCAGGAAAGCGTGTTCCGTACTCTGGGTATTGAGCACGAAGAAGCTCGAGCCAAGTTCGGATTCCTGCTGGATGCCTTGAAATATGGTTGCCCTCCCCATGGCGGCCTGGCGTTTGGCCTCGACCGTCTGATCATGTTGATGACTGGCGCCAGCTCCATCCGCGATGTAATTGCGTTCCCGAAAACACAGAGCGCTACCTGCCTGATGACACAGGCGCCCGGAGAAGTGGACGACAAGCAATTGCGCGAGCTTCATATCCGTCGCCGCAAGCCGGTGGCCAAGGCAGGCGAAGGTCAGGAAAACGCCCAGGCAGGCGAGTAATGCAATGCCGGAGCACACCCCATGTGTGCTCCGCGACTGAACGGAGTTGATCATGGCTGGACACAGTAAATGGGCCAACATCAAGCACCGTAAAGCGGCTCAGGATGCCAAGCGCGGTAAGGTTTTCACCAAGATTATTCGCGAGTTGACGGTGGCGGCCCGTCAGGGCGGTGGCAATCCGGACGATAATCCCCGGCTGCGGGGTGTGATCGACAAGGCCCTGACCGCCAACATGAAGAAAGACACTATCGAGCGTGCTGTTGAGCGGGGTGCCGGGGATGGTGACGACAGCAACTACGAGGAACTGACCTACGAAGGGTACGGTCCTGGTGGCGTTGCGATCTTTGTGGAAGTCATGACGGATAACCGCAACCGTACCGTGGCCGACATTCGTTATTCCCTGAACAAGATGGGTGGCAACCTCGGCACTGACGGTTCGGTAGCGTATCTTTTCAGTAAGCAGGGTATTATCAGCTACAGCCCCGAGATGGACGAAGACCGGCTGATGGAAGCGGCCCTGGCTGCCGGTGCCGAGGACCTGGCAACGCTCGTCGACGGCTCCTTCGAAATAGTCACCGTGCCGGATCAGTTCCTCGACGTTAAACAGTCCCTGGTAGGGGCTGGCCTGATTCCTGATAACGCAGAAGTCACTATGGTGCCCTCAACGACCGTCGAGCTGGACGAGGAGGGAGCAGAGCCCATCCTCAAGCTGATCGATATGCTGGAAGATCTGGACGATGTGCAGAATGTCTATCACAACGCCGATATATCGGCGGACGTGATGGAGGCACTCCATCAATAAGGACGCAACGTGTCGATAATCATGGGGGTCGACCCCGGGTCGCGCATAACCGGTTACGGCGTTGTACGGGCTGAAGGCCGTGTGATTGAGTACATTGACAGTGGTTGTATCCGGGTGGGTGAGAAGCCCATGGCGGAACGCCTGCAAACCATCTTCCATAGTCTGGCAACGCTCATCGGCGAATACCGCCCCGGAGAATTCGCCATTGAGCAGGTTTTCATGGCCCGCAACCCGGATTCGGCGCTGAAGCTGGGACAGGCGAGAGGGGCGGCAATTGTAGCGGCCGCTAACAGTGGGCTCGCTGTCCATGAGTATTCCGCCCGGCAGGTAAAACAGGCCGTCGTAGGCAAGGGTGGGGCCGACAAGGCACAGGTCCAGCATATGGTACAGGTGCTCCTGGCGTTGTCCCGCAAACCTCAGGCCGATGCCGCCGACGCCCTGGCGATTGCGCTATGCCATGCTCATATGAGCCAGAGTGTTGCCAGGCTGGCCTCTGGCGGTGGCGGAAAAGTGCGCAGTGGCCGGGTTCGAAGACAATAACCAGACTCATTGAAGTCCAGGGAGAAACCCGTTGATTGGTCGTATCCGAGGCATCCTGATTGAAAAATCCCCCGCTCAGGCATTGGTGGAATGCGCCGGCCTGGGGTATGAAGTTGATATTCCCTACACTACCTTCTTTAATCTTCCTGAAACCGGCGAGGAGTTGGTTCTCCACACCCACTTTGTTGTTCGCGAAGACGCACAGAGTCTTTACGGCTTCTCTTCGCGACTGGATCGGGACCTGTTTCGTTTGCTGATCAAGGTCAATGGGGTTGGTCCCAAACTTGCCGCGGGGATTCTGTCAGGGTTGGACGCCAATCAGTTTATCCGCTGTGTTGAGGCCCGCGATGCCAATGCCCTGGTCAAGCTCCCCGGTGTTGGCAAGAAAACCGCCGAACGCCTGCTTATTGAAATGACAGATCGTATAGGGCAACTTGAAGGGCAGTTCATACCAGCGTCGCCAAATGCGACGGTTACCTCTGACTCAGCCAACGGGGGCGTTGTGGCAGGTCATGACCCCAGGGAAGAGGCGGAAGCTGCCCTGATTGCCCTGGGTTACAAGCCGCAGGAGGCGTCCAAGGCCATCAGCAAGGTGGCGGAAGAGAGCATGTCGAGCCAGGAATTGATTCGGTTGGCGCTGCGAGCAATGATTCCAGCCAGTTAACCGGCTGGTTAATGGAGTGTCATCAACCACCTCCTGGCCCCATATGTGTAGAGAGCGTAACGTGACAGCAAAAGCGCCGTTTGTACAATTGGGGCATAATGAACCCGATACGAGTGTACAGGCATGTTGTTGATTTCCTCTGAGCGGGTAGTTCAATGATTGAATCGGATCGCCTGATTACAGCCCAGGCCGGACAATACGAGGAAGTGCAGGATCGAGCGATCCGTCCCGGTGTGCTAGCGGACTATGTTGGCCAGCCGGCTGTGCGGGAGCAGATGGAAATCTTCATTTCCGCCGCGCGGGGCCGTCAGGAGGCATTGGATCATGTTCTGATTTTTGGTCCGCCGGGGCTGGGCAAGACCACGCTCGCCAACATCATTGCCAATGAAATGGGTGTGTCCATCAAAACCACATCCGGCCCGGTGTTGGAAAAAGCTGGTGATCTGGCCGCCATGCTGACCAACCTCGAAGAGGGCGATGTTCTCTTCATCGATGAAATCCATCGTCTCAGCGCTGCGGTGGAAGAAGTGCTCTACCCGGCGATGGAAGATTACCAACTGGATATCATGATTGGAGAGGGGCCGGCGGCCCGCTCCATCAAGCTGGACCTGCCGCCGTTTACCCTGGTGGGTGCCACAACTCGCGCCGGGCTTCTGACATCGCCGCTGCGGGATCGTTTCGGCATCGTCCAGCGTCTTGAGTTCTATAACACCCGGGATCTGACCGATATTATTCTCCGTTCCGCGCGATTGTCATCGGTCACTATCGACAACGGCGGTGCCTACGAAATCGCCCGCCGTTCCCGGGGAACACCCCGTATTGCCAATCGCCTGCTACGCCGAGTGCGTGACTTTGCTGAAGTAAAAGCGGATGGCAGGATCAGTGAATCCATCGCGGACCAGGCACTGAACATGCTGAAAGTGGACGCCCAGGGGTTTGATCACATGGACCGGCGCCTGCTCTTGGCGATGATTGAAAAGTTTGATGGTGGCCCGGTGGGTGTCGAAAGCCTGGCGGCGGCGATCAGTGAAGAACGGGGTACCATCGAGGACGTTCTCGAGCCGTTCCTGATCCAGCAGGGCTTCATGGTGCGAACGCCTCGCGGGCGAATGGTGACGTCCAATGCCTACCAGCATTTCGGCGTAGTGCCATCGGGCCCGGAGCGGGAGGACCTTTTTGACTGAGCGCTATGATTCGTCGGTCGGGTTGTCGGTTCGTGTGTACATCGAGGATACCGACGCCGGCGGTATCGTATACCATGCGAAGTACCTGCATTATATGGAGCGTGCCCGCACGGAGTGGGTTCGTCACAAGGGTGTCGGGCTTCGCGCCGGCCTGGCGGAAAACATCAGTTACGTTGTCCAGCGCCTGGCGATTCACTACGGTGCCCCGGCCAAGCTCGACGATGAGTTGCGAGTGACTGCGGAGCCGGTGGCGTTCGGCCGTGTATGGATGGAATTTCGTCAGCAGGTTGTACGTTGTTCTGACGACAAGGTACTGGCATCGGCGGACGTGCGCGTGGCTTGTATTGCACTGGATTCCGGCCGGCCAAGACGCCTTCCGGCAAATATGCTGGAGTTGCTGGAAAGCAACCTGAAAACCAATTCAAAAGTGGAATAATCCAGGAGTAAAAGGTGGAGTCAGAAGTTTCTGTTTGGTATCTCATCGCCAACGCCGGCGTGCTGGTTCAGCTGGTCATGCTGTTGCTTGCCCTGGCGTCCATTATCTCCTGGGCACTGATCTTCCAGCGCCTGAAGGTGTTCCGCAAGGCCAAGCAGGCCCAGTATGCGTTCGAGGAACGATTCTGGTCCGGAATGGACCTGGGCCAGCTCTACCGGGAAGTGAACAGTAATCCAACGCCGTTCTCCGGCATGGAATCGTTGTTCCGGGCCGGTTTCAAGGAATTTTCCCGTTTGCGCCAGCAAAGCCGGGATGCCGATGCCGTCATGGAAGGCACCCAGCGTGCGATGCGAGTGGCGTTTTCCCGGGAGCAGGAAAGGTTGGAGATGCATTTGCCTTTCCTTGCAACCGTAGGCTCCACAAGTCCCTATGTCGGTCTGTTTGGCACCGTCTGGGGCATCATGAACTCGTTTCGGGGTTTGGCTCAGGTTCAGCAGGCGACCCTCGCCACGGTAGCCCCCGGTATTTCTGAAGCATTGATAGCAACGGCGATGGGTCTGTTTGCGGCTATTCCTGCCGTGATTGCCTACAATCGTTTCTCCGCTATCTCCGACGCACTGCTGAAGAACTATGAAACCTTCGCCGATGAGTTTTCGAGCATCCTCCATCGCCGTGTGCATAACAGCGAGCAGTCAGCCGCATGAGGATGGCAGCCAGTAACGGACAGCCAGTCGGGAGAGCCGAAACATGAAAGGCATGGGAATGATGCCGGCCAGAAGTCGCAAGCCGATGTCCGAAATCAACGTCGTACCCTACATTGACGTCATGCTGGTGCTGCTGATCATCTTCATGGTGACGGCGCCGATGCTTACACAGGGCGTAAAAGTGGATCTGCCGGAAACGACATCGCAGCCGATCCAGTCTGACAAGAACGTGGAAACCATCGTGGTGTCTGTGGACAGCAATGGTGCGTATTTCATGGATATCGGGGACGAAAGCAGCGACCCGATGTCGCTCGCCGACATTCGCGACCGGATCGCCAAAATCCTGTCCCAGCGTACGGACCGCGAGGTGCTTGTTCGGGGTGATGAGCATGTTGAGTACGGTACCGTTGTTCGACTGATGGCACAGTTGCAGGCCGCAGGGGCGTCTAACGTCGGGTTGATCACCGAAGCGCCATCCATTGATGAGTAGGTACAAAGCAGGCAGGTTTTTGTGAGAGGTCATGAGCGTGATGTAACCAACACGGGTCAGCCCCCCTGGAAGTCGCCCGTGGCTCTGTCAATCCTGCTGCATGGATTGATTCTGGGCGTGGCCCTGACCGGGTGGACATGGACCGATCCCTCCGAGGATCCGCCGCCACCCAGTATATCTGCACGCCTGATCACTCCTAACGAGCCGGAGCCCAGCCCGGTGACGGAACCGGTTGATGAACCGGATCGTGACGAAGAACGCAGGCAGGAGGAAGAGCGGCAGCGTAAGGAAGAAGCCGAACGCCGAAAGGCGGAAGAGGAGCGGGAACGGGAAGAAGCCCGCCGCATCCAGCAGGAGAAAGAGCGTAAGCTGGAACAGAAGCGCCAGGAAGAGGCGGCCGAGCGGGAACGTGAACAGCAACGCAAAGCGGAGGAGGCCGCCCGCCAGAAGGCTGCGGCTGAAGCCAAGGAGCGTGAACGTCAAAAGGCCGAGGAAGAAAAGCGTCGCCAGGAAGAGGCTGCCCGGAAAGCCGCTGAAGAAAAACGCCGTGCGGAGGAGCAGCGCCGCAAGGAAGAAGCGGAGCGCAAGGCGAGGGAAGAGCGGGAGCGCCAGGAAGCCGAACGCAAGCGCAAGGAGCGTGAGCGGCGTTTGAAGGAGCAGCAACTGGAAGCTCTGGCGGAAGAAGCGCAGCAGGAGCGCGAGGCTGAAGAGCGCCGTAAGAGGGAGGCGGCTGCTGCCAAGGCACGCGAGTCACAAATGCTGTCGGAAAGTCAGAAATATCAGGCGCTGATTCGGGAACGGTTGAGTCAGGCCTGGTATCCGCCTTCGTCGGCAACGGAGGAGATGACTGCAAGGCTTCAGATCACTTTGCTACCGACTGGTGAACTTGCGTCGGTAAAGCTTGTCTCCTCCAGTGGCAACACGGCATTCGATAATTCGGCGCTGGGCGCGGTTAAGTCGCTGAATCGTTACCCGATTCCCGATGATCGGGACACATTTGAAAAGTATTTTCGCCAGTTTACGATTGAGTTCAATCCCCGGCGGTTGAGATAAGGATAATGGGAAATCAAATGACGAACCGGAGCACAACAGGCATAACCCGTATTGGCTTGGCCGCGGCGTGGTTCCTAATGCTGGTAGTGATGACAGCGGGTAACCCGGCAAACGCTGAACTGTTGATACGAATCACCGAGGGTGCGGATTCGGCCATCCCGGTCGCCGTGGTTCCATTCTCCGAATCGGGTCAAATCCCCTCTGGCGACAAGGTCAGCAATATCGTCCGCGACGATCTCACCATGAGTGGTGAATTCAAACCACTGCCACCGGAGAAAATGCTCAGTCTGCCGTCAAAGGGCGACGAGGTTTATTTCCGTGATTGGCGACTTCTGGGGCAGCGTTACGTTCTGGTTGGGCAGTTGACACGTACCGGCGACAAAATTGAGGCCCGGTATGAATTATTCGATGTAAACCGGGAGGAGCGGATTCTCGGGGCGACAGCGTCGTCATCGGTGAACAGCACCCGGAGTCTCGCCCATCACATCAGTGACAAGGTGTATGAGGCTATAACCGGCGTACCCGGCGCGTTTTCTACCAAATTGGCCTATGTTACGCTTCAGCGTTCCGGGGGAGAGCCAATGTACCGACTACAGGTCAGCGACGTGGATGGCAAAAGGGCCAGGGTCAGGCTCGAAAGCGACGAACCGATCTTGTCGCCTGCGTGGTCGCCAGATGGTAAGAGGCTTGCCTATGTGTCGTTTGAAACTGGCAAGCCTGCGATTTACATCCATGAGCTTTCATCAGGCAACCGCACGCGGGTCGCAGACTTCCGGGGGTTGAATTCCGCGCCTGCCTGGTCACCGGACGGCCGGTCACTTCTGTTGACCCTGTCGAAAGATGGCAATGCCGAAGTCTACAAGATGGATATTCAGAGTCGTTCGCTCAAACGGCTGACCAATCACTGGTCTATTGATACGGAGCCCACCTGGGATCATACGGGTAAAGGTTTCTTCTTTACGTCTGACCGTTCCGGTGGGCCGCAGATATACCACAAGTCCAGCGAGGATGCGGAACCCCGCAGGATTACCTTTGGTAGCCGATACAACGCCCGCCCACGGCCAGACGACGATGGCAAGTACGTCTACTATGTGCATCAGAGAGACCAGGCGTTTCACATAGCGCGAACTAACTTGCAGACGGAGGAAGAAACGATTCTCACCAGGACTGGGTCCGACGAATCGCCCAGTGTTTCGCCCAATGGCCGGATGTTGATCTATGCAACCAAGCAGAGCGGCGACAGTGTACTAACTGTAATTGCCGCCGATGGCGGAGCGGCCTATAGTCTGCCGGCCTCGGAGGGTGATGTGCGTGAACCGGCATGGTCACCGATCGTCAAGTAAACCGGAACTCCGAACAGAACAGGTTCGTTTATATAAACGTACAACAGACTCTCAAAAAAGGAAGGAAGTGATTATGAACGTATCAGCTCACCACAAATTATTCGCCATGGTAATGTCTCTTGGTCTGATCGCGGGTTGCAGCAGCACCGGTGAGACCACTGAAGACGGCGCGTACGGTTCCGATGTCTCTGCAGTCGACCAGGAAGGTGGTAGCACTGTTTATGGCGGCGATGATGATGGCGGCGTATCTTCGTCCGAGATGAGCGAAGAGCAGCGTCGTGAGGCGGAAGCTCGTGCTGCGCGCGCGGAAGAAGCCGCCATGCGCGAAATCACCACTTTCTACTTTGATTTCGATACCTCCGAAATCAAGGCCGATGCCCGTGATGTTCTTGTGGCCCACGCCCGGTTCCTGCAAGCCAATCCTGGTCAGAATGTCCGTATTGAAGGACATGCCGATGAGCGCGGTACCAAAGAATACAACCTTGCACTGGGCGAGCGTCGTGCCAATGCCATCGAGCGCTTCCTGATTGTGAACGGTGCTTCCCGCGGCCAGACGGAAACTATCAGCTACGGTGAAGAGAAGCCGGCCGTGATGGGTTCCAGTGAGAGCGCGTGGGCCCAGAACCGTCGCGTTGAACTTGTTTTCCAGTAACAGGCGAACCCCATGAGACATCTGCTCATGGCGACAGTGATGCTCCCGCTTGCCCTAGGGCAGGCGGGCGGCACGCTGGCGCAATCCGTTTCTCCAGCGTTCCAGGACAATGCCTCTGAGGCTGAACGCAAGGCTGGCAACAGTCAGGCCAATGCGGAACTGTTCTATATGATTCAGCAACTGCAGGGCGAGGTTCGTCGATTGCAGGGGCGGGTGGAAGAGCAGCGTAACCTCATTGATCGGCTCACCAAGCAATCCCGGGATCGCTACATCGACCTTGACCAGCGAATTCTGAAACTCTCTGAAAAGGTTTCTGAAGCACCAGCGACGAGCTCAGCGGGCTCTAAGAGTGCGGCTGATTCGGCTGAAACAGGAGATTCGGGGGTGAAAACCAGAATCTACCGGCAGCCTACCGATAAAGAACGGACGGATTACCAGAAAATTCAGACCCTGATTCATCAGGAAAAGAACTACGACCAGGCGATCAATGGGTTGTATGACTTTATTGATGAGTATGAGGAAGGGGACCTGACGGTCAACGCCTATTATTGGTTGGGCGAGGTGTACCTCGTTGAGGAACAGCTGGAGCAGGCACGGCAGGCGTTCACCATTGTCGCAACCCGTTACGGGGATCACCGCAAGGCTCCGGATGCTGTTTACAAGCTTGGCGTGACCCTGGACCGGCTTGGCGATAAGGAGCAGGCTCGTGGGCGTATGCAAACCGTGATCCGTGACTATCCGAATACCAGTGCCGCTGAGTTGGCGCAGAAGTACCTCGACTCCAATAACGGCTGATCGTGGTCATCGCGAGGAATGTTGAGAAACCTGGGAATTAGGGGTTGATCGGCGCTGAAAAATCATTACTATATGCGCCTCGTTTGGGTCGTTAGCTCAGTTGGTAGAGCAGTTGGCTTTTAACCAATTGGTCGAAGGTTCGAATCCTTCACGACC
>PBRG01000056.1 GCA_002726615.1 Marinobacter sp.
CATGGCCAGCAAGGTCTGGCCACTGATGATGCCCGCCATCAAGGGCGCGTCACCACCAAGCTGGCGCGCCAGGATGTATGAAGAGGTGGCTGTTGGCAGCGCAGCCAGCAGTATGGCCACCTGAACCATCATCCCTTCCAGGCCCAGTAGCAGGGCCAACCCTGCCGTAAGCAGCGGAAAACCTACCAGCTTTACCACCGAGGACACCAGGAATGGCATGGAGGCGCCGCGCAACGCCTTTAGCTGCAGGCCAGCACCTACAGTCATCAGACCCAGCGGCAACGCCAGGTCACTTAATGGCTCGAGAATACCGGCCACCAGTGGATGGAAGCCAATCTGGAAATAACTCCAGAACATCCCAACCACCGACCCAATAATCAGTGGATTGGAGACGACAGCCTTGAACACAGGCTTCAGTTTTACCGTACTCTGTCCGGCACCCCGTCCCGCACTCCACCCCGCAACCACAGAGAACATCAGGATGCAAAGCAGGTTCAACAACGGCACTTTCACTGCTACGGCAATGGCAATCAACGACAGCCCGTCATCCCCAAGCAACATACCCGCTGTTGCCAGGGCAACGTAGGAATTGAAACGGATACCGCCCTGAAATACCGAGGAGAATACCGGCCCCGGCCAACGCCAGATCCATTGCAGCGCAATGAGCAACACCGTCATCGCCGCAAGCATGGCAACGATCAAGATGAGGATATCGCCGTAGGCTGACGCTGGCACCTGAGCCTGGCCCAGCTTGAAGATCAACATCGCCGGGAAAAGTACGTAATAGGTAAACCGCTCGGCCTGGGGCCAGAAGTCGCCCCCGGGGAAATGCCAGCGCCGGAAAAAATAACCCAACAGGATCAACACAAACACCGGCAACAGAGCCTGAATCATGACCGGCATTACACAGTTCTCCTGAATACTCCATGGACAAGGTATGAAAGAGTATCAAAGATAGCCGTCTATCGCCTTGCTCGGAAGGCAACTACCGACGCCAGAGTTTGCTCAACACTCGTCGGGTCACTGAGGTCGGCGCGGATTTGGCGATGGGCCACAATGCCCGAAACTGCATGGAAATTGGTCGATGCAGGCGCGGCTGCTCGACCTGAGCCCATACCTGCGCTGCAACAACGTCCGGAGTCAGGTTTACGCCCAGGCGTTCAAATAAACGGGATCCCTGCTCGTTCTGCTGCACCATGCCGGTATTCACGAACGGAGGCATCAGATCACACACGCGAATATCGTGTGGTTCCCACTCAATATCCAGGGCCTCGGTCATCGCACGTACCGCGTGTTTGCTGGCGGAGTAGGACGCGAAATCGGGAATCCCATAGGCGGCAGATGCTGAACTCATATTCACCACCTGGGCGCCTGGCGTTGCCTTCAGATAGGGAAACGCGGCGTGCAAAACCGTCATCAGCCCAATCACGTTAACCTCAACCACGGCCCGATGCGCAGCCAAGCTGATCTCCTGGAACGGCCCAACCTTCAGAATGCCAGCATTATTGTGAAGCAGCCTTAACTGGCCTTCCGTACGACTGGCAAACTCTGCGAGCCCTTGCCTGACCGAGGTCTCGTCCGCCACGTCCATGACGTGGGTACTGCACTGCTCATCCCCCAACTCACTCCTAAGCGATATCAGGGCCGTCTCATCCCGGTCCGCAGCACCGACAAACCATCCCCTGGAGGCAAAAAGACGGGCGGTCTCCCGGCCAATACCGGCGCCAGCGCCAGTGATAAAAATGCAGTCGTTCATGGGGCAACCCTGTCCTTGTTATTGATCAAATGTGGATGATCTCAGGAAGTTGATGACAACGATTGGCCAACAGGGCCATCTTCAGCATGCTCACGATAAAGTGCTCCACCCAGTGCCACAAAGTAGCACTCAAACGCATCGTTGATTCGCTGGCGTTGATGGCCTTCCGGATAAAGGCCTGCCCTGGCCTCGTCAGAGTAGACAGTCCCCCTGACCAGAAAATTATTCCGCGGCTGACTGTCTTCAACAAACGCTTCAAATGCCCGGGCACAGAGTTCTTCAGGCCTGGCGTAATAAAGCACCTTCATCTGTGCATCGGCCCGCTTCGAGCACTGAAACAACGAGCTGGGGCTGGTGCCGTCCTCATTCAACAAGATAGCCTGAAAACAGGCCCCCAATCGTTTGTTGAGGGGATGCTCCTTCTGGTCAGCGCTCTCCAGCCAACCAGTGGACGCAAAGCCGCCACTCGCCAGGCCGCGGAACGCCTTATGCCCCATGTAATGATCGAAAGCGTGAAACCATTCATGGGCCAGGCTCCCGGCGCCGGCATTCTTTGCCAGCGCCAATTGTCGGGTTGCTGGGACGTAGTGCGCTGCAACACCCGGCCGGCCACCGATCCCGTACTGCAACCCCAGTGATCCACGCAACGAAATCAGATGTTCCGGGCCCTGGAGGATAACCATGAGATCGCACAAAGCCTCATAGAACCTGCCCGCCGCCCGGTCCCGTTCAGGCGGTGTAACCCAGCGACCCACTTCAATGCTGCGGAATTCGAACCGGCGCCTAACGTCGACAAAGGATACCGGGCTTTGTCCTGTCATGACGGCTCCACGTGTTTGGTTGAAATTTGAAAGGTCGAATTTAGCATGCTCTCAACCCGATACTGATTATTTATACAGTATTCTGGCGCGCATTAATCGCCGCGTCAACGACTCGTGAACCCAGCCAAGGCATCCGTGTTTACACTATCTTTCGCACATCCCCTCACGTCAAAAGGTGCGTTTTCCTGATAAACTATGGCCCCTCGGATCACTTGTGAACGGTATAGCTGAGCAGTCAATGAACATGAACGCGCCCCAGGAAGCCCCCACTCTGAAGCCCTCCCGCCGCTTCTGCGTGGCTCCGATGATGGATTGGACCACCAGCCACTATCGTTATCTGGCGCGCCAGCTCAGCCGGCACACCCTGCTCTACACCGAAATGGTCACGACCGGCGCACTGATCCACGGCGATACCGCTCGATTTCTGAGACACGACCCGACGGAATATCCGCTGGCGCTGCAACTGGGTGGCAGCAATCCGCAGGAACTGGCTCATTGCGCCAATCTGGCTGAACAGTACGGGTTTGATGAAGTCAACCTGAACGTGGGCTGCCCCAGCGACCGGGTACAGAACAACATGATCGGCGCCTGCCTGATGGCGCATCCCGATAAAGTGGCCGAGGGCGTGCAAGCGATGATCGCCGCCACCAGTCTGCCAGTAACCGTCAAACACCGTATCGGGATCGACGGCCGCGAATCCTGGGACGATCTTTGTGAGTTTATCGAGAAGGTCTCCGAGGCCGGATGTCGTACCTTTATCGTGCATGCCCGCATTGCGGTTCTCGAAGGCCTGAGCCCGAAAGAGAACCGGGACATACCACCGCTGAAATACGACTGGGTCTATCGCCTTAAGGCTCGCTACCCACATCTTGAGATCATCATTAACGGTGGTATCAAGACCTTTGCCGAATGCCGGGAGCACCTGAAGCACACAGACGGCGTAATGCTCGGGCGTGAGGCCTACCACAACCCCTGGCTGCTGGCTGGCGTGGATACCGAGTTTTTCGGGCAGCCCATGCCGATTTCCTCACGGCACGACGCGTTACGTGCCGTATTACCATTCATTCAGAATGAACTGGACCGTGGCGTTTATCTGAGCCACATCTCCCGCCACCTGATGGGTCTGTTCCACGGCCAGCCCGGGGGCCGCCAGTTCCGGCGCTATATCAGTGAGAACGCCCACAAGCCCGGGTCCGGCATTGAAGTCATCGAACGGGCAATGGCGAAAGTTCCCGAGCCTGCCGATGCCACGATAGTGTCTGCCTGAACACCCTGATACCTTTTACTGTCTTGTTCCTGTCAGGGCAGCCCGTTATTGTAGGCGTATGACCCAAAGCGCCCGCCAAACGGGCGATCAATAACAAATCGATCAGGACGACAGGACGAATGACCAGCAAGCTCGAACAACTGAAAGCCATGACCACGGTGGTGGCCGATACCGGGGATCTGGACGCCATTGCCCAGTGGCAACCGGAAGACGCCACCACCAACCCATCGCTTCTCCTCAAGGCCGCGGCATCCGAGGCCTACCGCCCGATGCTGGACGAAGCCGTGGCAGCCGCTCGCAAACAGGGTGGCTCCGATGCAGAGCAACTGAGCTACGCGACTGACATGCTGGCCGTACTGGCAGGCAAGCAGATCCTCGGTCGCATACCAGGCGTGGTTTCAACCGAAGTGGATGCCCGGCTGTCCTTCGATACCAGTGCCACCCTCACCCGCGCACGTCGCCTGGTCGAGCTGTACGACCACCTCGGCATGGATACCAGCCGGGTACTGATCAAGATCGCGTCCACCTGGGAAGGCATTCGCGCCGCCGAGCAGCTGGAGAAAGAGGGCATACACTGTAACCTCACCCTGCTGTTCTCCTTCATCCAGGCCGCCGCCTGTGCTGATGCCGGCGCCTTCCTGATCTCGCCGTTCGTGGGCCGTATCCTCGACTGGCACCTGGCCGCGACGGGCCGTGATGCCTTCCCGGCGGCAGAGGATCCCGGTGTCCAGTCGGTTACCCGCATCTACAATTACTACAAGGCCAACGACTACAAGACGGTGGTGATGGGCGCCAGTTTCCGCAACACTGGCGAAATTGAAATGCTGGCCGGTTGTGACCGCCTGACCATCAGTCCGGCCCTGCTTCAGGAACTGGAGAACGATCCCGGCTCGCTAACACGCCAGCTGTCCGCTGAGGGAGCGAAGAGCTCGGACCGGCCGGGCGACATTGATGAGCGCCTGTTCCGCTGGGAGTCCAACGAAGATGCCATGGCCACGGAAAAACTCGCCGATGGCATACGTCGCTTTACCAACGACCAGATAGAACTTGAGAACCGCGTCCGCCGCCTGTCCCAGGCCGCCTGACGCCAGCAATCCCATGGAGGAGAGCCCTGACACCATGATTGAGCGCCTGAAGAGCCTGTTTGGCTCGCCCGAAGATGAACCGACGCAGCCTGACAGCCACCAGCTAGCGGTGGCCGCCACTGCCCTGATGGTGCAGTTGGCCCAGGTCGACAACAATCAGGACGACGAGGAGCTCAAGACCATTATCAGCTTCGCTGTCGAAGCCCATCAGGTAACCCGTGAGGAGGCGGAAGAGATCCTTCAGGATGCGCTCAGCCAAGCGGATGACGCCACTTCTCTTTACGAATTTACCGGCATGATCAATGAACAGCTGGACCAGTCGGAGAAACAGCGGCTGCTCGAGAGCATTTGGCGGGTGGCCTTCGCCGACGGACGCATCGACAAATACGAAGAACACCTTATTCGCCGCATGGCGGATCTGCTGCATCTCAATCACAGGGAATTCATGCAGGCCCGTCATCGCGCTGAAGGCACTGACTGAGCCTCAAGGAGCAAGTATGTTAGCCATTCTCCACCCGGATACCGCTCTGGACAGTGAAGCTTATCGACAAACCATGCATTTTCTGGAGAACCTGCCAGGGGTATCGGTCAGGGTGCATGAAGTCCAGGGGGCCAAGCAGCGCCTGACAGAGGTGTACCTGTTGGGTGACACCAAATCCCTGGACAAGGACGAGATTGAGGCCCTGCCTGCCGTGGAGCGTGCCATACGCATCTCCGACGACTACCGGATTCTGGGGCGGCACAAGGACGATAGGCGCCAGAGTGGCTTCACCTACAACGACGTAACCTTCGACCAGTCCAACCTGAACATTTTTGCAGGCCTGTGCGCCGTTGACGTGCCAGAGCATGTGGAGCAGATGATGCAGGCCCTTGAGGACAACGGCCAGGTTTGCACCCGCATGGGTGCCTACAAACCCCGAACCAACCCGTACTCCTTCCAGGGCCACGGCAAGGGCTGCCTGCCTTGGGTATTTGAAAAAGCCGGCAAACATGGCATCAAGGTGATTGCCATGGAGATCACCCACGAGAGCCACATTGAAGAGATCGACCGCTGCCTTGAGCAACTGGGCCGCCCCACCGGGGTTATGCTGCAGGTGGGCACGCGCAACACGCAGAACTTTGAGTTGCTCAAAGCCATTGGCCGTCAGAGTACGTATCCTGTGCTGCTTAAGCGTGGCTTCGGTATCACCCTGAATGAATCCCTGAACGCAGCCGAATACCTGGCCAGCGAAGGCAACGCCAATGTGATTTTCTGCCTGCGCGGCATGAAGACCGAAGCCGGGCAACCCCACCGCAACATGGTGGACTTCGCCCATGTCCCGGCGGTAAAGCGCCTTACCCGCATGCCGGTATGCGTTGACCCATCCCACTCAGTCGGCAGCCGCGAACGCGCACCCGACGGCGTCCTGGATGTCATGCACGCAACCGCACAGGGCGTGATAGCGGGCGCCAACATGGTACTGGTGGACTTCCATCCTAAGCCGGAGAAAGCCTTGGTGGATGGCCCTCAGGCGCTGCTGATGCGGGAACTACCAGCGTATCTGGAAGATATTCAGCTGTGCCACGACACCTGGAAGCAACGCCAGCAAATCTATAACCGTCTGAAGGAATCTTCCCCAGAATGATCGTGTATGGACACAGGGGCGCAAAGGGGGAAGCCCCCGAAAATACCCTGGCCGGTTTTACCCACGCATACCGCCACGGGGTTCGGCACTTTGAGCTTGACCTGGTGTTGTCAAAAGACGGTACGCCAATGGTCATTCACGACTTAACCGTTGACCGCACCACCGGACAGGAAGGCAATGTTGCAAATTACACGGCATCCGAGCTGACAGACATGGACGCCCGGCGCAACACCACAGCCTGGCCGCGGAAAGCAGGTATTCCCACTCTGGAGGCGTTACTCAACGAATTTCCGGATTTCGAGCATCTGCAACTGGAGGTGAAGAAAGACAACCGTCACCGACTGAACATTCTGTGTAATCGCCTGACAGAAATCATTCAACGTCGCGATCTTTACAACCGAGTGGTCATTACCTCCTCCGACAGCTGGTTCCTGCAGGAAGCCCGCCGTCGTGACCGCAAGGTGCGGATTGGGCTGGTAACGGACCGGAAGTTTCCGAGACCGGTCAATACCGCAGCCCGTTTGCACTGCGATTTTCTCTGTATCGGTTGGCGTATCTGCACCAGATCCATCGTTGACGATGCCCACAGGCGCGGCATGCACGTGTCTACCTGGACAGTAAACCGCATTCACGACATGGTTCAGCTTGAAGCCAAGGGCGTCGATAGCATCATCACCGACTATCCTACAAGCACGCGGATGTTCTTCGACAA
>PBRG01000057.1 GCA_002726615.1 Marinobacter sp.
ACATGGGCCATCTGAGCCATGGTATCCGTCCTCTCCCGGGCGTCCGTGTTTTAAAGCATACAGCAGGTTTTGTTCAATGACCCGCGGAATAAAGTGTGTCAGGCCGGTATAATAATCGCTTGGGATGCGTACTTGAAACGGGAAAGGTAAAGTTAGGTCCTGATTCGTACTATCGATTTTAAACGTGAAAGGTAATCGGATGGATATTGCAGCTTATATGGCGGAGGTTGGGCAGCAGGCACGGCAGGCCGCGAGAGCGGTGGCCCGTTCCACAACGGCTGTTCGCAACCAGGCGTTGCTGGCAACAGCCGAGGCTCTGGATGCTGCGCGCGATGAGCTTGCCGCAGCCAATGCCAGGGACCTGGAGGGTGGCCGTGCCAACGGTCTGGAAGCAGCGATGCTGGACCGGCTGGAGCTGACCCCGACGCGCATCGATGCAATGATTGAAGGGCTGCGCCAGGTGGCATCGTTGCCGGATCCGATTGGCGAAATTACCGATATGACGTATCGACCCTCTGGAATACAGGTTGGTCGCATGCGTGTGCCGTTGGGTGTCATCGGTATTATCTACGAATCCCGGCCCAACGTGACCGTGGAGGCCGCCAGCCTGTGTCTGAAGTCCGGAAACGCCACTATTTTGCGGGGGGGCTCTGAGGCCATTCACTCCAATCAGGCCATTGCAGCCTGTCTGGCCAAGGGGTTGAAGGAATCAGGGCTGCCAGAAAGTGCTGTGCAGGTTGTGAAAACCACCGACAGGGCCGCCGTCGGCGAACTGATCACCATGCCCCGGTTTGTGGATGTGATAGTCCCAAGAGGTGGTAAGGGCCTGATCGAGCGCATCAGCCGTGATGCGCGCGTACCTGTGATCAAGCACCTCGATGGTATCTGTCACGTGTATATCGACAGCCATGCTGATCCCGAAAAAGCCCTGAGCATAGCGGTGAACTCCAAGACCCAGCGGTACGGCACCTGCAATACCATGGAAACACTGCTGGTGGACCAGGAAATCGCGGCCGATATTCTGCCTTTGCTGGCGGACGCCTTCCGGGACAAAGGTGTGGAACTCAGGGGTTGCCCGCAGACAATGGACATTCTTCCCGATGTTGTTCGTGCTACTGAGGACGACTGGGGCACGGAATATCTGGCCCCGGTGCTTGCGGTAAAGGTGATCGATGGGCTTGATGGCGCGATTGAACACATCAATCGTTATAGTTCTCAGCATACAGACAGCATTGTCACAGAAAACTATACCCGGGCCCGCCGATTCCTGACGGAAGTGGATTCCAGCTCCGTTATGGTCAATGCGTCGACCCGTTTTGCGGACGGTTTCGAATATGGTCTCGGTGCAGAAATCGGCATCTCCACAGACAAGATTCACGCCCGCGGTCCGGTTGGCCTTGAAGGTCTGACATCACAGAAATACGTGGTGTTTGGCGACGGCCACATCCGGACCTGATTGCGCATGCATGTGATCTATGGCGGCACCTTCGACCCGATACATCACGGCCACCTGCGGCTCGCAGTCGAGCTAAGGGAGCGGTTGGGGGTGGCGGAAGTGGCTTTGATGCCCTGCCACGTGCCTCCTCACCGTGATGTGCCGGGTGCCACGAGCGCACAGCGTCTGGCCTTGCTGGAACTGGCCATTGCTGGCGAGCCCGGGCTGACTCTGGATGACCGCGAGTTGGGGCGGGAAGGCGCGTCCTACACCGCGGAGACGTTGACCCAATTGAGGGCGGAGATCGGCCCCGACGAGCCGCTCGCCATGGTCCTGGGTACGGATTCCTTCGCCGGTTTCGACCGCTGGCAGGAGTGGGAGCGGATTCCCGAACTGGCACACATTGTCGTCGTGCAACGCCCGGGACCGGGTCTGGCACCGGACGGTGTGCCGGCGCGATTGTTGAGCCAACGGTCAGTCGAACGGGTAGAGGCCTTGTTCCGCGCGCCTTGTGGCCACATTTTGCAACTCGACCCGCCGTTACTTGATATCTCTGCGACCGGTATTCGCGATCGGATTCTTTCCGGCCACTCTCCGCGTTATCTGCTGCCCGACCCGGTATGGCGGGAAATTCAGCGCCAGAGACTATACGGCGCATGACCGGACGGGAACTTTTAGTGCTACAATCCCGTCTGAAAATGACTTTTCGGGTGGCTGCCTTCGCCGCTGCCCGTCCAACAGGGTGATTATGCAGGCAGAGCAACTGAAAGAGCTGGTCGTGGGTGCGCTTGAGGACGTCAAAGCGCAGGACGTAAGTATCATTGATGTCAGGGGGAGAACCAGCGTAACGGACTACATGGTCCTCGCGTGTGGTACCTCCAATCGGCATGTGAAATCCCTGGCGGACTCGGTCTTGTCCGAAGCGAAGGAGCAGGGGGTTCGTGCCAGCAATGTGGAAGGCGCCAATGCGAGTGACTGGATTCTGGTTGATCTCGGCGACGTGGTGGTTCACGTCATGATGCCGGCAACCCGCGAGTTCTATGACCTCGAACGCCTCTGGCGTGATGCTCCCGATCTGGGTGTTGCGGGTAGCGAATAATCATGCGGTTACGCCTGGTCTGTGTAGGGCAGAAAATGCCCGAGTGGGTCAGCCAGGGGTATAACGAGTATGCCCGCAGGATGCCGCCGGAGTTGTCTCTTGATCTGGTGGAAATTCCCCTGGCCCATCGTGGCAAGAACCCGGATATCCCCAGGCTGATGCAGCGAGAGGGTGACGCAATCCTGTCGGCGCTGGGTCCTCGTGACCGGGTGATTGCACTGGAAGTTGGCGGACGCAACTGGTCCACTGAAAAATTGGCTGGCCAGCTTGAAAGCTGGCAGTTGGACGGTCGCGACGTCAGTTTTCTTGTCGGAGGCCCGGATGGCCTTGCAGACGCCTGCCGGGACAGGGCCGATCAGTTGTGGTCGCTGTCGGCGCTGACCCTGCCTCATCCGTTAGTGCGCATCCTGCTTGCCGAGCAGCTCTATCGCGCCTGGTCCGTCACCCGTAATCATCCTTATCACCGGGCCTAGGAAGCCAATATGCCCTGGGGAGAGTTCAAAGACATCGCTGCCGAACGGCGTCTGTTTCAGCGTCGTGCCTTTGTCATGCTGTTGCTGGTCTTTGTATTGCTGGGCGTGTTGATCGCCCGGATGTACCAACTGCAGGTCGTGGAACATGACATCTACACCACGCTTTCCGACAAAAACCGTGTTCAGGTTCAGTCCGTGGCGCCTCCCCGGGGGCTGGTCTATGACCGCAACGATGTCCTGCTTGCAGAGAATCGCCCGGTCTTCAGCGTGACGCTGGTGCCCGAGCGTGTTGATGACATGGAGCAGACCCTGGCAAAGCTCCGGGGCATGCTGAGTATTTCCGAGGAAGACATGGAACGGTTCCAGCGTCGGCTGCTTGAACCTCGTCGTCCGTTCCAGGAGTTGCCCCTGCGCTACGACCTGAACGAGCAGGAAATCGCGCGCCTTGCGGTTCATCGCCATGAGTTGCCCGGTGTCGAGGTGTCCGCGGAACTGGTTCGGTACTACCCGCACAGTACGCTGACTGCCCACGCCCTTGGTTACGTGGGGCGCATCAACCGACAGGAACTGCAGCGAATTGATCCGGTGAACTATGCCGGGACCAACTACATTGGCAAGTCCGGGGTAGAGCGTTTCTACGAGGAGCTCCTGCACGGGCGAGTCGGCTACCAGCATGTGGAAACCAATGCGCGGGGCCGAACCCTGCGGGTACTGGAGCGCGAAAACCCGGTTCCCGGGGAAGATATTCAGTTGCATATGGATTTGCGGTTGCAGAGGCTCGCTCACGACCTGCTGGATGGCCGGCGTGGCGCCATTATTGCCATTGAACCCTCCACCGGAGGGATCCTCGCCCTTGCCAGTGTGCCCGGGTTTGATGCCAACCTGTTCGTGACCGGCATAGGTGTTGAAGCCTATCGATCACTTAGCAAAAGCGTGGATAAGCCCCTCTTCAATCGTGCCTTACGGGGCCAATACCCACCTGGCTCCACCCTCAAGCCCATGTTGGCCATTGCCGCGCTCGACAGCAATGCCGTTACCCGGGACAAGACCATCTGGGATCCCGGCTACTACCAGCTGAATTCTGGCGGTCGACGCTGGCGTGACTGGAAGCGGGGCGGTCACGGATGGGTAGATCTGAAGTCAGCGGTAGCAGAATCCTGTGACATTTATTTTTACGAGGCTGCTGTGACCATGGGCGTCGATACCATGCACAAATACCTTTCCGACTTCGGGTTCGGAGAAGACGCCACCCTGGACGTTGCCGGAGCCCTCAGCGGCCTGCTGCCCTCCAGTGACTGGAAACGTGCTATCCACAGCGAGCCCTGGTATCCCGGGGATTCGGTCAACCTTGGTATTGGGCAGGGATTCATGTTGGCGACGCCGCTACAACTGGCGACCGCTACCTCCGTGATCGCGAACCGTGGTCATTGGGCCGAACCGAGGCTGCTGAAAGACATCAAGGGTGATCAATCGATTGATGAGGCGCTGCCGACGGGTACGCACCAGTCCATCGAGCTTGAAAATCCGGATGACTGGGAGTTTGTTGTGGAGTCCATGGCCGAAGTGATGCACGGCAACAAAGGCACGGCCCGCAGAGCAGCAAAGGGGGCACCTTATCGAATGGCTGGCAAAACCGGTACAGCGCAGGTGTTCAGCCTCGCCGAGGATGAAGAGTACGACGAAGAGGAAATCCGTGAGCGTTTGCGGGATCACGCTCTGTTTGTCGGCTTTGCACCGGTAGAAGACCCACAGATCGCCGTTGCGGTTATCGTTGAAAACGGTGGTAGCGGTAGCGGAACGGCTGCGCCTGTTGCCCGGGCCATGTTTGATGCCTGGTTGCTGGATTTCTCCGGGACAGACAGTGAAATCGTGGTTGGTTCATCCGGGGAGGGGAGCCACTGATGCAAGCCAGTAGCCTGTTTAATCAGTCGGCACGTCACCCCCTGTCAGGCCCGAGGGGAATATGGTCGGTGTTGCATATCGACCCGATTCTACTGTTCTTGTTGCTGACCCTTATCGCGGGTGGGCTGTTCGTTTTGTACAGCGGGGCCGACCGCAACCTGGAAGTTGTGAAAGCGCAGGGCATCCGGATGGGGGTGGCCCTGGTGGTGATGTTCGTGTTCGCCCAGCTTGACCCGGCTGTGTTCCGGCGTTGGTCGCCCTGGCTTTTTTTGGCCGGGATTGTGGGATTGGCAGCGGTCTTACTGGTTGGCGTTGGTGCCAAGGGAGCACAGCGTTGGCTGGCCATTCCAGGGTTGCCCCGCTTCCAGCCTTCGGAGCTGATGAAGCTGGTAGTGCCGATGATGGCCGCCTGGTACCTTTCGCGCCATTACCTGCCTCCCAGACTTCGCCATGTTGCGGTGGCGTTACTCATTGTCTTGGCGCCCATGGCGATGATCATCCTGCAGCCGGATCTGGGGACCTCGTTGCTGGTCGGCGCCGCAGGGATATTCGTGGTGTTTTTTGCCGGTATGGGCTGGCGCCTGATCGGCGCCTTTCTTGCCATGTTATCAGTGGCGGCACCATTGATGTGGTTCTTCGTTATGCGTGAGTATCAAAAGCAGCGCGTACTGACCTTGCTGGATCCGCAGAGCGATCCGCTTGGCGCCGGCTGGAATATTATCCAGTCCAAGACCGCTATTGGCTCGGGGGGCATGGATGGCAAGGGGTGGCTCCAGGGCACGCAGTCCCATCTTGAATTTCTTCCTGAGAGCCATACCGATTTCATCGTTGCGGTGCTGGCGGAGGAATTTGGCTTTGTGGGTATGCTTGTTCTTCTGGTGCTCTACCTCCTGATTGTTCTGCGGTGCCTTTACATTGCATCGACGGCACAGGATTCGTTCAGCCGGCTGCTGGCGGGCGCGCTGACGATGACGTTTTTTATCTACGTCTTCGTCAACGTGGGTATGGTCAGTGGTCTTCTGCCGGTAGTGGGTGTGCCGCTGCCGCTGGTCAGCTATGGCGGAACCTCAGGGGTAACGCTGATGGCGGCGTTTGGGGTGTTGATGTCGGTCCATACCCATAGGCGGATGATCAGCGCGTGATGACTCGGCACCGACCATGGACAGGGAGTAATGGTTGCCGGGTCCGCAGCCATGGTAATCTTGGCCGCGATAACGGGCCGCAGCTGTGGTGACGTTGTATTGATAAGGTTCTCGAGTCGAAGCCAGTCAAGGGGATTCATGAAAGCTGTCAGGTATTGGTTAGGTGTCGGATGGGTGATGGCGTGCTTTGCTTCCCCTTTACAGGCCGGTCCCTACAATGAAACACCTGAAAGCCGTGATTTTGTTCGTGAAATGTCGGAACGTTACGGGTTTGAAGCCGAGCGTGTTTCGGCAATACTGGCCAATGCGCAGCGCCGTGACTCGATATTGGAAGCTATCAGCCGACCGGCTGAGAAAACCCTTGAGTGGTACGAATACCGTCGGATCTTTATACGTGAGGAGCGCATAGAGCAGGGCGTCAACTTTCTCAAGCAGCATCAGGAAGCCTTTGAGCGCGCCGAACGTGAGTACGGTGTACCTGCGTCAATCGTCGCAGCAATTATCGGCGTCGAAACCTGGTATGGCACCTACAAAGGGAAGTATCGGGTGCTTGATGCCCTTGCCACTCTGGCATTCGACTATCCGCCCCGGAGTCGCTTTTTTCGCAGCGAGCTTGTCCAGTATTTGCTGATGACCCGCGAACAGGGTTTTGACCCCCTGGAAGTGACGGGGTCCTACGCGGGGGCGATGGGGTACGGTCAGTTCATCTCCAGCAGCTACCGGCATTACGCTCTTGATTTTGACGGCGATGGCGTTACCGACATCCTGGCCAATCCCGTGGATGCCATCGGCAGTGTCGCCCATTATTTTCACGCCCATCGTTGGCAAACCGGTGAGCCTGTAGCCGAGCAGGTGGGTGACAGTCTGCCGAATAACTCACCATTACTGACCAGGGAACTGAAGCCGACGTTGACGGTCAACGACTATCGTCAGGCGAGTATCGTCCCGAAATTGGATGTGCCCGGCGACGCTAAAGCCAGGGCGATCCGTCTAGTCAGTGATAAGGGCGCTGAACTATGGCTGACCTACCATAACTTTTATGTGATAACCCGCTACAATCACAGTCATCTATACGCCATGGCGGTGTACCAGTTGGCAGATGCGCTCCAAGAGCGGATGCGACCGCTGGCAAATGAAAACAATGGGGAAAGTAACAGCTCGTGATGAAACGCCATGTTTTACTACTGGTTTTCGGGGTACTGCTGCTGGCAGGGTGTGCATCATCGCCCGAACCTGACCATTCCTCCCGTTACACCCTGAGCCAGGACCGTGCGCCCTCAGGCAACTTCGATGTATCGGGGCTTGCCGATGCCACGCCTCGATTTGAGGAGCCGCGCCGCGCTGGAAACAAGTCACCCTACCAGGTCTGGGGCAAGGAATATCATGTCGTGGGCAGTAACGATGGCTATGTTCAGCGCGGCACTGCGAGCTGGTATGGTGAGAAGTTCCATGGTCACAAAACCTCGAATGGAGAGGTTTTTGACATGTACGAGATGTCAGCGGCGCACAAGAGCCTGAGAATTCCAGGGTACGCACGGGTGACCAACCTCGATAACGGTCGCTCGGTGGTGGTTAGGGTCAATGACCGAGGCCCCTTCCATGGGGATCGCCTGATCGACCTTTCCTACGCTGCGGCCAAAAAGCTGGGTTATCAGGGCAGGGGTACGGCCAGGGTCGAGGTGGCCGCCATCACGGTGAGTCGTGACGGCTCGATGACGCTTGCCGGCAAGCCGTTCCCGGAATCGGGAGCACCTGTGGATGCAAAGCGCCTGACGGACCCTGGCGCGGCCAGCGAGGCCCTGTTCGTGCAACTGGGTTCGTTCAGCCAGCGCAACCCGGCCGAAGCCCTTTTGGATCGGGCGCGGCGTGTAGTCGCAAACCCAATGCGGGTGAGGGAAGTGGAGACGGCCTCTGGCCGCTTTCACCGCGTTCAGGTCGGGCCGTTCAGGGATGAGGATGAAGCCCTGAGAGCCCAGAGCCTGCTTGAAACTCACGGATTTGGTCAGTCAATACTTCTGACCGACACTCATTGAACCAGTCACTTACTTGAAACTGAATGGACCCATGGCACTAAATAAAGCGTTCCGAGCCTTCTCTGCTGTTCTGCTCCTGATCTTGCTT
The DNA here is from genome assembly GCA_002726615.1 of Marinobacter sp. GTDB lineage: Bacteria > Pseudomonadota > Gammaproteobacteria > Pseudomonadales > Oleiphilaceae > Marinobacter. The sequence goes on from PBRG01000057.1 coordinate 8,173, forward strand.
CCGGCAATGCCGGTTGCGGCACAGGCTGTTCTGATTCCATCATCACCGCAGATCGCGGCGAGTTCCTACATCCTGATGGATCCGCTTTCCGGGCGGATTATCATGGAAGAGAACAGTCATGAGCGTCTGCCGCCGGCCAGTCTGACCAAAATGATGACGGCGTATATTGTGGAACGGGAACTGGATGAGGGGCGGATTTCCTTGTCCGACATGGTGCCGGTCAGCGTCAACGCCTGGCGAACCGAAGGCTCCCGTACCTTTGTTCAGGAAGGCACAGAGGTGTCGGTCGAGAACTTGCTCAAGGGCGTCATCATTCAGTCTGGGAACGATGCCTCGGTGGCACTGGCCGAATACATTGCCGGCAGTGAAGGGGCGTTCGTCGATATCATGAACCAGCAGGCACAGATTCTGGGTATGAACGAGTCCAGTTTTGCCAATGCCACTGGATTGCCTGCACCGGATCACTTCTCCACTGCCTACGATCTGGCCCTCCTGGCGAAGGCGATCATCAATGACTACCCGGAAAACTACCCGCTGTATGCGCAGAAGCACTTCACTTACAACAACATTCGTCAGCCTAACCGCAACAGTCTTTTGTGGCGTGACGACAGTGTCGACGGGCTGAAGACAGGCCATACCGAGGAAGCCGGTTACTGCCTGGTGGCGTCAGCCAAACGTAATGACACTCGGCTGATCGCAGTGGTTATGGGCACTGACAGCACCTCGTCCCGCGCTCAGGAAGTCCAGAAAATGCTGAACTATGGCTTCCGTTACTACCAGACTGAGCGCCTGTTCCGTGCCGGACAGGAACTGCTGGAAGCGCGGGTTTGGAGTGGCGAAAGTGACAGTCTGTCTGTAGGCCTGACGGAAGACGTCTACGTCACCATTCCCAGAGGCTCAAGAGACTCACTGGAATCCACCGTGGAACTCGACTCCGTGATCAAGGCACCCATTTCCATGGGCGACGAACTGGGGCAGGTAACAGTGAAGCTCGGCGATGATGTGGTCGTGGATCAGCCGGTACTGGCGCTCAGCGACATTCCGGAAGGTGGTTTCTTCAAGCGGATATGGGACGCCATCAAACTATTTTTTGTTCAGCTCTTCGAGTAAGGGCGCGAGTTGCCTGTAGGAGATAGACCGAGATGAGCGAACCAAAGGCACCCAAGATCGAGTTTCCCTGTGACTACGTGATCAAGGTAATCGGGGACGCCGCGCCAGACTTTGTCGAGTTTGTGGTGGGCGTTGTGGAGCAGCATGCCCCTGGCATTTCGAACGACGACGTGACGGTGAAAGACAGTCGCGGCGGTCGATTTGCCTCAGTAAACCTTAAGATCGTTGCCACGGGCGAGCCGCAGTTGAAAGCCCTGTTCGAGGAACTCAAGGCCAGCGGCCGGGTTCATATGGTGCTGTAACCTGATGGCCGAGCTGATCGTTCGTGATCTGGGTGAACAGCCCTACCTGGAAACCTGGGAAGCAATGAAATCGTTCACGGCCGAGAGGGATGCCTCCACGCCCGATGAACTCTGGTTGCTGGAACACCCAAGGGTCTACACCCAGGGGCAGGCTGGCAAAGCTGAGCACATACTGGCCCCCGGTGATATCCCGGTGATACTGGTGGATCGCGGTGGCCAGGTGACGTATCACGGCCCTGGTCAGCTTGTGGTCTACCTGATGATAGACCTGACCCGCCACCGCCTGGGAATTCGCTCACTGGTTGATGTCATCGAGCAGGCCATTGTCCGGACGCTTGCGGGTATGGGGGTGACGGCAGCGCCACGTCCGGATGCGCCCGGTGTCTACGTAGAACAAGCGAAGATTGCGTCGCTGGGACTGCGTGTAAGGAGAGGGTGTTCGTTCCATGGCCTGGCCCTGAACGTGGCCATGGACATGGAGCCTTTTCGCCGGATCAATCCCTGTGGCTATGCTGGCATGGCGATGTGCCAGGTCAGCGACTTCGTCCCCGAGACAACCGTTGCCGGCCTTGCCCCTACTCTGTCGGACGAACTGGTTAGTGGCCTGGCGGGTGGCGCTGTTCGACGGGTAGCTGGCTGGTAAAGCTCAGCTCCAGTGCCGACTGAGGCGGTTACCTTGCTAGCCGTGGGTAGTCTCAAAATCACACACTTTGTTTCGCCCCAGAGTTTTTGCCCGGTAAAGCGCTTCGTCGGCGCGCTGTAGCAGGCGGTCGACGGACTCGGCGCCGTGGATAGTGGCTACTCCGACACTGATGGTGGTGTTGATGTTCCCGTCCTGGACCTCTATGGGTGTTGATGCAATGGTCTGGCGTATGCGGTTAGCCGTCTTGACGGCTTCGACAGTGTTAGTCTCGGGCAGCAATACCAGGTATTCCTCTCCGCCCCAGCGCGCCAGCGTATCGACTTTCCGGCTGTGTTCCTGCAACGTCCTGGCTACCATCACAATGGTTTCATCACCCACCTGATGACCATGGTTGTCGTTGACAGATTTGAACAGATCAATGTCCATCAATAACACCGAAAAGCCGCGCGAATTGCGCAGGTAGCGCTGATATTCCGTTTCCAGTTGTTCGTGAGCTTCACGTCGATTGGCAAGCCCGGTCAGGGCGTCGTGTTTGGCTGCGTATTCGAACTCGGCAGCCAGTTTCAGCAGTCCGAGTTTACTGCGCCGCCGGCTTTGGTCCAGGACGTAGCAGGTGGACATCTCAAACCCCAGTACGGCAAGCATGGTGAGTCGGAAACTGGTGCTGTAGGGCGAATCGAAAACCAGGTCCCCGAGTGGGCTGAACAGCAGGGCAACCCCCGTGAGGCCAGCGGAACAGGCAAGCACGCCCACTTTCGCTTCGCTTATGTAGAAGATGATGGGTGGATAGGCAAACAGCCAGATAATGGCAGAGCCGTCCTCCACCGCATTGATTGCCAGATAGGTGAAGAGGATCGTAATCGCGGTAATAAAGCCACGGCGTTGCAGGGTACTGTTGCGACCGAGCAGATAAACAATGCCATTGACACTGAGCAGCACGGCAAAGACGATCAGGGCTATGGCGGAGCCGGGCATTCCGCGGTCCAGGGACCGCCATGCGAAGAACAGCAGGATGGGGACCGCTGCCAGAGTAAGCCAGCCGATCAACATCGGAACCGGAATTTCACCCTTCACCCGGAACTGTGACAGTTTGGTGTCGGAGGGTCTGCTGGTGGTTTGTGTCATTGTTGTTGTCTTGTTGTTTTGGGCATCTGTGGCGAGGTCGTCGACCACATTTTTATACTAAACGGCTTTGGCTGTGGGGTCTGTGTAAAAACGTAAAACCTTTCACCAAGGACAGAAGTAAACACAGAAGGGGCAGTTTGCATTGGCCCCAAGGGCAATGAATTGACGGCACGCCGGTTAGGTTTGAGGGCCCGGGTATCCGTATAATGGTCATACAGGCTGATAGCGCCAACACTTACAGAACCGAGCAGGTTTTTGATGGCATCCAGACCCAAAAGCACATCTGTTGCACGTATCAAGACCGGCAGCTTTGAGCGCCGGCTCACCCTCACCAGGGCGGGGCTTTTCGCGGGCACTCGGATGGCCTCCCACATGGCTACCAACTGGTTCAGTAGCAAGGACAAGCGGGAGGCCCGACACCGTGCCATGCTATCCAGCCAGGCGGAGTTCCTGGTGGAGGAGTTGGGCAAGCTCAAGGGCAGTGTCGTCAAGATCGGGCAGGTGATGGCTCTGTACGGCGAGCACTTCCTGCCTGAGGAAGTGACCGAAGCGCTGCATACCCTGGAAGACCAGACCACCTGGCTGGAATGGCCGTCGATCGAGCGTGTGCTTAAGGCTGAACTGGGTGCTGACCGTTTGGCGGAGCTCGAGGTGGATCCCGACCCGATTGGCGCGGCGTCACTGGGGCAGGTTCATCGAGCGCGCCGGCGTAGCGACGGGTTGGAACTGGTGCTCAAGGTTCAGTATCCCGGCGTTGACGAGGCGGTCGACAGTGACCTTAACGCAGTGGCACAGTTGCTGAAAGTTGCCCGCCTGGTGTCCTTCGGTCCTGAGTTCAACGACTGGTTGGAAGAGGTGCGGGACATGATGCACCGAGAGGTGGATTACCGGCTCGAAGCCCGTACCACTGAGAAATTCCGGCAGATGCTCCTGAATGATCCCCGTTTTGTGGTACCCCGTGTTCTGGACGAATACTGCACGGCCCATGTCATCGCCTCCACCTACGAGCCGGGGCACTCCGTGAGTTCAGTGGCGGTACGGGAACTTGCCCTGGATCGTCGCAGCGAGTTGGGGCGCGCCGCGCCGTTGTCGTCCCGGGTGACGTCTCGTCGCTGGCCGCTGGCCGACGCGCTGCTGTTCCCCGACTTGCTGATGGTGGCCCAGCCTTCCCGCCAGAACGACTCCCATTCCGCAAAGAGCACTGGCCCTTCGATAAAAATGTTCCCGACCACGGCGGCAGAACGGGAC
>PBRG01000058.1 GCA_002726615.1 Marinobacter sp.
CTGGCTCTGGCTCTGGCTCTGGCTCTGGCTCTGGCTCTGGCTCTGGCTCTGGCTCTGGCTCTGGCTCTGGCTCTGGCTCTGGAACAGGCTTATCAGGCTCGTCCGTCAGGGGCAACTCTGGCTCAGCGGCCGGCTCTGACAATCCTGCGCCGGTATCAACCGGGTCAATATCCGGATTGCCAGGACCAATGGTGACACTCTTGCGTATGACTTCAGGCTCAGGTTCTGCTTGCTCTCGTGCCACAGAATCATCATATTGCTGCGATACAAGCCACCAGGAACCGGCAAGCATAACCAAAGCCAGCGCAGGCCAACGCAGATTAATCGGCACCGAAAACGTCCGTTTGGCGCCATTTTCAGTCGATACCATATCCAGCCATACGGCTGGTGTCACTCGCTTGAGACGGGAAAAACTCCCCTGACTCAAACTGTGCAACTGTGACAACTTCCCTGGCGACAGCAAGTCCTTGGCACTGCCACCAGCGCGGTGCACCCGGGGCTCCAGGTACGCAGCGACTTCCTCTTTTGTCAGTGGGCGAAGATGAATCTGATGCACTCCGGCACCGTCTCCTGACAACCCAAGCATTTCGATCAATCGCCCGCTGCCACTGAACACGGGAACCGCCGTCGCAGAGCGATCTGCAGCCTCAAAGGCCGAAAACAACAGCCTCAGCAACTCGGCAGGTGCACGATCCGCATCATCAATCAACAGAACCATTCGCTGGCCCTTCCGAGCTTTGATTTCAGACCATCGAAAAAAGCCGTAGATGGCGTCGCGCGCACCTTCGCCGGGGTTCAACCCTTTATGTGCAATACCGAGTAGCGCCCGTGACAGCGCCTGCGTACTCGTCAGTGCGGCGGCCGACACTCGATGAAAATCGAGACGGGAGGACTCGCTCCTCACCAGTTCCGCGAGCAACCGGCTTTTGCCCGCCCCGACATCACCAGTGAGAAGCAAAGCGAGGTCACCAAAGCCACAGAGGTGGCGAAGCGTTTCCAGGGCATGGTGGCGGGAGGCATCCGGAAAGAAGGGTGTTTCCATATCCAATGGATCGGCCCTCAACCCATAACGCTCCTGGAGTCGCGGAAACAGGCCGCCACCGTCATGACTGTTGAGCCCTTCGTCATTCACCGTCATTCCCTGTCTTTTCCCTGATCAGACCTTGTCAGACTTCATCGCAAAATACTCGAAGCGTGGCATCCAGTTCTCGTCTATCCACCGCATCCGTCACCACCGCATCCCCGAGTCTGCGCAGGAGAACCAGGCGTAGCGAACCATCCACATTCTTCTTATCGACCGCCATCAAGCGTAAAAAGTCATCGGGCGACATGCCCACCGGCGCACGCCCCGGAAGCCTGGCTCGCTCGATAATGCGCACCACCCTGGCACGGTCCTCTTCCGTTATCATGTCCTGGCGCAGGGAAAGATCCGCTGCCATCATCATGCCGGTGCCGACAGCTTCACCGTGCAGCCAGTTGCCATACCCAGCAAACGTCTCGATGGCATGACCGAACGTGTGCCCCAGGTTGAGTATCGCTCGCAACCCGCCTTCCCTTTCATCCTTCGCAACAACGTCCGCCTTACAGGCGCATGAACGATAGATGGCCTCCACCAGAGCCGACGTTTCCAGATCAATGAGCGACGTAATTTCTTGCTCTAGCCAGGCCAGAAAATCGGTGTCTCGAATCAGGCCGTATTTGATGACTTCAGCAAGGCCAGCCGACACCTCCCGTGGAGAAAGGCTTCTCAGGCTGTCGGTATCGATCAGTACGACTTCCGGTTGATGGAAGGCACCAATCATATTCTTGCCCAACGGGTGATTGATGCCGGTTTTTCCTCCGACTGAGGAGTCCACCTGCGACAACAATGTCGTCGGAATCTGAATAAAAGGGACACCACGCTGGTAGGAAGCGGCGGCAAACCCGGTCATATCGCCGACCACGCCACCCCCCAACGCAACAAGCGTGGTTTTGCGGGAATGACGCTTCTCCAGCAAACCGTCGAAGATACGGTTCAGTGTCTGCCAATCCTTGTATTTTTCGCCGTCAGGAAGCACAACCGTATCCACTTGCTTGCCGGGGAAACAGGCGCGAGCTGACTCGAGATACAATGGAGCAACCGTTTCGTTGGTCACGATCATGACCTGAGAGCCAGAGACACAGGGGCTCAGATCGTAGCTACCTAGCAGTCCCTGACCGATAACGATTGGGTAACTTCGATCGCCCAGCTCAACCGTCAACTCCCGCAGTGAGTCACGCATGATTTCTGCCTTCCTTACGTATTTGCCTTTTGTGGCGCGGCGTCCTCGGATTAATTCGATTTACCAATTGCCGAACGACCAGTCTCGGACTCTTGCGATCAGTAAACATGACGATATCGGCCAGTCGCGAATAGATCGGATCCCGCACAGCAAACAGGTTTTTAAGGACCGCCTCGGGATCATCGTTCTGCAACAGGGGGCGATTTCGATCCCGCCTTGTTCTTTCAACCTGCTGCTCGATCGAGGTTTTCAGGTATACCACGACAGAATCACGCTTCAGGTGCGCGTAATTCTCTTCCTTCATCACCGCGCCACCGCCGGTCGCCAACACTGTCTGTGAGTAGTCGGCCAACTCAGCCAACATCGCTGTTTCACGCTGCCGAAAACCGTCTTCCCCTTCCACATCGAATACCCAGGGAATATTGGCACCACAACGCTCTTCAATAATCCGGTCGGAATCGAGAAAACGATAGCCCAGCTCCTTGGCCAGCATGCGACCAATTGTGCTTTTTCCCGCACCCATTGGGCCAACCAGGACAACTCGTTTTGGCAAGGACATAACTTCCGCTCATCTACATTCCGGCGCGTGAGAATATCACAGGGTAACGTTTTCCATAAGCTTCAGGAAATGAACAGACAAAAAAACCGCCGTGCGAACACGGCGGTTTTTTGTCGGACGCAACCAGACTATTGAATCAGGTCGCTCTTGATGATCTTTGGTGTGATGAAAATCAACAGCTCGCTACGTTCATCGACATGCTCAGTGCGCTTGAAGAGGCGGCCCAAGTAGGGAATATCACCCAGGAACGGCGTCTTGGTAGTTGTGGTAGCTACTTCTGATTGGAAAATACCCCCCAGGACCACAGTTTCGCCGTTTCCAACCAACACCTGCGTCGTTACCTCGTTGGTGTTGATCGCCGGAATACCGGCGGTTACATCGCCACGAGAGTCCTGATTAACCACCAGATCCATAATAACCTTGTCATCCGGGGTAATCTGAGGCGTTACCTCGAGGGCCAATACAGCTTCCTTGAAGGATACAGAAGTCGCACCACTGGAAGCGGCCTTCTGGTATGGAATCTCTTCACCGGATTTGATCCTGGCGGTCTGTCGATCGGCCGTCACAACACGGGGCTGGGATACAACTTCTGCCTGCCCGTCACTCTCCAATGCAGAGAGCTCCAAGTCCACAAGAAAGTCATCGCTCCCCCAACCAATCGCGAAGGACGACGCTCCCTGACCTGAAACACCAAGATCAACTGCCAGCGCGCCTGGGAAAGTAATAGTACTGTTGGTGCCATTGGCCGCATCACGAGCCTCGCCAACAGCTCCCTGAGAGCCACCGACAGAGATAACACTGCCATCGCCCCTGACGTCATAGGCAGCACCACCCCAGCGAACCCCCAGGTTTTCGGCAACATTGGTCTGCGCCCTTACAATTCGCGCCTCAATGGAAACCTGACGAACCGGAACATCCCAGGTCGAAACCAGACGGCGAATCTCATCAAGCTTTTCCGAGGTTTCACGAACACTGATGGTGTTGGTGCGAGCATCCGAAGACACAAATCCCCGAGAGGAGATCAATTCCTCATCCGCCTCGATCAGCGCAACAACATCCCCGGCCTTGGCGTAGTTCACCTGAATGATATCCAGGCGAACCGGCGCAAGTTCAGCGATCTGCTTGGAGGTTTCCAGCTCAAGCTTTTCACGGGCGGCAATTTCATCAGCCGGCGCAACCAGCAGTACATTGCCGATCTGGCGCTTGTCCAGCCCCTTGGTCTTCAGGATCAGGTCCAGAGCCTGGTCCCAGGGCACATTCTGCAGACGCAGCGTAATACTGCCACTGACCGTATCGCTGGCAACAAGGTTCAAGCCGGTAAAGTCTGCAATCAACTGCAATACAGAACGAACCTCGATGTCCTGGAAGTTAAGAGAGAGCTTATCGCCAGTGTACGGGAACTTCTCCTCACGACGAGACTCGGCTTCCTCTTCCGTCAGCCTTTCCACGCTGACAGTAAACTGGGAACCAGACTGATAGGCAATATAGTCGTAATTACCTTCCGGACGAATTTCCACAACCGCATTGCCGTCTTCCGTAAAGGTATCAATACGGGTCACAGGCGTTGCAAAGTCAGTTACATCGAGGCGCCGGCGAAGATTGTCAGGCACACTGGTGCCATCCATCGTCAGGCGAATCTTACCTCCTAGTTCGGACAAGTCCACGGAAGTACTGGCGCTGCCCAGATCCACAATCACACGACCTTCACCGCCCTGTCCGCGCCTGAAATCAACCCCGGCGAGCCCGCTACCAGAGGACGAGGCGGATGAACTTGTTTGTCCACCTGAAGTTGCGGTGGACATGGAAGAAGCACCCGAGCCGGAAGCAGCAACACCGCTGCCCTGACTGCCGATCGTCACGACCAGATGGTTCTGGGCACGCACCGTCTCATAGGGGGCCAACTCTGCCAGATTGAAGATCAGGCGAGTGCGATCCTTGGTTTCGACAACCGTCATGCTCTGGGCGTTACCTCCCCCGAGCGAAATATTGCGACTGTCGAGGCCGCTGGTCGTGTCCCGGAGGTCCACTGCGATCCTGGCAGGTCGCTCGATCGTGTACCCGGTAGGTTCCGGTGGCTGGCCGTCAAACGACAGCGTCACCTCGACCCGATCCCCGGACAGCGATGAAAACGACACGTCTTCCAGCGTGACCGCATTGGCCAGGCCGGATAACAACCCAAAAGCAATCACGCCGACGTATACATTGAGTTTTCTGAACATCGCTAGCCTCGACCCCAAACTTTTTTGTTCATGCATGTTTCTTTCAATATTCATAATGCCGCTCCTTAGCCCTCATTCTCATCCAGCGACAGCGAGCGTGGACGCTCGACCCATCCGCCCCGGCCATTGGGAACGATTTCAATTAGCTCTATCCGGGTTTCATTGACACCAACAATCCGGCCATAATTCTGCCCCATGTAGTTCCCAGTGCGCACCCTGTGGATGCCACCCGTGTTGTGCTTTATCAGAGCAAACAGATTTCCGGATGCGTCACTCAAAGTACCCACCATGGAGAGCCCCTTCAGATCAAAGTTCTCAAGAACCTCTCTCGGCCGATCAAGATCTGGCTCGATATCGCTTTCGGGTTCCTGATCAACCATGGTGAGCTGCACATCAATAGGCGGCTCGAAAGGCGCTCTACGATCCGCTGCCGAATAACTGAAAGCCTCGTAAGCCTTGAACTCCGGTAAGGGTTCAACATGCCCCCGAGGTTTGGCCCGGGTATCTGCCATAAACTTATCGAGATCGGAAAAGCCACTTCCCTGAGAACACGCCGTCAGAAAAGATACCAGACAAATACCCATCCAGGCTTTTGCCGCATGCTGTCGCGCCATGCTCATTCTCCAGCCCGGTAGCGGTAGGTACGTGCAAGAACCTGCATATTTAGCTGCTCTCCATCACCGCCTGTTGGTGTTATCGTTAGGTCATGCAACGTCACAATCCGTGGCAGGCTCGCCACACTGCTGACAAACGTCGCCAATTCGTGATACGAACCCGATACCCGGATGTTGATCGGAAGCTCCGCGTAGAAATCACGCCGCTGCTCACCCTGCAACTTGACCTCCTGGAGCGAAAGGCCACTACCCAACGCCGTATTGGTAATATCCTCCAGCAGACCAGGCACTTCGGTTTCACTCGGGAGTTGACGCACAAGCGCGCCGAAGGTTTCTTCCATTTCCTCCATTTGCGCCTTGAATACTTCAAGGTTAGCCACCTGGTAAGCTTTGTCTTCGTAGCGCTTCCGAAGCTCCTGCTCGGTCTTTTCGACCCGGTCAAGCTGGACATACTGATCTTTGATAAAGAACCAGTAACCACCACCCAGTATCAGGCCAAAAATGATGAGCGCTACGATTGCCTTGATCGGGGCGGGCCAAATACCGGCATTGTTGACGTCCAGGTCATTGATATCAAATTCATTGAGGTTCTTGAGTGAGTCCGCGAGGCTCATTACTTGTCCTCCCCTTCGGGCTCTGGTGTTTGTTGCTGCACCGACAGGTTGAACTGGCTATAACCAGCACGACGGTTATCGGCGGCAGACACGTTTGACAGGTTAGGATTAGTGAACCAGTCGGACTCTTCAAAACGCCTCATAAGGGCGGAAATTCGGCTATTGGACTCCGACATACCAACGACATCCACTGTGTCTCCGGTCTTTTTGAGGTTCGTATAAAAAAGTCCATCTGGCAGCGTGCGGACCAGTTCGTCAAAAACCCGCACAATAACCGGGCGCTTGCCCTGGAGATCCTGAATGACCTGCATGCGCGACAGTAGCTCGTCCCGCTTGCGCTTCAAATCCTCGATCTCTTTAATCTGCTTATCCAGCTGCTTGGTTGCGGTTTCGATGTAGGCATTTCTGGATTCCTGGTAGGCGATACGGTTGTCCATATCGGTTTTCCAGAGAAAAGTCAGGCCGACAGCTATAAAAGCCGCCCCCAGTATCATCACCACAAACTGCTTCTGCTTCTCCGCCCGGAGTTCTTCGCGCCAGGGTCTGAGGTTAATCTTTGCCATCAGTCAAAGCTCCTCATTGCCAGCCCGCAGGCAATCATGAGTGAAGGTGCATCATTGCTCAGCGAAGACGCATTCACTCTTGACCCCACCGCCATGTCCGCGAAAGGATTTGCGACCAGCGTTGGTGTGCCTGTTTTTTCCTCGACCATTTCTGTCAGCCCCTGAATAGATGCCGTGCCACCTGCCAGGACCACGTAGTCAACCGCATTGTACTGGCTTGCGCCGAAGAAGAACTGCAGCGCCCTAGCAACCTGCTGAACGACCGCTTCGCGGAAAGGCGTCAGAACTTCGGAATCGTAGTCGTCTGGAAGACCACCCTGCTTCTTGGCCAGACCGGCTTCTTCAAGGGATAAACCATAACGACGCTGAATTTCTTCGGTGAGTTGTTTCCCCCCGAAAATCTGCTCGCGGGTGTAAACCGTCTTGCCTTCCGCCAACACGCTCAGCGTGGTCATGGTGGCGCCGATATCGACGATCGCCACAACGAGTTCTTCACCCTGGGAATCAAGCTGGGACTCAATGAGGGCGTATGCGCGCTCAAGTGCATAGGCCTCTACGTCCACGATCTTGGTGGTCAAAGACCCAATTTCTAGAGCATCTTCCCGAATATCGACGTTTTCTTTCCGGCACGCCGCAAGAAGTACATCGACCTGGTCCGGGTTGGTCTCAGACGGCCCCTGAACCTCGAAGTCGATCGCCACTTCATCCAGCGGATAGGGGATATACTGATCGGCCTCAAGCGTTATCTGGTCTTCCATCTCAAACTCGTTGAGACCACTGTCCATCTGGATCAGCTTGGTAATAACGGCGGAACCGGAGACGGCTACAGCCACCTGCTTGACGCTCGTACGTGATTTAGATGCGACACGTTTGAGCACTTCGCCCACCGCCTCGACATCCGTGATATTTTTCTCTACCACAGCATTGGCCGGTAGCGGCTCCACTGCGTAGCTCTCGACCTTGTAGCGGTCACCCTGCTTCGATAGTTCCAGTAGCTTGACCGAGCTGGAGCTGATATCCACGCCCAGCACCGAACTGGATTTTTTTCCTAACAATCCGAACACGCGCTCACCCTATACCTGGTTACATGCACCGGGTTATGAAAACTCCCGACGGAGTTCTTTCATATGTGTTTTTTATTTAAGAGAATTTCTTTAGTTTTCCGTCTACAATGCTCGTTCTTCTTTAATTGAGAAGCATTGCACCCGGGAAGCGGCTAGCCCTTCCTAAAGCAATTTCTCAAATGATAGACCTATATCCAACAGTTGTCAGAAAAAAATGTCTCATTTGTTGCGTACATCTCGCCTGTTTGCATGGCTATTTCTCACTGGACTCAGTCTCGCCACAATCGTGGCGTCAGGATTTTACCTTTATCTCCGCCCAGGTTTGCCTCCTGTGGAGCAACTCCTGGACATCAAGTTGCAGACCCCCTTGAGGGTCTACAGCGCAGACGACAAATTAATAGCAGAATTCGGTGAAAAGAGAAGGGCACCGGTCACAATAGAACAGATCCCTACAATTCAGTTACATGCCTTTATGGCAGCCGAAGACGCCCGTTTTTACGAACACTTTGGGGTCGACTTTAAAGGCCTGATGCGGGCTGCCATCGAACTGATCTCCACCGGCGAGATCCAGTCCGGGGGCAGCACCATCACAATGCAGGTTGCAAAAAATTACTTTTTGTCACGCGATAGGACGTTTATTCGCAAGTTCAACGAGATACTTCTGGCTCTTCAGATAGAGCGTGAACTGGACAAAAACCGCATCATGGAGCTCTACCTCAACAAGATCTACCTGGGCAATCGCGCCTATGGTATCGCTGCAGCCGCCCAGGTGTATTACGACAAACCCGTGACCGAGCTTTCTCTGGCAGAAATGGCCATGCTTGCCGGGCTGCCCAAGGCTCCCTCCGCCTACAACCCCCTGGCAAACCCCGAACGAGCACAGATTCGTCGTAACTGGATACTGGGGCGCATGCGCGACCTCCAATACATCACCAGTGACGCTTATGAGCTGGCTGCCAGCGCCCCCCTGACCGCAAGCTTTAACGCCCCGTCCACTGAGGTTGATGCCGACCACGTTGCGGAAATGGCCCGAGCCGAACTGGTCAGGCGATTCGGCGATGCCGCCTACACCGACGGCTATGAAGTCAAACTGACCGTTGAAAGCGAGAAGCAACAAGAAGCGACGAGAGCCCTAAGAGCAGGATTGGAAGCATACGACCGGCGCCACGGTTTCCGCGGCCCCATTGGGCAGGTGGATGAAGAACAACTGGTCCCCGACAACCTCCCCAATCTGATGGCAAACTACCCCCGCGTAGCCGAGCTCGTGCCCGCAGTTGTAACCCGGGTGAGAGACGAAGACAGCGAGGTCGATCTTTACGCCCGCCAGCTTGGCGAGTCCGTAATGGCATTCTCCACAATGACCTGGGCCAAACGATACAAAACCGAAAATTTAACCGGACCCGAGCCGGGAAAGCCATCCGACGTAGTCGCTGCGGGCGATATCATTTACGTAAAACCCATGGTGGTGATGACACCCGAGCAGCCAAGTGAATCCGACATCCAGGAACAAAGCGATGATCAGCAAACCCTGGATATTGCCGAAGTCCGGCGCGTTGCGCTTTCGCAGGTACCTGCAGTACAGGGCGCACTGATCTCCCTTGACGCACAAACCGGCGCCATTGAAGCACTCGCTGGCGGATACAGTTTCAGTCAAAACAAATACAATCGCGCCACCCAGGCGAGGAGGCAGCCGGGCTCAACCTTCAAGCCGTTCCTGTATCTGAGCGCGCTGGAAAGCGGAATGACACCCGCAACCATCTACAACGACGCACCAATTGTGTTTGACGACTCCGAATTGGAGACCACATGGCGCCCACAGAATTCATCAGGACAGTTTTACGGCCCCACTCGCCTGCGAGAAGCCCTGTATCGATCCCGCAACCTGGTGTCAGTACGCTTGCTTCGGGACCTGGGCATCCAGAACACCATAGACTACCTTGAGCAGCTTCAGATCCCCACGGAGGACATGCAAAAAGATCTGTCACTCTCATTGGGCAGCGGGCTTCTGACACCGATGGACCTGGCCCGGGGGTTCGCGGTGATCGCCAACGGCGGCTATGACGTCGAGCCCTACCTCATCAGCCAGATCTCGGATATCAACAACGAAACAATCTTCGAAGCACCGGACGTCAAACTCTGCGATGAAAACTGCACAGAGAAACAGGAGAACAACTCCGACGACGAGAAAGAAGTTCGCATTGCGAGACGCCTGGCTGATGAACGCTCCGTATACATCCTGCACTCCATGATGCGGGATGTAATCAAGCGGGGCACAGGCCGACGGGCTCAGGCCTTGGGGCGGGATGACATCAGCGGCAAAACCGGCACCACCAATGAACAGAGAGACACTTGGTTCGGCGGCTTCAACCATGACGTAGCCACCACTGTTTGGGTTGGCTTTGATCAACCACAACCCCTTGGCCGTCGAGAGTTCGGCGCCAGTACTGCCCTGCCCGCCTGGATTGATTACATGAAAGTGGCACTAAAGGGCGAGCCGCCATCATTGATGGCAAGACCCAATGGCATCGTTAACATCCGCATCGACCCGGAAACAGGCAGGCGAGCAAGGCCAGGGCAAGAAGGTGCCATGTTCGAAATATTCCGTGAAGAGGATGCCCCGCCGCCGCTAGACCCTCAGGATGAGTCATCGGCCGGCGGCAACAATGGCAGTAGCGATGACCTGTCGAGACAGATATTCTGACACCAGCAAGCGGGGCGAAAAAAATTCTCGCGGCCACAAAAAAACCGGCGACTTAACAATCGCCGGTTTTTTTATTTCCCAACATTCGATTGGACTATATCAGATGATATCGTCCATTGATTTCAGTGGGTAATGGGCCGGGTAGCCGTTACGGGCAACGCCTGAGTCGACCGCCGCGCGAGCGACTGCCGCCGGAACAACTTCCAGCAGGCGCACGTCCATCGGCTTGGGAATGATGTACTCCCGACCAAACTCGAAACTTGCAACGTCATAGGCTTCACAGATTTCCTGCGGAACCGGCTCTTTCGCCAGCTCGCGAATCGCGTGAACAGCCGCCACTTTCATTTCTTCGTTGATTGCGGTCGCCCTCACGTCCAGAGCACCACGGAAGATGAACGGGAAGCCAAGCACGTTATTCACCTGATTCGGGTAGTCTGAGCGGCCTGTAGCCATGATCAGGTCATCGCGGGTAGCCAGCGCCACTTCAGGGCTGATCTCAGGGTCCGGGTTGGAGCAGGCAAACACAATCGGGTTCGGAGCCATCAGCTTAAGCTGGTCCGCGCTCAGCAGATCCGGGCCGGAAAGCCCGAGAAATACATCTGCACCGTCCATCGCATCATCAAGCGTGCGCTTGTCAGTATCGTTGGCAAACATCGCCTTGTATTGGTTCAGGTCCTCGCGACCGGAATGAATCACGCCCTTGCGGTCCAGCATGTAGATGTTTTCGGACCGAACGCCACAGCTGATCAGCAGCTTCATGCAAGCGATAGCCGCTGCGCCAGCTCCGAGGCAGACCACTTTGGCTTCATCGATTTTCTTGTCCTGCAACTCCAGGGCGTTAATCATGCCTGCCGCTGTTACGATGGCCGTGCCGTGCTGATCATCATGAAAGATGGGTACACTGCACTTTTCGATTAGCGCGCGCTCGATTTCGAAGCATTCGGGAGCCTTGATGTCTTCAAGGTTAATACCACCGAAGGTGTCGGCAATACGCTCAACCGTTTCAATAAATGCCTGGGGGCTTTCGGAATTGACCTCGATATCGAACACATCAATTCCAGCAAAGCGCTTGAACAGTACGCCTTTGCCTTCCATAACCGGCTTGCTCGCCAGCGGACCCAGGTTACCCAGACCAAGAATTGCAGTGCCGTCTGAAATCACGGCTACCAGATTACCCTTGGCGGTGTATTTGTATGCGTTCTCGGGGTCCTTCGCGATCTCGCGGACCGGCTCGGCAACCCCGGGGCTGTACGCCAGGGAAAGGTCGCGGGAGGTCTTGGTGGGCTTGGTGATTTCAACACTCAGCTTACCAGGCCGCGGCTTGGCGTGGTATTCAAGGGCTGCTTCTTTCAGATCTTGAGACATTGCCACTGTTCCGTTTGTCACGTTTAAGAGGTAATAAGCCACCGGGCCTTGCCCAGCGGAGCGCGACATTATGGCGCGAAGGGCTGCATCAGACAAGGCCGGATTGGCCACTTGTTAATCAGTCAATACGGCTTTTTGCGTATGCACTCACAACAGGCGCGCCCTACAGCGGGGGCCTGCAGATACAAAAAAAGCGCCTCGCAAGGCGCTTTTTCCACTATCAGCATTCGGATCAGGCTTTCTTGCCACCGATGCGACCACCGAAACGCTTCTGGAAACGGTCGATACGGCCGCCGGTGTCCATCACTTTCTGCTTACCTGTGTAGAAAGGGTGACACTGGGAGCATACATCCAGAGTCAGGTCCTGAGTAAACGTAGAGCGGGTCTTGAGAACGTTACCGCAGGAACAGGTAGCGGTAATCTCTTCGTACTTGGGGTGAATACCTTCTTTCATGGCGAACCTCTGTCGGTCATGCCGCTACCAGATCACGGGATTGCCTGGGTTTCAGCGCAATCCGGGTGTCAGGCACCGCATGTTTGAATCAATTGACAAGACGGGGCACAATCATGCCCTGCCGGAAACAGACCGCGAATCTTACTTGCAAATGCGGTATCAGGCAAGCCCCGGACCGTCTTATCATCCCGCCCGACACGGGACACGCCGGATTGCAGCCCTTTTTAAGGATAGGCAGATACCGTGACACCTTCATCGCCATGGAGCCAGATGTGCCCCGAACTGCGCGTATAGCATTGAATCGCCCTCTCCGGCGGCTGTTCGACTACCTGGTACCAGACCACCTGACATTACAAAAGGGCCAACGCGTCACCGTCCCTTTCGGCAGGCAATCGGCCACCGGTCTGGTGGTCGAGACTGACGCTCGACCACCAGAGGGCATCACTCTCAAGCCGGTCCGATCAGCCAGCGATACATGGCCTGCACTGCCCCCGGAAACCTTCCGCCTACTCAGTTGGGCGTCGGATTACTATCAGCACCCGCTCGGCGAATGCCTTTTTACCGCACTGCCGCCCGCCCTGCGTCGCGGCAGACCTGCCGTGGAGCATGCCGAACCTTATTGGCAAGCCTGCGGCGATCCGGCGCTGCTGCCCGGCAACGCAACGCGACAGAGAGAGCTGCTGGCCTGGCTGAAGCGCCAACCCGGAGGCGCGGGCAGCAAACAGATTGTGCGCGCTGGTTTCACACAATCGCAAATCCGGAGCCTTCAGGAAAAAGAACTGATCGTTGAGACCACGCCACCCTCACCAAGCGGTGCGGCGGCGGAAACCCGGAATCGTATCCCCGTGCTGTCTCCGGCCCAACAAGAAGCTGCTGACCAACTTGCATCGTCTGATGACGGCTTCACGACGACACTCCTGTTCGGTATCACAGGCAGCGGGAAAACCGAGCTTTATCTCCATTACCTCAAGACTCACCTGGACAACAAGCACCAGGCGCTCGTTCTGGTTCCTGAGATCAACCTGACGCCGCAGACCGTTGCCCGCTTCCAGTACTATTTCGGATCCCGTATCGCAGTGTGGCACTCGGCACTAAAAGACAGCGAGCGACTCTCAACCTGGCTGAGAATCCGTAATGGTGAGCCGGTCATTCTGATCGGTACCCGCTCGGCTGTGTTGCTCCCCTTCACCGAGCTGAAAACCATCATCGTGGATGAGGAACACGACAGCTCCTATAAACAGGGGGAAGGATTCCGCTATTCCGCCAGGGACACCGCAGTCTATCGTGCACACCTCAATAATTGCCCCATTATTCTTGGCTCCGCAACCCCCTCTATGGAGTCCTACCACAACGCCCTGACCGGCAAATACACGCTGGTTCGACTTGAGGAGCGTGCAGGCAATGCCAAACTGCCGACGATCAAGTTACTGGACATTCGCAGCCGACCTCTGGAAGGCGGCCTCTCACGACCTGTGATGCGTGCTATCGAGAAATGCCTGAACGCCGGACAGCAAGCTCTGGTGTACGTAAATCGCCGAGGGTTTGCTCCGGTCATGATGTGTTTCGACTGCGGCCATATGGTTGAGTGCCCCCGCTGCGACACCCGCCTTACCTATCATCGCCGCGACCGTGCCATGCGGTGCCACCATTGCGACTTTCAGACCGCCGCGACAGACCACTGTCCAAAATGCAGCAGCGATTCATTCAAGCCAGTCGGCCAAGGCACTGAAAGAAGTGAAGATGTATTGGCAACACAGTTTCCGGACGTCCCCGTCGTGCGGGTCGATCGGGACAGCACTCAACGCAAAGGCAGCATTCAGGGTATTCTCGAGACAGTGAACAGCGGCAGCCCCTGCATACTGGTGGGCACACAGATGCTGGCCAAGGGGCACGACTTCCCAAACGTTACGCTCGTCGTTGTTGTTAATGCTGATGGCGGACTGTTCAGCGTAGACTTTCGCGCGCCCGAACAATTGATCCAGACCCTACTGCAGGTTAGCGGACGGGCCGGACGTGGTGAAAAATCAGGGGAAGTACTGGTGCAAACCTGCCATAGCGACCACCCACTACTGCGATCTTTAGCGGCGGGCTATTATCTCCCTGTTGCCGACCAATTGCTTGCCGAACGGGAAACCGGCCAACTCCCACCCTTCCGGTCAATGGCCATACTTCGAGCCGAGTCGAACATCATGGCATCGAGCCTCAAACTACTTGATGACATGAAGTCTAAGGCATCAGACTGCGGCGTTGAGTCTTGGGGGCCATTACCTGCTGTGATCGCGCGCAGGGCTGATCGTCACCGGGCCCAACTGATCATGGTTTCAAGCAACCGAATCCGGCTTAACCGTCAACTGGCAGCGCTTTGCCAGGAACTTGACCTGATGAAACTTCCCGCGGATATCAGGTGGGCAATCGACGTTGATCCGCTAGAAACCGGATGACCCACCAAAACTGTGACAACGAGGGCCTTTTTGCAATATTTTACAACCTGCCAAAGGCCATCAACTCGGTAAATTCCGTGTTTGGCAATGTTGAATCAGACTCTGAAGGCGCCCAATTCAGCGGGAGTGCAGCCAAGGCTGCCTTACCGGATCGGATTCAACAGGCTGTGTTTTTGATGGGCAGATTTCAATCCAGTCCTCAAGCGTCAACGTCTTTGACGTCACGTTTGAAGCCACCAACTGTGGGACCACACCTACCTCATCGCCGTCCGAACGCAATGGCCGCTATAACGGTTTGGGCTCCTACGACAGCATCAACCTCCGTATAAGCTTCATGAGTGCCAATAATACGGTGATCCTTCCTTTCCAAGGAGACTAAAGCAGTACCAACAACACCCTGTAGCATCGGGAGCCCTTCGCCCCCCCGGGGGAACGCAACTGGCCTCGAACAGCGTAATTTGAGTCGCCCGCACCTTTCCGCGATAATAGCGTCCTTCGACATCTCCGGCGGGACGCTTGCCGCCGTTCTTCCATTCTCTTGCAACTCGAGTCATCCGACAGCATGAAAGAGACCGTATCCGAACTTCTCCAGTCTGCGCTGGCGACCCTGCAATCTGAAGGCACTCTGCCCGCAGATCAGACCTTTACACCACAGGTAGGCAACACCAAGGACAAATCCCATGGCGATTACGCCTGCAATATTGCCCTGGTGGCATCGAAGGCTGCCGGTTGCCCGCCACGAAAACTGGCAGAAGCATTGGTCGAACGGCTACCGAACAGCAGCGCTGTCGAGAAGGTTGAAATTGCGGGCCCCGGATTTATCAACTTTTTCATGAGTACTGCCAGCGCCTTTGAAGTGGTCAACACCATTCTCGACGACGCCGGGCAATACGGCCGCAACAACAACGGCGAAGGCAAGAAGGTCCAGGTGGAATTTGTCTCTGCCAACCCAACCGGCCCCTTGCACGTGGGCCACGGCCGTGGTGCAGCGATAGGTGACTGCCTGAGCCGCCTGCTGGAAGCCAATGGTTACCAAGTCACCCGCGAGTTTTACTACAACGATGCGGGCGCGCAGATCAACAACCTGGCGCTTTCAGTGCAATCTCGAGTGAAAGGGCTGACACCGGAAGACGAAAACTGGCCTGCCGATGGCTACCGCGGTGACTACATCACCGATGTGGCCAACGCCTATCTCGCCGGCGAAACCGTTACCGCGGACGACCGGGAAGTCACCGCTAAAGCCGATCCGGACGATCAGCAAGCCATCCAGGAATTCGCCGTAGCCTACCTGCGTCGTGAGCAGGATCTCGACCTGAAAGCCTTTGGCGTGGAATTCGACGTGTACTTCCTTGAGTCCTCGCTGTATGAAGATGGCAAGGTAGAGGAAGCTGTCGAGCGCCTGCAGGAAAATGGCTATACCTACGAACACGACGGCGCCATGTGGCTGAAAACCACCGAATTCGGTGATGACAAAGACCGCGTGATGCGCAAGAAAGATGGCGGCTACACCTATTTCCTGCCAGACGTGGCCTACCACCTGGACAAGTGGCAGCGGGGCTTTACCACGGTTATCAATGAGCAGGGTGCCGACCACCACTCTACCGTCACGCGGGTCCGTGCCGGTCTGCAAGCGCTGAACGCTGACATCCCCCAGGGCTGGCCGGATTACGTTCTTCACCAGATGGTGATGGTGACCCGGTCTGGGCAGGAAGTGAAGATTTCCAAGCGCGCGGGCAGTTACGTGACGGTCCGCGACCTGATCGACGAAGTGGGCCGCGATGCCACCCGCTTCTTCCTTGCGGCCCGCAGAGTCGACTCCCAGTTGACCTTCGATATCGATCTGGCCCGCTCCCAGACCAATGAAAATCCGGTCTATTACATTCAGTATGCCCATGCACGTATTTGCAGCGTGCTCAGAAAGCTGAAAGAAGAAGGGGTTGAACGTGGTCTGAACGAATGTGTCGGCGACCTGTCCTTGCTGACACTCGACGAGGAAAAGGATCTCGCTAATCAGCTAGCCAAGTACCCCGAGCTGATAGAAAGCTCAGCCAAACTGAGAGAACCACATCACCTGACGCACTATCTCAGGGATCTTGCTGGTCAGTTTCATACCTACTACAACGCCCACAAAGTTCTGATCGAGGATACCGCTGTCCGGGATGCTCGCGTTTCCCTGTATCTTGCGGTCCGGCAGGTGATCGCCAATGGTCTTGACCTGCTTGGCGTAAGCGCTCCCGACGAAATGTAGCAAGTCAGGCTTCATGATCTGAATAATCAGGCACGCAACAGGAACTAACCCGGCCATGTCCCGAGACTATGCCCGCAAATCCAGACCGGCCAGCAAACCGGCAACATCAAAAAAATCCGCGAGGCCTGTGCGTAAGCAAAAGCAGCCCCCCAAACGCCCTGCTGCAGCCAAGTCACAGCGGGGCGGCTTGTCATTGAAGTGGATCCTGTCACTGGCAGCCGTGGGTGGTTTTATCGGCTTTATTGCCTATCTCAACTCACTTCCGACATCCGAGCCTCGCCAGGATGAAAAAGCCACAGCAGCCGAAACGCCTGCGGTAAAGGAAAAGCCTCCGGAAACCGCCGCAAAAGAAAAACCCGGCTTTCGCTTTTACGACATGCTTCCTGACTCGGAGGTGGTTCCTCCCGAGGTTGAGGAATATACCCCAGGGCCCGGACAGCAAACGTTTGATTACCTGGTGCAGACGGGGTCTTTCCGACAACAGCAAGATGCGGAGAGGCAGCGAGCCGAAATCGCGTTCCAGGGCCTCCGTGCCCAGGTCAAACGCATCGACCTCGACAGCGGAAGCATCTGGTACCGCGTCAATGTGGGCCCCTTCACCTCTCGCAGCCAGATGAATGCGGCTATCGACAAGCTGGTCAACCTCAACATTCAGCCTCTGGTCAGGAAGATTCCCAAGGAGGGTTAAGCCGCCCTCCTGACTCTCTTTCCTCCCACCCTTGAAAACCGCCCCCCCGCCTCCATAACTGCTGAATACTGTTTTCTATCAGGCAAGTGGAGCCAGAATGACTACCATACTTTCTGTCAGGCGTGACGACGAAGTGGCCATGGGTGGCGACGGCCAGGTCTCCCTCGGCAATACTGTAATGAAGGGCAATGCCCGCAAGGTTCGCCGACTCTATAACGACAAGGTGCTGGCCGGTTTTGCAGGTGGTACTGCCGACGCATTCACCTTGTTCGAGCGCTTTGAAGCCCAGCTTGAGAAACACCAGGGCAACCTTACGCGCGCTGCTGTCGAGCTGGCCAAAGACTGGCGAACAGACAGGGCTCTTCGCCGCCTGGAAGCCTTGCTGGCCGTCGCGGATAAAACCGCATCGCTTATCATCACTGGCAACGGCGATGTTATCGAACCAGAACAGGGGCTGATCGCGATCGGCTCCGGCGGTCCGTTTGCACAAGCGTCCGCGCGGGCCCTGCTGGAGAACACCGACCTGAAAGCCAATGAGATTGTGGAAAAAGGCCTGGATATAGCGGCCGACATCTGCATCTACACCAACCACAATCGCACCCTCGAAGTGCTGTCAGCCAACGACTGATCCGGAGCTAGCATGTCTGCAATGACCCCCCGTGAGATTGTCCACGAGCTCAACAAACACATCGTGGGCCAGGAAGAGGCCAAGCGTTCCGTGGCCATCGCCCTGCGCAATCGCTGGCGCAGGATGCAGTTGGACAGTGGTCTGCGCGAGGAGATCACACCGAAAAACATCCTCATGATCGGCCCCACTGGTGTTGGCAAAACTGAAATCGCACGCCGTCTCGCCAAACTGGCAGACGCCCCTTTCCTGAAAGTGGAAGCGACCAAGTTTACCGAAGTGGGCTATGTGGGCCGGGATGTCGAGTCCATTATCCGTGATCTGGCGGACATGGCCATCAAGATGCTGCGCGAGAAGGAAATGAAACGCCACGAGCATCGCGCCATGGATGCAGCCGAGGAACGTATTCTCGATGCCCTTATCCCGCCACCCCGGGATTTCAAGGAAGACAGTCAGAAAACCGAAGACTCTTCCACCCGCCAGCTGTTCCGCAAGAAACTGCGTGAGGGCGAGCTGGACGACAAGGAAATCGAAATCGACCTGCGCAACAGCGGCGCCGGCGTTGAAATCATGGCACCTCCGGGCATGGAGGAGATGACCAGCCAGCTACAGAACATGTTCTCGAGCATGTCCTCTGATAAGCGCAAGACCCGCAAGATGAAGGTCGCTGACGCCATGAAGCACGTTCGCGACGAGGAAGCCGCCAAGCTGGTCAACGAAGAGGAAATCAAGCAAAAAGCCATCCAGACAGTCGAGCAGAATGGCATCGTCTTCATCGACGAAATCGACAAGGTGGCCAAGCGCTCAGAGAACACCTCATCGGACGTATCACGGGAAGGTGTACAACGGGATCTGCTGCCCCTGATTGAAGGCAGCACCGTCAGCACCAAGTATGGTTCCGTGCGAACGGATCACATCCTGTTTATCGCGTCCGGCGCGTTTCACCTGTCGAAGCCGTCTGACCTGATCCCGGAATTACAGGGCCGCCTGCCGATCCGCGTTGAACTGCAGGCACTGACCCCCGATGACTTCAAGCGCATTCTCACAGAGCCAGACGCCTCTCTGGTACAACAGTACGAAGCCCTGATGGACACCGAGGGCGTCAAGCTGACCTTCACAGAGGACGCCATCGCCCGTATTGCCGAGGTCGCGTACAAGGTCAACGAGACCACGGAAAATATCGGTGCAAGACGCCTGCATACTGTGCTGGAACGACTGCTGGAAAGTCTGTCTTACGAGGCGGGTGATCAGGTTACCGACAGCTTCGAGGTTACCGCGGCGTTTGTGGACGAGAAGCTGGGTGAGTTGGCTGAAGACGAAGACCTGAGCCGCTATATCCTGTGACCCGCAAGGGCTGGAAGGCCCGAATGTACCCGATTGGGGGGCGCGTTCTTCGCGCGCCCTCCTAGCTCCCTCCAGATTGCTGAATCACGCCCACTACAGCGCCTTGCTGAATAGCTCCGACACATTGTCAAAGCCCGTTGCCAGCTTTCCTTTCTGAGCCCGTTTCTTGCGACCTTTCGCCACATAGAGGGGAAGCATCTCGCCGTACAGGCTGGTACTGATCGTACGCTGCTCATCTTCCAGGCGATCCCGACGCAAACGAATACCGTACTTCGCAAGCTTCGGCTCCAGCTCGTCCGCACGGTTCAGCAGATCGCGCCGCGTCATCTGGTAGGCATGCTCACATACCATTCGACGGGACTGGAAACTGAACACATTGGAGAAGAACAACTTGGCATCGTCACGCGTCGGCTCAAACAGCAGGATATCCTTTTCCGGGTAATCCCGGGTGTACTGCGCAATGCCCGACTGCATTCGGGAGTACACCATGGTGCGGAACATCTGGGACAGCAGGTTTGGCATACCTGACCGGGTCAGCTCCCCCGGCCCCATGGTACCGGCTCGTACAGCTGAGCTCGCATCAATGGGAACCTGGGGGTTGACCGCAAAAACCAGATCCGCACCGTCCTCAAACGCCACAGACGCATGCAGTCCCTTTCTCAGGGTGCCATCCACGTAGTAGCGCCCATCGATAGTGACCGGAACATAGATACCCGGAGACGATGTACTCGCCTGAATCGCCTTTGATATGGGTACATGATCAAAACCGGGGGCACCGAAACAAACCGCCTCGGTGCTTTCCACATCCGCCGCAACGATGTACAGACTGCGCTTGAGCTGACGGAAATCGTTGGTGCGGCCAAGCATGGTGAAGGCCCGCTGCAAATATTCATGCAAGCCTTCGTTGTCAAAAAGACCCGCAGGCGCGGCCTGCGCGAGGATAGTCAGTGCTTCCAAAAGACTCTGGTCATAAGGGTTGTTCACAAACCGCCTCACAGCGGTCGTCACCAGCCCCGGAACCGCCAGCAGGCGACTACCTAACTCCCGGAACGCCGGGCGATAAAACACTTCCGGATGGAAGGGATGTACTTCCGCTTCATTGCGCACAAAAATCCGGCACAACTGGGCCGTGGTCATCTGGTTTGCCAGATTGGCCGCAACAAAAGAGCCAGCGTTCACTCCCACGTACACATCAATATTATTAAAATCAAGACCGTCCAGCACCTCATCCAGTGCTCGCAACGCCCCGATTTCGTAGATACCACCCAACGGGCCACCGCCGCCAAGGGCAAGGCCGATGCGAGGTTCGGGCTTAATCGCTGTTGTGGTTGCCGTCATTCGATATCCCCATGCGGGTGCGGTTGGCCATTGCAATTAACACTAGCAGCCAGTTTTAGAGTCCACACCCTATATAGGACCAATTGGCTATACACCTTCACGAAAGGGCCCTTTCGGCATGGGCAATGGCGCTGGTCTTGCCCGGGCGCAGGTAGCGACCAAATCCGGCATTGCGCAACGCCAAGTCCACACAACTTTTGATAACGTGGGGAGAATCCAGCAGCAGAACATCCTCGAGCAATTGCGCAGACCACTCGCGGCTCACGCTACGGATAACGGACTTGACCTTCGGCAGGCTGGCCGCATTCATGGACAGGGAATCGTAGCCCATCGCCATCAATAGCAGCGCGCCGCCAGGGTCACCCGCCAGTTCACCGCAGATACCGACGGGCTTGCCGACCGCATGGGCGTCCTGGGCCACGCGCACCAGCGCCTGAAGCACGGCGGGATGATAGGAGTGGTACAGCTGCGCGACCCTGGGATTGTTGCGATCCACCGCCAGCAAGTATTGGGTGAGGTCGTTTGAACCCACAGAGAGGAAATCCACGCGATCCGCCAGTTCGCGAATCTGATACACCGCCGCCGGAATCTCCACCATTACCCCGACCTTGGGCATATGGATGTTGTAACCTTCCTCCCTGACCTCATGATAAACCCGGTAAATAAGGTGGAGAGACTCTTCCACTTCTGAAATATTGCTGATCATCGGCAGCATGATCTGCAGATTGTTCAGGCCTTCACTCGCCTTGAGCATCGCGCGCACCTGAACCAGGAATATCTCCGGATGATCCAGGGTTACCCGGATACCGCGCCAGCCCAGAAACGGGTTCTCTTCCTGGATCGGGAAGTACGTCAGCGCCTTATCGCCGCCGATGTCCAGCGTACGCATGGTGACAGGGTTCGGCGCAAAGGCTTCCAGTTGCTCGCGGTAATATTCGCGTTGTTCCTGTTCCGACGGGAATCGGTCCTTGATCATGAACGGCACTTCGGTTCGGTACAGACCGATACCTTCAGCACCATGGCTCAAAGAACGCACCACATCTGTCATCAGACCAGTATTCACCAGCAGCGACACCCGGTGGTTATCGGTGGTTTCGCAAGGCAGATCCCGCAGGGCTTCCAGCCCTTTGACCAACTCGTCTTCCTCGTCACAGATTTCTTGGTAGAAGTTCCTCAGATCCATGGAGGGTGACGCGAAAATCTGCCCTTCAAAGCCATCAACAATCAGGTCCTTGCCATCCAGTTGGTTGACCGGAATATCTACCAGCCCCATGACGGTGGGCACACCCATGGCACGCGCCAGGATGGCAACGTGGGAGTTGCTGGAGCCCTTAACCGACACCAAACCGACCAGTTGCCCCTTGGGCACCTCTCCGAGCATGGCCGGTGTCAGCTCTTCACTGACAAGGACTGTGTTCTCAGGATAGACCGTGTCTTTCTGCTCACCTTCCTGTAAGTGGGACAACAAACGGCGGCCGAGGTCGCGGATGTCCACAGCCCGTTCCTGCAGGTAGTGGTCGTCCATCATTTCAAAGTGGCGAACGTACTGCTGAACCACCTGCTTCAATGCGCCCTGGGCCCAGAAACCCTCCTTGATCCGGTTGCCCACCTCACCCGGCATTGCGTCATCACCCAGCATACGCAAATAGACATCGAACAGAGCCTGCTCTTCCGGGCGAAGCTGGGAAGCAAGCCGGGCCGCTACCCGCTCAATGTCTTCCCGAACCGCTGTCACCGCGCCTTCAAACAGCGACAGTTCCAGCTCAACATCATCGGTGGGTTTCTCAGGCACAACGTCCAGGTCGGCGGCCGGGTACACCACCACGCCCTTGCCAATGGCAACGCCCGGCGCACCAGGCACACCACTGAAACTGACATCAGTCGCTTCTTCACCGGTCAGGGAAAGACCGCTGATGGCGCCCGTTGCCTCGCTGTGGGCGATAACACCTGCCAATTGGGCCGAAACGGTTACCAGGAAGGCTTCTTCACCCTCGTCAAAGCAGCGCGAACTTTCCCGTTGCTGAACAACAAGAACGCCAAGAACCCGGCGATGGTGAATGATGGGAACACCCAGGAATGAGCGAAAACGCTCTTCGCCGGTCTCAGGGAAGTAACGATAGCGGGGATGGGACGGAGCATCTTCAAGGTTGATAGGCTCCTCCCGGGAGCCAACCAGACCAATCAGGCCCTCGGAATAAGCCAGGCTGACCTGCCCTACTGCTTGCTGGTACAAGCCTTCTGTCGCCATCAATATGTAGCGATTTGTGGCTGGATCAAGCAGATATACCGAGCAAACCTCGGTATCCATGGCTTTCTGCACCCGCGAAACAATGACATCCAGCGCCTCCTGCAAATCGCGGGCACTGTTTACCTCTTGTACAAGACTTCGCAGTATGCTCAGCATGGCGGGTTCAATCCGTCATTTCTGTGTGTCCTTCGCGCGTCGGGAAGGCTCGCTCTGGCGCCACTGTTCCATGTCATAAAACAGCCGCGGCGCGAGCTCTCGCAGCGCACGTCGATAGACCTCGCGTTTGAACGAGACGACCCGCCCAAGCGGGTACCAGTAGCTAACCCACTGCCAGCCGTCGAATTCCGGCGAGTCCGTGCCGTCTACGCGCACCTGCGCATCCGGCGAAAGCATCCTCAGCAGGAACCATTTCTGTTTTTGTCCCACGCAGACCGGGTGCGAATTGTGCCGCACCATCCTGCGAGGGAGGCGGTATCTCAGCCAGCCACGGGTACAACTGATGATTTCCACATCGCCTGTACCGAGACCTATTTCCTCCGCCAGCTCCCTGTAGAGAGCCTCCTCTGGTGATTCGTCGTGCTTGATACCACCTTGAGGGAACTGCCAGGAGTCCTGCCCTATTCGCCTTGCCCAGAGGACTTCCCCCCTGTGATTGGCCAGAATGATTCCGACGTTGGGTCTGAAACCGTCCGAATCGATCACGGCACAGTCCTCTTAAAAGTCGGTTGGCCGGATTAAAAATTCACCGGCCGGATTTATCCAAGTTGCTCTCATTCTTACAGAATCCCAAGGCTTCGGCAAACGGAGCCGACTGCGGCATGTCATGGTAAACTGTCGCGCCTGTAATGGCCGTTGTTCCTGCTGGAGGTAAACAA
>PBRG01000059.1 GCA_002726615.1 Marinobacter sp.
AACAGCGAACGCCTGCAGTCATTGCCGAGATCAAAAAAGCCTCCCCCAGCAAAGGCGTTCTCCGCGATCCGTTTGTGCCCGAAGCTATTGCCGAAAGCTACGAAAAAGGCGGAGCCGCTTGCCTGTCAGTACTCACTGACAAAGACTTCTTCCAGGGCCATGAAGACTACCTCCAAGCCGCCCGCGCCGCCTGCAGCCTGCCGGTGATCCGCAAGGACTTTATGGTAGCGCCGTACCAAGTGTACGAAAGCCGGGCCATTGGGGCGGACTGCATCCTGCTGATCGCCGCCTGCCTGACCAGGGACCAGATGCAGGAGTTGGAAGGCATTGCCCATGAAATTGGCCTGGACGTGCTGGTCGAGGTTCACGACGGCGAGGAAATGGACGATGCCCTCACCCTGAAAACACCGCTGGTGGGCATCAACAACCGCAACCTGCACACCTTTGACGTCTCGCTGGATACCACCTTCGACCTGCATGAACGGATTTCGGCCGACCGCCTGACGATCACCGAAAGTGGCATCATGACCCGTGACGATGTGACAGCCATGACCGATCGCGGCATCTACGGCTTCCTGGTGGGCGAGTCGTTTATGAGGGCTGAAGAGCCAGGAAAAAGACTGGCCGAATTCTTCTTCCCTGACTGCTGAATTTTCGATGAAGCTTTGGAAGACTACCTCAGAAGTCTGAGCACTTTGTCGGCACCAACCTAATCTTCAGGCTTCTCCAAGGCCTCCTGCAACAACGCCAGCAAATGCGCCGGCATGCCCTCAGCCAGCTTCAAGGCAGCCTCATGCCCACGCGGAGACATCTTGCCCCAGGTACGGCGGACAATGCGCAACCATTTCTCCCGATCGTAATCGGCTTTTTCCTCATAGAAATCCGCGAAATAGCGTTCCAGAAACACCATGCAGGCAACGTCTTCCAGCAGCTGTGTGTCTGCGTCCTTGCGCAACTCCCGCTTGGTCAGGATGGTTTCTACCTTCTGGCATTCTTCCTGCGGGAAGCCACACTCCGCCATGATTCCGGCAGCCCGGCGGCCATGCATGCGGCCACAGGCCTGGCGCCATTCGTAATAGGCCTTGCGCCCCTCCGGGAAATCGCTACGGGGGATGGTCCAGCGCTCGATATGCTGGGCGCGGCAGGCAATCTGCAGGCGCTCGGAGGGTTGCTGCTCAAGCTCGAACAGCCAGCGGGTCATGTGCTGGCTGTAGGCGTATTCCTTGGGCAGGGTTTCGCCGCCGACCTGCTCGATGTTGGGGTCTGCACGGTTGGCGGTATCGATTTTATCCAGGGTACAGGCCAGGAGGGTCTGTTGTGTCATCGGGTCATACCTGGGCGGAGGAACGTTGCTTGATACCATCATACCAGGCCTGGAGATTGGCCTGCTCAGGCTTGATGCGAATACCCACCACACGGGCAAAGGCCACGGTGGTAAAGGCATTGATGTCCGCCGCCGTGAATCGGTCGCAACAGATGTATTCCCGGCCATCCAGGTGCTTGTTCAGGAAGTGCATGAATTTTTCCACCGAGGTGCGGCACTCCTCACCCCATTCCTTGATCGGGTTCATGCGGTCCTTGAAATAGCCGCTGGTGTGCTGAAAACACATACCGGTGGGCAGGAAGAAGGAGAACTCGATCCACCGCAGCCACTGCTCCACCTGCGCTTTCTCCAATGCGGTGTCCCCCAGCAGGGTTGGCGCGTCCGGATAGCTTTCTTCGAAATAGCGACAAATCGCCATGGTTTCGGCAATGCAGGTACCGTCGTCCAGTTCCATCACCGGTACTTTCTTCATGGGGTTCCTGGCCGCGTATTCCGGCGTCAGGTTCTCACCCTTCTGCAGGTCGATCTCGACAAACTCGGCCTTGTCCAGCAGCCCCTTTTCAGACATAAACATCCTTACCCGGCGTGGGTTGGGCGCGGTCTTGGTCTCAAAAATCTTCATTGTTGTTGACTCCAAACAGTGTCTTGGGATGAATCTCGGGAATTGTGTAGAAGACTGACGCGGAACACCGGTTGCGTCAAGCAACCGTAATCACTGGGGCAGCCAGTATGCGATCTGTTGGATGACCCATTCAGGGTCGTCCATTGGCAGATCATGGCCAGCGGATGGATGGACTTTCAGTGTCCATTGCCAACGCCGTTCGAACGCCTGGCTGCAGCTCCAATGCACGATACGATCGCCCTTGCTGGCAAGCACAAGTGCGTTCGGCAGAGGACGTTGAGGCAGGGGTTTGTAGGCGACCGCCGCTTTCATCTGAGCATAGGCGTTGGCAAAGCCGACGGGCCTCTGGCGCTGGATGCTGTACCAGTGTTTCATGACATCGAGGTCGACCGGTTGGTTGCTCGTCAACCGCAGAATATCCGCCTCACGATCGAACAGTTCCCGGCGCGCCAGGAGGCGAACGATACGGGGCCAGGCCCCCGGACGCATCCGGCGCCAGGGCAGGCTGAATCCAGAGCTCGTGTTGATCAGCACCAGGTTCTGAACTTCACCCTCGGTGACATGCTGAGCCCAGTCCAGGGCCACCATTCCGCCCATGGACAGAGCGATGAGATTGTATGGCGCTGGAATGTGATCAACACCGTGGCGAACCTTTTCCCGAATGTCCGCGATACGGTCAGGGCTGGGGTCCTTGAAGTGCACGCCCGTGCCCGGAAGGTCGACCCGATGAAACTGGTGGCCGGGAAAGGCATCCTCAAGCCTGTGGGGAAACGAGCCCCAGTGGGCGTGTTCCCGGGTAAGTCCGCGCAACAGAATCCAGTGCATTATCAGTGATGATCCCTGTACCAGTGGGCGATGGCGGCCTCCCTTAGCATGGACGCCTCATCCGAGTGCGGCAACCAGTTTTCATGATGGGCGGCGGCGCTGACGAGGAAATCGATAAAGGTCAGGTGACTTCGCAGTACCCGTCGATGGCGATGGGGTACCAGCGGATTGAAAAAGCCGTCCAGGCGCAGCAACTGCCGCGGGCGTTTCTTGATCCATCGCCAGGAACCCAACTCCAGGGTAAGGGGAATGAAGGCGCCCTCACCGCTGCGATTGATCTTTTTGTAGAAATAGTCCCACAGATCGCCGTGGGTCAGGTAATGGCGGGACTGGGGCTCGAAGCGATAGTTGTGTTCCGGCCACGCCTGCTCCCAGATCAACTTCAGCGCCATCACCGATTCAATCCGTCGCATGGGGCGACGACGGTAGGCATAGGGGAACCAGATCTGATCCTGCCAGCCGAAACCGGAATGACAGTCCAGCGCGACACTGAAAGGACGGCCTGGCAGTAGCTCCGAAATCACTGACTCAAGGGCCTGGTTCTCCGCTTCCATACCCTGCTCGGGATCACCAATGAACCACGGCAGTCGTGGAGAGAAACGCTGACCACCCAGCAGGAACGCACTGCGGTCCTGGGCGGTGATCGGTGCGTTGCGCATCAGGTCGACCCCGTTGGGATTGCTGCGCTGATTCAGGTACATGCCACCGGGGTTGAGGATGGGCAACAGGGTAACCCTCACTTTTTTCAGCAAGGCCTGGAGATGTCCGTCCCAGGACATCCGTGCCAGCAGATTGCGCAACCAGGCCATGACGACTTCGCTGCCGATGCGCTCAAGACCGTGAACGCCACCCACCAGCATCACTACTGGCGCGTCGGGTGCCTCACTGCCAAGGTCAACCCGGTATATCGGCAAGTCAATGTCCTTCAGCGCAACCCGAGAGAGCGTGTTCACAGCAACCTGTTCCGGCGCTTCCGCCAGTACACGCTCAAGACGAATCATTTCCGGCAGAAAGGTTCTCAGCAGGTGACGTTGTCGGCTATCCCGGCGGGCCTGTTCGGCCGGAATAGCAGAATGGGGGGTTAGTTTGCGCAATTCAGTCATGGGGCTCTCCCGTTTCAGACAACCCTTCAAACTACCGCTGAATTGCTTCAATTCGTTGACACTGGCGCTCAAAATACCGGAACGCACGTTCATTTTATGGCGACATTTTACATGAATGGCTTGTAACTCACGCTCAGGGCGTTACTCTAAGGGATACGTAGTAACCGAGGTCACAACATTTGTCTCGCCTTCTGAAAACGCAATCTCAATACGGCGTCTTCACCTCTAGAGCGGTTTCCAGAACCGCTCCAGCGGATCAGTTTCCGCGTATTTTCAAAACCTATAAGGAGAACCAATCATGCGAAAGCTAACGCCAGTCGCGCTGCTTTGCGCGATGTCCGTGCCTGCACTTGCTCAGGCCGATTGCGGTGAGGTTTCCATCACCGAAATGGGCTGGGCATCCAACACCGTTGTCACCAGCGTCGCCAAGTTCATTATGGAGCAGGGGTACGGCTGTGATGTAACAGTGGTTCCCTCTGACACGGTTCCCGCTGTTACCTCGGTCGCCGAAAATGGCGAGCCCGACATTGTGACCGAGCTGTGGCTGAATTCCGCGGGCGAGGCCTACCTGGAACTGGAAGAACAGGGCAAGATCGAGCGCCTGACCAAAGTACTGGAGCCCGGTGGCGTTGAGGGCTGGTGGATTCCAACCTACCTGGCCGAGAAACACCCCGAGCTGACCACTATCGAAGGTGTCATGGCAAACCCGGAATTGGTGGACAACCGTTTTAACAACTGCCCAAGTGGCTGGGGTTGTCGTGTGGTCAGTGACAACCTGATCAGGGCGCTCGACCTGGAAAGCTCAGGCGTTGAGGTCTTCAACCATGGTTCCGGTGAAACCCTGGCCTCGTCCATGGCCTCCGCCGTGCAGTCTGAAGAGCCGTGGTTTGGCTACTATTGGGGCCCCACTGTACCGCTCGGAAAGTTCGACATGACCCGCGTCGAATTGGGTGACTACAAACCAGAGGTTCACACTCGCAACCAGACCCAGGATGCCGACAACCCTGGCGTGTCTGAGTTCCCGGCTGCAACAGTGCTGACCTCCGTGACCACAGACTTCAAGGATCGTGAGCCGGAGGTCGCGGAAATGCTCACCAACCTGACGTTCAAGACCGACACCATGAGCGCACTGTTAGCGTGGATGGATTCCAACAACGCGTCTGCGGAAGAGGCAGCCGTGTATTTCCTGAGCAACAACAGCGACGAGTGGTCAAGCTGGCTGAACGATTCGGCCAAGAAACGCCTGGCTTCGGTTCTGGGAGAATAATCTCTCCACCTACCCTGACAGGGCCGTCCCCCGGCCCTGTCAAACCGAACAGGCGAACTTACATTACCCATTTATACCTGAATGCTTCTGGGAACTGACCGCAAATGGCGACCTACGATTTCGTGTTTTCATCACTGGGACTGGAAGACTGGTGCTCAGACGGCCAAAGTGATGCCCCCATGTCAATGGCGGCGTTGCTGCAAAAAACCAAAGGAACGGACGCCGAAGCAGAGTCACTATGGGACCTGCCTTTTCCATCCATGGACGCGCTTAACGAGTCCTGCGCGGCCTTTCCCAAATCCAGGGAACTGACAAAAGGTCTTGAAGAGGGCTTCCTGTCCATCAAGGACAGTCTGAGTGTTGTTCTGGACCCTTTGACCCAACCACTGAGCTGGTTTCTGGACGGGACACTCTACGGCATGCTGAACACGCCCTGGTGGATCGTGATACCAGCGCTGCTGGCCGTGGTGTTTGTCGTTACCAAATCCTGGAAGCTGGTGGGGTTCGTGGCGGGCAGCCTGGTTCTGCTGGCCTTTATTGACTACTACCAGTACGCAATGGAGACGCTGTCGATCATCTTTGTCTGCGCGTTTCTGTGTGTGCTGCTGGGCGTGCCCATCGGCATTGCCATGTCCCGAAGCGACATGATGCAGCGCCTGACCATTCCCGTGCTCGACATGCTGCAGACACTGCCGCCCTTTGTGTACCTGATTCCGCTGATTTTCCTGTTCAGCGTGACCGAATCCAAGCTCTACGGCATTGCCATCATCCTGTACGCCATTGTGCCGGTCATCCGTCTCACCAACCTGGGTATCCGCCTGGTGGACAAGGACGTGATCGAAGCCGCGGACGCTTTCGGCATGACCAGCCAGCAAAAACTCTTCAAGGTCCAGATTCCACTGGCGCTGCCCAACATCATGGCGGGTGTAAACCAGACCATTATGATGAGCCTGGCCATGGTGGTTATCGCTTCCCTGGTGTCGGCACCGGGGCTCGGGGTGTTGGTGCTTCAGGGCATTCGCAACCTGGAGCTGGGTGTCGGGCTGGTTGCCGGTCTTGGCATCGTTATTCTGGCGGTGATCCTTGACCGGGTAACCAAAGCCTCACTGGCGCGCATCAACGCCTCACAGAAACAGTAAGGGAGCGAATCGTGGACCGGGATATCAAGATTTCCATCCGGAACCTCTACAAGATTTTCGGCCCCATTCCTGATGTGGCCCTGGCGTATGTGCGCCGGGGTATGGGAAAGGCCGAACTGCTGGAAAAGCACAACCACGTACTGGGCCTGCAGGATATCAACGTGGATATGCGTGAAGGCGAGATCACCGTCATCATGGGTCTGTCGGGGTCAGGCAAGTCCACGCTGATACGCCATCTCAACCGGCTGATTGAACCCACTGCCGGCGAAATCGAGGTGGATGGCAAGAACGTACTCAACTTCGACGAGGACGGATTGCGGAAACTTCGACGTGAACAGATGTCGATGGTTTTCCAGAAATTCGCCCTGCTTCCACACAAAACCGTGTTGGAAAATGCTGGCATGGCGCTTCTGGTAAGGGGCCATACGGTGCGGGACTTCGAGGACGAAGCCAAGAAATGGCTCGCCCGCGTGGGACTGGAAGGGAACGAGAACCAGTACCCTCACCAGCTATCCGGCGGTATGCAGCAGCGCGTGGGCATTGCCCGGGCACTGGCATCCAACTCGCCCGTGATGCTGATGGACGAGGCCTTCTCTGCCCTGGACCCGCTGATTCGCTCCGACATGCAGGACCTGCTGCTGGAGTTGCAGGAGGAACTGAAGAAAACCGTGGTGTTCATCACCCACGACCTGGACGAAGCGCTAAAGCTGGCGGACCACCTGGTGATCCTCAAGGACGGACACATCGTCCAGCAGGGCGAACCCCAAGAAATTCTCATGCACCCCAACGATCCGTACATCACGGATTTCATCAGCGACATCAATCGCGCACGGGTTCTGAGAGTGCGTTCCGTGATGGCAAAAACCACGGAGCCACCCGCTGACTGTGCCGGCGACATTTCCGATCGGGACAACCTGGAGTCAGTAATCGCCAGGTCCGAGGGCGATACCGACCTTGTCTATCGGGTGGTCAAAAAAGGCAATCAGGTAGGCATTCTCGAGATGAAAGAACTGGTCAAGGCACTGGTGCCGGTCGATGCTTCGGAAGGAGACAATCGCAGCCGTTACTGATCGGAAGTCATCCCGGTGGAGGTGGGCACCCGGATGACAGCATCGTGACAGACGGGCTATGATAAATAGGTCGCCGTAGCTTCGCGGTGCCCCAGACAACGACCATGCACAGACTGGCAGTGGCTCTACTAGCCGTATTCCTGTTGTACGGCTGCTCACCCCCTCCTGACGAAGAGAGCCTTTCTTCAGACGTCGACACGCAGACGTCAACCAATGAGGCCCTGTCCGCTGCCCTTTCCAATACAACACCCCGGCCCCGGACGATCGTTATTGCATCCGATCCCTGGTGCCCCCACAACTGCGAAGCGGGCAGCGATCGCGAGGGCTATATGGTGGACATTGCCCGCGAGGTCCTTGGCGAAGCCGGCTATACCGTAGAGTACGTCAACGTCAGCTGGGCAAGGGCGCTGCAGTTGACGCGGGAAGGTCAACTGGACGCGGTGGTCGGCGCCTTCATGACCGATGCCCCGGATTTCGTGTTTCCAGACACCCCCCAGGGACGCTCAGCCATTGCGCTGTTTACCCACCCTGACAACCGCTGGGTATACGACGGGCCGGCGTCGCTCCATAACCAGAAACTGTTGGTCATCAATGGGTACTCATACTCCAATGAGCTGGACCGGTACATTGAGGAGCATCACGCCAATCCGGACAGAATCTGGGTGATCGCGGGGCCGTCCCCTCTTGAGCGGGCCATCTACCTGCTGGACCAACACCGTACCGACATTTTTGCGGAGGATATCTACGTGATGGCCTGGTGGGAAAGGAACAACAAGGAAACCATCCCCGCGCCCCGGCAGGCCGGAGTGATCGCCGAAATCGAAGCCTTCGTCGCGTTTTCCCCCGCGCGGGAAGATGCGAGGGAACTGGCGGAACTGCTTGCAAACGGCACCCGGCGACTGCTGGCCAGCGGCCGAATACAGCAGATCCTGGACCAATATGGGCTCAGTCTGTGGACTGAAACGCCCTGATCAGACGCCCATCTCCGGTCACCAACAGCAACTCACCGTGGCGGCCGATATCGAAGCGTCGCACCTCGTTCAACAGCGACAGGAACCGGTCCTCCTGGTTCATCAATGCGGGCGCACAGGCTTTCCTGGTTGACGCCATCCGGGTAAAACCGAGCTCCTCACCAGTCAGCTTCCATCCTCCACTGAATTGGTTGCAGGACGCACGCCCCGCCACACGCTGCTCCGCCAGGAAGTTCAGGGTCACCCGGGAACTGTCAATAATGCCACGGCCACCAATGTCTTCAACGACCCATTCGGTTCCCCGAAGCAGCCGCTCAGGATCCCCTCCGCAGCCATCGCGTTCCTCTCCGTTTATGGCCAGCCGCACCTGTTGGGGATAGGGCATGCCGGTCATGGAGTCTCGACACAGCTGGTTTGCAGTCTTCAGCGATACCCGAACGCCATCACCTTCGGCCTCGAAAGTACGCCCCGTGGCACCACTTTCAACAACCTCGTATCGCAGTGCAAGTGGCTCCTTGCCCATTTTCTCCACCACCAGTTGCCCTGGCTCCAGAACCGCCCGCCAGAACGGCTCGTTCCCCCGGGCGACAAACGGCTTCTCGACAGCGCCCGGAACCAGGCATAGCGGCAACGCCTGCCCGTCTATTGTCAATGTGGCAGTGTCACCCTTATTCCAGAACTGGGTGTCATCGTTGTCGGGGTCCACAAAGCGCGCACCGGAGGCACTTTCCTTCTGCTTCAGCACCATTTTGTCGCTGCCGAACGTTATCGTCAGACCACTGTGGTCTTCGTGGTAGTCGAGCCCTATATCGGCCTGGCCGCAAGTCATGGCATTAACGGCAAGGCCTTCACCACGGCGTTGATTCTCGCTGGATGCACAGCCCGCGACCAGCAGGATGCTGACCAAAGCCGGCAAAGATACGGCGATTCCTTTCATTGGTTATTCCTCATTCCATGTGTTTGTAACGGTTGCAAATTATCCATGATGGCTGCCGATTTTAAAGCAGAGCCGTTACCATTTCCTGCCTTAAAGCATTACGCTTAGGCCATCAAAGCACCCGGGAGCATTCCACGTCATGGCGATAAAACTCTACCAGTTTGCTATTTCACACTACTGCGAAAAGGTTCGCTGGGCCCTGGATCACAAAGGGCTGAGCTACGAAGCCATCAGCCTTCTGCCTGGCCAGCACATCAACACCATCCGCAAACTGACGGGCGCTGATTCATCGGTACCGGTACTGGACCATGACGGTCACCGGGTTCAGGGATCGAAGGCCATCATCGACTATCTGGACGACACGTTTCCCGAAAACCCGCTGACGCCGGCAGACCCGCAGGCCCGCGAAGCCGCCCTGTCCTGGGAGCAGCGGCTGGACGACGAAGCCGGCCCCAGCGTGCGCTGTTACTCCTACCACCACTTCCTGCAGCGTCCCAAAGTGGTCGTTCCCATGCTGGCTGCCGGCACCCCCTTCTACAATCGGATTCTACTGAGGCTGGCCTTCAGCCGGGTGGACGAGGTTATGCGCAAATGGATGAAGATCAATGAGAAAACCGCCGCGCAGTCGCGGGAAACCATGGAGCGCTACCTGACCGAGCTGGCCGACGCGTACCAGGAGAAGCCCTACCTGGCTGGCGACAGTTTCTCCCGCGCCGACCTCTCCGCGGCAGCCTTGTTCGCACCCATGTTTCAGCCCGGCCAATACCCAGTGCCCTGGCCCAAACCGGCCAAAATCCCCAAAGACATCCAGGCCTGGCTGGATCAATGGCAGCCACAGATCCACACGCTGGAAAAGATCTACGCTGCTAATCGCTGAGCCACTGACGGCGTTCTCGGCCGGGCGAATTGCCGGTCCAGCGGCGGTAGGCCCGGGTAAAGGCACTTTGCTCGGAGAAGCCCAATAGCAGAGCAATGTCGGTCAGCGTCAGGGAGGTATCATCCAGGTACTGTCGCGCCAGCTGTTCCCGGTTCTGATCGAGCCACTGCTGCCAGCTTAACTGATGCCGGGCCAGGCGCCGCTGCAGCGTACGCGGTGACATATGCATGGCATGGGCAGCACGCACCAGGGTGGGCTCGCCATCGGACAGCAGTTTCAGCAGTACCTGCTGTAGCTGGCGGTCTATGCCTGAGCCCGACTGTGACGCCTCCGGCAACGCCCGCAGCAGGGCACGGGCCTGCCGGTCCAGCAACTCCCGAAGTGTCGGGTCTCGCCTGGGCATGGGCAGGCTGAGGTAATGCAGCGAAAAACGAACCCGCACATGGCTGTCGTTCCAGGTAACCGGGCAGCCAAAAAACCGTTCGTATTCCCTGGCCGTCTCGGCACTGACATCACCCAGAAAACTCACTAACGAGGGCGGAGGTGGCTGATCAATCTGGCGACGCATAAAGGTCACCAATGCGGCAATTGCAGCGCCGTCCGCCTGCTGGCCGAGCTCATTCTCCGAGGGCGGCCAGCGCATTTCCGCCTGATCGCCGACGACCTCGACTTCCGCCAGGCTGGCGCCATAAAACAGCGTTTCGTAGCGCTGGTAGGCCAGCATGGCCTCGCCAAGAGTGTCGGATGCCAGCACCAGATAGCCGAGCACTCCCACATGGGCCGGTCGTACACAGGCCCCCACCTTCAGCTCGGGGGCGGCATGCTGAGGCGCCAGAGCCAGTCCTTGCGCCAGCAGATCACGCCACACCGGCACCGGTACGTTGTCCTCCGACGCCCAGCGCGCCAGCGCGATCCTGACCGGGGCGTTCTCCAGTCCGTCTCGATCCAGTCCCTCCTGGTCAAGCCAGTCTGAAAGCAGTCCCGTCCAGGCACCGGTTACCCGCATTACCTTGGCCATGGTTCACGGCCCTCCAAGCGCTGCGTCATTCATTTTTGGCATTAATCATCAATTTTGTGGCGTATATTGTCAATTTATGACGTCACCATCGGCGCAAAATACAGTCACACCTACCATCACAATACGGTTACACCATGGCATTGATGGACATGATGATGGCGGTTCTCGAGGAGAGCGGGTTGCTGCCCCTCTGGAACGCCCTCGCCCCCTGGCTGGCACTGGACGAACGTCAGTTGATATTCGTCGTGGCAACGCCGGTGTTCATTGCCGTCACCGTGTGGGAATACCTGCGGATTCGCCACGACCCTGCGCGTATGAATGTACCGGAAGCCCTACGGAACTTTGCCCTGGGTGCAGGCTACCAACTGACGGAGTTGCTGTTCGCGGGCCTGATCGCCTTTCCCGTATACGCGTTTCTCTACCACCATCGCCTGCTGGACCTGGAACTTAACTGGGCAACGGGCCTTTTGACGTTTCTCGGCGTCGATTTCTGTTTTTACTGGATGCACCGTTCCAGCCACCGCATACGCTGGTTCTGGGCCGCCCATGTGGTTCACCATTCCTCCGAGCGCATGAACTTCTCCACCGCCATGCGCCAAAACGCCACCAATATCTTCAACGGCATGTGGCTGTTCTATGTGCCCCTGGCGTTGATCGGTTTCAATCCGGTATGGATCGGCGTGGCGTATGCCCTGTCACTGGTGTACCAGTTTTTTATTCACACCACGCTGGTTGGCAAATTGCCAGGGTGGGTGGAAACCGTGTTCAACACCCCCAGCCATCACCGGGTTCACCATGGCCGCAATCCCGGCTATATCGACCGCAACTACGGTGGCACCCTGATTGTCTGGGACCGATTGTTCGGCACCTTTGTCGCCGAGGACGAACAGGCACCACCGGAGTACGGCATTACCCGACCGGTACACTCCAGGAACCTGCTGGTACTGTGGACCCACGAATACGTGGACCTGTTCCGGGCCATGGCCCGACCAGGCGGCCTGCTATCCCGCCTGAAGCACCTGTGGAAACCACCTGAATGGGACCGGGATGCCGACTAGCGCCACAGCAAGCAGATTTTCCGGCTTTGTCTCACATTGAGGCTCGATTTCCGGCTAGCCCGGATTTCTCATAGTGCTCCAACAACCTTCGCAGACCAAGCCTGGTAGTGCCAGATCCGAGTGGTCATGGTCGAAGTTGGCGATTATTTAGCC
>PBRG01000060.1 GCA_002726615.1 Marinobacter sp.
CGCGCTGGCGGCTACCTATATCTTCGGCTACCGGCTGGCTTTGCTGGTCGCCGGGGCCGGGGCCTTGTATCTTGCGGAATTCTGGTCCTGGCAGGTGTCTTACGAAGTCATGGCGCTACTTGTTGGCGTAGGCATGGCGACGGTGCTCATCGTGCGGGAGCCCAGCGTCAATCATTATGCAGCCGCACAGGACATCGCCGACAAAATTGAGCACGAAGCGAGCAAACGAACCCACCTAAACCCTCGCCTGGCTCGGTTCATCGGATGGTTCTACGCCGCAATTGCAGGGCCTTTCCTGGATTTCTTCCGACGCTATAAAGAGCTCGCCATCATGATCCTGGTGATGGTCGCAGTGTATCGCATCTCCGACATCGCCATGGGGGTAATGGCCAACCCTTTCTACCTGGATTTCATGGGCTTCTCCAAAACCCAGGTGGCCGACGTCACCAAAATCTTCGGCTTCTTCATGACCATCGCCGGTTCGCTGGTGGGCGGCGTGCTCGTAGTAAGGTACGGCGTGCGTCGCATCCTGCTGGCCGGCGCCATCATGACCGCAGCCACCAACCTGCTATTCGTAGTGCTGGCGCAATATCCGCCCAACATTGTCACATTGGCGCTGGTGGTCAGCGCCGACAACCTCAGTGGCGGTATCGCGAACGTTGCCCTCATTGCCTGGCTGTCCAGCATGACCAGCGCGGCCTTCACCGCCACCCAATACGCCCTGTTCAGCTCCCTGATGACACTGCCCGGAAAATTCATCGGTGGCTTCTCCGGCATCGTCGTTGCCGGATTCGGTTACGCGGAATTTTTCCTGGTCGCCGGCATAATGGGGGTTCCCGCCATATTGCTGGCCATATACCTGATGCGCAAAGGCGAACGCCTGGACGCCCTGGCACCGCGAAATGAAGCTGCTGAGTCGTCATGACCGAACCCACCAAAGACCAGAAAATCTGGCAAGTCGTCGCCGCCATTCCCCTGGGCCAAGTAGCCAGCTACGGACAGGTTGCGGATATGGCGGGTCTAGGCCGGCAGGCCAGGTATATCGGTAAAGCTTTGGGGAAGCTTCCAGAGGGGCATGCCATCCCTTGGTATCGAGTGATCAGAAGCAACGGACAAATTGCGTTTCCCATCGGCAGCGAGGCGTTTGAAACGCAAGCCCAAAGCTTGCGGGAGGAAGGAGTCGTTGTGGTAGATGGACGAATATCAATGAAGCAGTTCGGCTGGCGTCCGTAGATTTTTTGTGTGGATACACATCGGAGTTAAGTCGGGCAGGGGGTGGTGCTGAATTTTTCTGCCAGAAAAAGATGTCCGAGCAAAGCGAGTTCTTTTTCAAAGAAAAATTCAGCACCACCCCCTAGCCAGCCCCCAACCCCCTCAGGCTAGGGAACAGGGGGGAGGCAAAGCTCAAACCCTAGAGCCGCAAAGCCCCATCAACCTCAATCATCCGCCCCGACATATAATCATTCTCAAAAATAAACGCCGCCGCAGACGCAATCTCCTCTGGCTTACCCATACGCTTCAGCGGAATACCCGCCGTCATCTTCTCAAGGGCTTCCGGTTTCATCGAGGCCGTCATCTCAGTCTCGATAAAGCCAGGCGCAATCCCCATGCACCGAATACCATAGCGAGCAAGCTCCTTGGCCCAAACCGGCACCAGGGCAGAAACACCGGCCTTGGCAGCGGAATAGTTACTCTGGCCCATATTTCCAGCGCGGGAAATCGAAGCAATGTTAATGATCACACCCTGATCGCCATTCCTGATCATCTGTGTTGACGCCTCGCGGCCACACAGGAAAACCCCGGTCAGGTTCACATCGATCACCGACTGCCACTGAGACAGCTCCATCCGCTTCTCCACCTGGCCGTCCTTCACCTTCACCATCAGCCCATCACGCAGAATACCGGCGTTATTAATCAACCCGTTAAGCTGGCCGAAATCGGACACGATGGCCTCAAACGTCCTCTCGACATCTTCTTCCTTGGCAACGTTGCAAACATAGATCCTGGCGTCTCCACCGGCTTTTTTACAGGCAACTGCGGCTTCCTCCAGTTTCTCTGGCATCAGGTCAATCAGCGCCAGGCGCGCGCCTTTTGCGGCCAGGTACTCAGCCATGGCTCGGCCCAATCCCTGGCCGCCACCGGTAATCGCAATCACGGAATCTTGAAGTTTCATGTTTTGCCCTAAAGTAAATCATTAGCGGAAGCGGCGAGTATATCAGAGGTTTTTACGGTCGCAGCAACCAGACTACTGTTCACTCCGGGAGGCTCATTTGGGCATTTTTCTGTTTCTATTCATTGTTATGCCCATCGTCGAAATGACGATTCTGATCAAAGTCGGCACCATGATTGGCGCCCTGAACACCATAGGCCTCGTTCTCTTGACGGCCATCATTGGTGCCGCTCTGCTGCGGCAACAGGGGTTGGCAACCCTGCTGAAGGCCAATCAGCGCCTCAATAGTGGCGAGCTGCCGGCCAAGGAAGTGGCGGAAGGCCTGATCCTGGCCGTAGGCGGTGCCCTGCTACTGACACCGGGGTTCGTCACTGACACCGTCGGTTTCCTTTGTCTGATTCCGGGTACCCGCCACTGGTTCGCTGCCCAGGCCCTGAAACGGATGGTGGTGGCCGGCCAATCCGGCGGTTTCACATTTACCGCAGGCCAGCAGAGGCCTTTCCAGGGGCAGGGACCCTTTGGGGGGAGCGAAGGGCCGTTCGGGCGTCAAAATCCTTTCGACAGGAACGATGACATTATTGAAGGGGAATACCGCGACGAAACCGAGCGGGACTACGATCGCCTGAACCGGAACACCGATGGCCGAGCGGGTAGTGATCACGAGGATGATCGACCGAAAAAAAACTGAAAAATTTTTTCGGCGAAGTGTTGAAAACGCATCGGCCACCCCCACATAGGATTCACAAGTTCGCTGCGGGCTAATAACCGCTGTAAAACAGTTGGTTAAAGGCTCCGGCTTTTAACGCAACCATCATTGCCAAACCTAACCTGACATTGGAGATATCGAGCAATGAACATTCGTCCGCTACACGATCGTGTTGTCGTGCGCCGTAAGGAAGAAGAAGAGAAAACAGCTGGTGGCATCGTGCTGCCGGGTAATGCCAAAGAGAAGCCGTCCCAGGGCGAAGTTATCGCCGTAGGAAATGGCCGTATTCTCGACAATGGCGAAACCCGTGCGCTGGCGGTAAAGGTGGGTGACACCGTGGTCTTTGGCCAGTACGCCGGTAACACCGTTAAGGTTGACGGCGAAGACCTGCTCATCATGAGCGAAAACGACATTTTCGGCGTTCTCGAGTAAGCGCTCGATTACGCAGCAATCCGATTGAACGATTGAATTGGGTTTAACGAACAGGAATAGATGACATGGCAGCAAAAGACGTTAGATTCGGTGA
Organism: Marinobacter sp.; assembly: GCA_002726615.1. GTDB lineage: Bacteria > Pseudomonadota > Gammaproteobacteria > Pseudomonadales > Oleiphilaceae > Marinobacter. Next base: position 3,403 of record PBRG01000060.1, read on the forward strand.
CAGCGCCCGTAAACGCATGGTTCAGGGTGTCAACATCCTGGCGGACGCAGTTAAGGTAACCTTGGGCCCGAAAGGCCGTAACGTGGTTCTGGACAAGTCCTTTGGCGCACCGACCGTTACCAAGGACGGCGTATCCGTCGCCAAGGAAATCGAGCTGAAAGACAAGTTCGAGAACATGGGTGCCCAGATGGTCAAGGAAGTTGCTTCCCAGACCAACGACACTGCTGGTGACGGCACCACCACTGCGACCGTTCTGGCGCAGGCGATCGTAAGGGAAGGCATCAAGGCCGTGACCGCCGGCATGAATCCGATGGATCTCAAGCGTGGCATCGACAAGGCGACCACCGTTGCCGTCCAGGCCATCCGCGACCTGTCCAAGCCTTGCGACGATAGCCGCAATATTGCCCAGGTAGGCACTATCTCTGCCAACGGCGACGAGACTATCGGTCAGCTGATCGCAGACGCGATGGAGAAGGTTGGCAAGGAAGGCGTCATCACCGTTGAGGAAGGTCGTGGCCTGGAAGACGAGCTGGACGTAGTGGAAGGTATGCAGTTCGACCGTGGCTTCCTGTCCCCGTACTTCATCAACAACCAGGAAAACATGTCCACCGAACTGGATGACCCGTACATCCTGCTGGTTGACAAGAAGATCTCCAACATTCGTGAGCTTCTGCCGGTTCTGGAATCTGTGGCCAAGGCTGGTAAGCCTTTGCAGATCATTGCCGAAGACATCGAAGGTGAAGCACTGGCGACTCTGGTCGTGAACAACATGCGCGGCATTGTGAAAGTAAATGCTGTGAAGGCGCCCGGCTTCGGCGACCGTCGCAAGGAAATGCTGCAGGACATCGCTATCCTGACCGGTGGCACTGTTATTTCCGAAGAAGTCGGCCTGTCTCTGGAGAACACCTCCATTGATGACCTGGGTACTGCCAAGCGTGTCAACGTCACCAAGGAAAACACCACCATTATTGGCGGTGCTGGTGCCCAGGGTGATATCGAAGCCCGCGTTGAGCAGATCCGCAAGCAGATTGAAGACAGCTCTTCCGACTACGACAAGGAAAAGCTCCAGGAGCGCGTGGCCAAGCTGGCTGGCGGTGTTGCCGTCATCAAGGTTGGCGCCGGTTCCGAAGTAGAAATGAAAGAAAAGAAGGCCCGCGTTGAAGACGCACTGCACTCCACCCGCGCTGCGGTTGAAGAGGGCATTGTGCCGGGCGGCGGTGTGACCCTGATCCGTGCCATTGCGGCACTGGACAAGGTGGATGCCATCAACGAAGAGCAGAAGGCTGGTGTAAACATCCTGCGCCGTGCCATGGAAGCTCCGCTGCGCCAGATCGTGACCAACGCCGGTGGCGAAGCCTCCGTTGTGGTGAACAAGATTCTGGAAGGCGAAGGTTCCTTCGGCTACAACGCGTCTACCGAAGCGTTCGGTGACATGCTCGAAATGGGTATCCTCGATCCCGCCAAAGTGACCCGCTCTGCGCTGCAGGCCGCCGCTTCCGTGGCTTCCCTGATCATTACCACCGAGGCGATGATTGCGGATGAGCCGGAAGAAGAAGGTGCCGGCGGCGGTATGCCGGACATGGGTGGTATGGGCGGAATGGGAGGTATGGGCGGCATGATGTAATGCCGGCCTGAACCGGACCAATTCTCAGTTGTTGAGAAATGGCCCCATAAACCCGAAAAACCCCGCGTTGGTTCACACCGACGCGGGGTTTTTTGTTTTTTTGTCATGAACTTGCGAAATGGCTTTGCTAGACTCGGCAACCGGCCATTCATCTTTGTGACACTGTATGAGCAAAACCCCTGCAAAAGCCTTTCTCAGACCCGGCAAGGTGTTACTGCTGACCTTTGCCGGGGTGCTGATTTATCTGCTGGCGCTGGTAGTTTTTGTGCCGGCTGGATGGCTTTGGCATCAGGCGTCTGCCCATGTTGCTCTTCCGCCGGAAGTTCAGGTCAGTCAGGTGTCTGGTAGAGTCTGGTCGGGCGCGGCCGGTGTGGTGGTCGCCGGTTACCCTCTGAGGCTTGAGTGGCGGCTGGGCATGCCGTCTGTTTCGGGATTATCGCTACCTGTCGATTTTTCATTGTCGTCGTCACAGTCTTCCGTGGATGGCAGTGTTAGTCTCGGATGGCAAGGGACAGGCACCCTGAACGCCAGTGGCGATCTGGCGGTTGCTGAATTTGAGGAGCTGATTCAGCGTAGCGGTGGGGCAGTTATCGAAGGCGACGTCACCATTGATCGATTGGTGTTGTCCTGGCAGGACAACCGCGTGACCCAGGCAGATGGTGTGGGTCGGTGGGCAGGAGGTCAGGTGACCTGGCCAATGGGGAACAACGTTGGCCAGGCGGATTTTCCGCCCATGCGGGCGACGATGGACAGTACGGCCGATGGCATAGCGCTGGTCATTTCAGAACAGGGTGGGGGTGGCCCGGCGGCGGATGCCGAGATCCGCTGGAACGGCATGATGGAGTTACGAGTCTATAAGCGCATGATCGACCTGGCGGACCAGCCCTGGCCGGCTTCAGCAAGCCCCAGTGATGTTGTATTCAGGGTCAAACAGCCGTTAATCCCGGGAGGTGCGTTGTGATGGCGGCTGTAGCTGGTAGTCGGCGAATTCCCCGGTTACTGGCCAATTTGTTACTGGTGGGTCTCGTGGTTTATGTTGCGCTGGTGCTGGCGCGGACAACATGGCTGATTGCCTGGGACGACCGCCCGGTGGCCATGGCACCCGCCCTGGACAGCAGAGCGACTGTTTCAGGTGGCGGCCGATTACAGCCACTGGCAGCGCATCAGGTGTTTGGCAGGGCAGAGGAACAACCCCGTGTCGCGGAAGTGGTGCGTCGGTCAGCACCGGAAACCAGGCTTAACCTCAGGCTTGAAGGTGTGCTGGTGGCAGAGCGCCCGGAAGACTCGGGTGCTATAGTTGCGGGAAGCAATGGCGTAACAGAGCACTATCGTGTGGGGGATATTTTACCCGGTAACGCGGAACTGGCGGAAGTGGAGCCGGGCCGGGTGCTGATTCGCAGGAATGGGCAATACGAAACCCTGACGTTTGAAGAACAACTTTCCACGAGCCTGGTTGAGGGCGTGGAGGAAAGTTCGGCGTCCTCGCCAGAGCAATTCCTGAGTGAGGCACGTGAACAGCTTGGTTCACAGGGGGTTGCGGCGCTTGCACCATACGGACTGAGTCCGACAGGAGAGGGCGGCACTTCCGGTTATGTGTACGATGGTTCCAATGCCATGCTCAATGCCGTCAATCTCCAGGCCGGAGATGTGATTACCGCTGTTAACGGGCAGCGCCTGGGCGACCTTGAGCAAGATATGGTGCTTTTTGAGAATTGGCGGTCTGAGCCGCAACTGGAAATAGAAATCGAACGGGACGGATCCATTCTGACCGTAAGCTATGCCATACCTGAACAGTGGCGATGAACGGATTTAACGATACAGGACAATAACGCCAGATGCTTAACCACAGATCCAAACTATTCCGGGCCTTTTTTCTGGCCCTGCTGATGCCCCTGATGTCTGTTGCTTACGGGCAGGAAACGGAAACCTGGCGACTGAACCTCAAGGACGCGGACATTCGCGCCTTTGTGACCCAAGTGGCGGATATCACCGGCTACAGCTTTGTAGTGGACCCACGGGTGAAGGGTAAGGTGACAGTCCTGTCCAGCGCCCCCATGAACAAGGACGAGATTTACGATCTGTTCCTGGCTGTGTTGCAGGTGCATGGCTTCACCGCGATTCCCGGTGAGGAAGTGATCAAGGTGGTTCAGCAAGTGGACGCAAAACAATCCGCTGAGTCGCTGGAGCGGTTTACAGAGGTACCCTCAGAACAGCTGATCACCCGCGTTATCCAGATCGATAATGCCAATGCCCTTGAACTGGTGCCCATCCTGCGGCCGCTCGTGGCCAAGTATGGCCACCTGGCGGGTGTGGCGGCTGCCAACGCGCTGATCGTCAGCGACCACTCTTCCAATATCCAGCGTATCGAACAGATTGTGAGAGAGCTCGACAGTCCGTCCAAATACGAGGTGGAAGTAATCCAGCTTGAGGAGGCCTGGGTGGGTGACATGGTTGAGTTGCTGCAGGAACTGGCCCCGGCGGAGTTGGGCCAGGGTGGTGGCGATAATGCCGCCCGGAAGTACAGCGTAACGGCCGATGAACGCAGCAACCGGCTTATCCTCAGGGGTGATGAAACCTTCCGTGACAAGATGCGGGAGTTGATCAGGAAGCTGGACCAACCTTCAGCCACAGGTGGCACGACCAAGGTCATTCGCCTGAGCCATGCCGACGCGGAGAATCTTACTGAAATTCTCAAGGGCGTGATGGGGGAAGTCGCCAAGGAATCGACCGGTGGTGCAGGTGGCAGCAGCGGAGGTTCGGGAAGTGGACGTAACACCAACTTTTCGGTATTCGCAGATGAGGGGCTGAATGCCCTGGTCGTGCGTGGCGAGCCGTCGATGATGCAGGAAGCCGAGATGATCGTTCAGGCGCTTGACGTGCGCCGGGCTCAGGTGATGATTGAGGCAGCCATTGTCGAGATCAGCGATGAGCTGGGGCAGGACCTGGGCGTTCAATTTGCGCTTGGCAGCGAATCCAGTGGTTCTACACCGGTAGCCGGCTCTAACTTTGAGAACGTCGGCAACAGCCTTGGCGACGTTCTCGGCGCGATTCTATCCGAGTCGCTTATTGAACCTGCTGCCGGCGGTATCACTATTGGCGCCGGTCAGCGTAACGAGGATGGCGTGTCCTGGGGTGTCCTGTTGCAGGCGTTGTCGACCTCGGCGGCGGCAAATCTGCTGTCCACTCCCAGTATCATTACCCTGGATAATCAGGAATCCGAAATCATCGTTGGCCAGAACGTACCCTTCCGGACCGGCCAGTCCACAGTGACCGGCGATGGTACCACCAATCCGTTTACTACCATTGAGCGTCGCGATATCGGCTTGACCTTGAAAGTCACGCCGACCATCAGTGCCGACGGTCTGGTGCGCCTGGTGGTGGAACAATCCACGGAAAGTATCGGTGACAGTATTGAAGCCGCCTCGGACATTATTACCAACAAACGGGAAATCAAGACTACGGTCCTGGCGGATGATGGCGAGACCATCGTTCTGGGTGGCCTGACGACCGATGACTTGCAGGTGAACAAAAGCAAGGTTCCCCTACTGGGCGATATCCCAGTGTTGGGTCGTCTGTTTTCCTCTGAATCCGAGCGCCGGGTGAAGCGCAATCTCCTGGTGTTCCTGCGCCCGAAGATCATGCTTGGCAAGGCCGACGCCGTTGCCGCCACGGATGAGAAATTCCAGAGCTTATGGGAAATCAATCTCGGTGTGCGCAAGAAGCTGGGACTGCCGGACCCCGAAAGGCCGCCCACGAAAGACTCCCTGTTCCGGCCCCAGTCTAACTGATCGCCCAAGAGGCTGATCTCAGGCCGCCAGTGGCGGCATCGGGCAGTCCAGTTGATCCGCCACCAGGCGGATCAACTCGTATTCCGTGGTCTTGATCTCTCCATCTGCAACCACGCAATGACCGCAGGCATCGAGAATGGCGGGCTTTAGCAGTGGCGACAGGGTGTTCAGCACCAACAGCGCATCGCGCAGATGCTTGATGGATACCGTCTCCAGAAGCTCTGATTGCTCCCGCCCGGCGGTAAAACCCGCCATCGCCTCAGCGAACAAGCCCTGGCTGTCGATGCCCTGTTGAGCACCGGCCCGTGCCATCAGGCTGAACAACACTCGCAGTTGGCCGGTTACTGTGCGGTAGCTGCGGTGGCGTACCGGAACCACGCGAGCCGAGTCTCCCGCAAGGTGGCGGCGAAGAAAGGTATGCATGGCCAGTTCATAGAGGCTCAGACGGTTGTCTGCCTTGATCAATACCTCCGTACACGACATTAACTGGCTGCGCTCTTCGGGGTCGAGCTTTCTGAGGGCGGGCATGGCCAGTTCCAGCGCCGGAAATCGTATTGCGTCGCCCAGTGTGGTAAGGGCGGGCAGCAGCTTGTGCAACAGGTCGGCGTTGGGCGCAAAGAGGGAGTCGGCGGTGACCAGCGCCAACCGCTTCTGTTGTAAAGGCTCAGGAAGCTGGTAAATCAGCAGCGCATAGCACAGCTGAATGGCGCCGGCCCGGGTATAGAGCAAGTTGCGAAACGTTGAAGGCAGCCGGTTGAGGAGGTCCACGGCATAGTCTTCGCTGCGTTTGTTCACGGTACCCACTGAGGTCGAGAGATTCTCCGGTAGCCGGGTATTCAGGGGCGACGTTGCTGCGCCTGTTCCACCCGCGCTGAAGCCGGAAGCCGCACCGTGGGCCGTTGCTGCACTGGCTACGGAGGGTTGGGGAGAGCCCGCGGATCGAAGTGCGTTTGCGGGCTCGCTGTCTCTCAACCTGCTGCGAAGGCGGGCAAACATGCCCGGCTGGATGGCTTCGATACGCTCCTGCACCGGAGGGTGGGACGCCAGCAATGCCGCGAACTTCATACGTGCGCTTTCGCCAAAACACATGTGGTTCATGTCACTGGCATGGCTGGTGGTGTCCAGGTAGCCTCCTTTGATGCCAATCTTGAACAGCGCGCCGGCAATGCCCTCGGGATTACGGGTAAACTGCACCGAAGAGGCATCGGCCAGCATTTCCCGCTGTCGCGATACTGCGGACTGGATCAATCTTCCGAAGAATACGCCCACATAACCAATGACCAGCAGCGCCACGCCTACCAGCCCGAAAACCGCCTGGCCTTTCCGGTCACGAGATGAGTGGCTGGATAGACGGGAGCGGTGGAAGGATGCCCTGAGCAGAAAGGCGCCAATCTGTCCGATCATCAGGATGCCGGCCAGGATGGCGATCAAACGTACGTTCAGGCGCATATCGCCGTTTAGGACGTGGCTGAACTCGTGGCCAACCACACCCTGGAGCTCGTCACGGGTGAGTTGTGTCAAGGCCCCATGGGTAACCACCATAACGGCCTCACCGGGCGTATAGCCTGCCACAAAGGCGTTGATGCCGGTTTCGTGATCCATCACATAGAGGTCTGGCACGCTGATGCCGCTGGCGATGGACATTTCTTCCAC
>PBRG01000061.1 GCA_002726615.1 Marinobacter sp.
AATGGCGGAGCGGACGGGACTCGAACCCGCGACCCCCGGCGTGACAGGCCGGTATTCTAACCAGCTGAACTACCGCTCCGCGTGAGCCGCCACCTCGGGCGCAATCAAGGGTGTGACTGCTCGGTGACAACGAGGGCGCATTATAAAGAGGCCGCCCTGCATGTCAACGTTTTTCATGAAAAAAGTTCGGTTTTCGGAAGGCTCCTACATGGCATCAACCATGGCATCCTTTCCCTGTGCGGTCTTTCGGTATTCGATAGGCGTCATGCTCGACCAACGCTTGAACGCCCGGTAGAAAGTACTGGGTTCCGAGAAGCCGGTGAGATATACGATTTCGTCAATGGATTCGTCGGTGGTTGCCAGCAACTGCCGCGCCAGGCGATAACGGAAATCGGCCAACACCTGGTTGAAGCTGGTTTCTGCTTCGGTCAGGCGGGTACGCAGGGTTCGGGGTTTGATGCCCAGACGCTCGGCCACGGCATCCAGGGTGACCTCTCCGCTGTCCAGCAGTTCCGCGACAATTCGCTCGACCTGTCCAACGATGTCTTTCTTCTCAAGACGGGCCACCTGCTCACTGGCAAACCGTTCATGGAGATCCAGCAATTCCGGTTCCGCATGAGGCGAAGCATGGGACAGCAGGGTGGCAGGGAAATACAGCCGGTTTTCCTTGGCGCCAAACACAACATCGCAACCGAGCACGTCGATCACATGCTCCCGGCCATGCTCACGCTGATGTTCAAACTCGATACGCGATGGGTAGAAGCGGTCATCGGTGATCGATTTGAAAAAGGTTATCAGACCCTGTACGAAGCATTCGTTGAAATGCCGCAGACGGCTGACTTCGCTGGACGCGGCATCCAGCACCATGCAGGCCTCGTCACCCTCGATCAAGAAGTCGGTATTGGCAGCATCACTCAACAGGCGCTGATAGTTTTGAGCCCGCCGAAGGCCCTCGCCAAACGTTGGACTGCTCAGAAACAGGTATTCCAGAACCTGCCCCTTGTAGGCCGGTAACAACTGGCCCAAGTGGAGGCCGGCGTCAGGATCGCCCGACACATCCTCAACCACCTGCCAGAAATACAACTGGGCACTGTGAGGTGTTCTTAGCTGCTCGGTGTAGACATAGTCTTCATCCACTCCCAGCCGGACAAAAATGGCATCGGTATCAATCCCTTTGCGTTTCATGGCCTGATAAATCAAGCGCAACATCACACCCGCATCGCGAAGTTCCTGCATAAAATCCCGCTTTGTAGTTGTTTATCAATTGGCTTGGCCGGCCGGACAACCCTTGCTGGCAAGCCAGGTCAATGCTCATACTGGCCGGGTTTGCCAGACTCTGAGACCTTAGTCTTACATTAGAGCATATCAGGCCAGAGACGCACAGGTGTACCAGGAGAGAAAGCAATATGACAGATACTTCAATCTACTACAGTCACCCGCCCGGCCTATGGTCGCTTTACAGCAAGGCCCTACTCCCGAAAAACAAGCCATCCGGCGACGACCTACGGATACCTGGTCTGTCCGCCCGATTAATCGGCGTCAGTACGGCCAACCATAACCTGAAACGCTACCAGAGGGTATGTGGTTTCGATACACAGGCTACCGTGCCCATCACCTGGCCCCACATCCTTGCGTTTCCGTTGCATCTGAAACTGCTGACCGAAAAGGCCTTCCCGCTGCCTCTGCTCGGGCTCGTCCACCTTCGCAACAACATCACGCAGCACCGCGCAATAGGCACGGGGGAAACATTGGACATCGCCGTACGGCTGGACGATCAGAACAATACATCGAGGGGACTGGAGTTCGATCTGGTTACTGAAGCCTGGTCCGCAGGAAAGCTGGTGTGGGAGGAGACCAGCACTAATCTGTTCCGGCAGCCGGATAAAAGCAAAAAGGCCTCAGGCGGCAAACCTCCCGAACTGCCCCACTACCCGGAGACCACCGACATCAGTGCCGCGGAATCCATTGGTCGGCAATACGCCGGGGTGTCCGGTGACAGAAACCCGATACACCTTCACGCGCTGACCGCAAAGGCCTTCGGTTTCCCCCGGGCGATTGCCCATGGCATGTGGAGCAAGGCCCGAGTGCTGGCGTTGCTTGAACAGCAAAGCGGCTGGCGCCCGGACGCGATATCCGTCTCCTGCCAGTTCAAGAAGCCGCTGTTCCTTCCGGGAACCGCGCAACTCAACTGGCAGGCTGGGCAAGAGGGCTGGGACTATCAGTTACTGAACGCGTCAGGTAACGCCCCTCACCTGAGCGGCGAGATACGCTGGGAGGATTGAGGGGGAGGTTATTCTGTCGGCTCTCCGGAGCCGGCAGTGGACGTACAGGGCGAGCCCACGGCCCCAGCAGCCGGCAAGGTAAAGAAGAAACAGGCGCCACCATGCCCGGGCCTCTCAAACCCGATATCACCGCCTTGGGCCTGAATCAGGGATCGACACATGGGCAAGCCAATCCCCATGCCTTCTTCCTTGGTGGTGTAGAACGGCAGGAACAGCTTTTCTTCCGCATCGTCCTGCAAACCTACGCCATGATCGGTTACCGCCACACGGACACAACCCGTACCTGACATCGCCACGGTCACTTCGACGGGCTTTACCGACTGAGCGCTGCGGGTGGACTCCAGGGCGTTACGAATCAGGTTCAACGCAACCTGTTGTACCTGAATCGGGTCCGCTATGACATCCGGCACGTTGTCGGCCACCGAGATTTCCACACCGCCCTCATTGTTGCGGATATCCACTTCTGCGAACTGGCGGGTATCTTCCAACAGTGCCGCAATCGACAACACATCCTTTCCGGCAGCCGGCTTCTTCATAAACCGCCGGATACGGCGAATCACCTCACTGGCGCGGTGTGACTGGGCTTCGATCTTCTCCAGCGTTTCCTCGAGCAACTCGTGATCCGGCGCTTCCTTGGCCAATACGCGCTTGGCAACGCGGGCGTAGTTGGTGATGGCCGTCAACGGCTGATTAACCTCATGCGCCACACCGGCCGCCATCTCCCCCATGGTGGTCAGGCGGGAGAAGTGAGCCAGTTGCTCACGCTGTTCCTGAACCATGTGCCGTGCGTCGTCCAGGGCGAGTTCACTTTCAAGTTCCGCAGTTATGTCACGGAAGACCACCACCGCCCCATGTAGTTCATCACCATCCAGTTTCGGTGTCGCTCGATACTCCACCGGAAACGGTGAACCATCGGCACGTAACATCTCGATATCGCGCTGATTTTCTGCGACACCCCTGGTGCAGGTGGCATAGACCGGAAGCGACTCACATCCGTGGCCGGCAGTGCGGAAATGGAGATCGAAAAAACCCTGACCAATCAGCTCTTCAACAGGTCTACGCATGATCAGCGCCGCCGCCGGATTGGCGAACACGATGGTACCCCTGGCGTCGAGACCATAAATACCTTCGCTGATGGAATTGAGTATGCGGGCCTGATCGTTTTCAAGCTGGCGGTTACGGGCCTGAAGTGCCCGTTCAAGGCGGATTACCCTGGCGTGGGTTTTCACCCGGGCAATCACCTCCTGAGCCTGAAAAGGCTTGGAAATGTAGTCTGCACCTCCGAGGGCGAACCCCCGGACTTTCGCTTGCAGGTCATCCAGTGCGGATAGAAACACCACAGCGCTGTCTGACGTAACGGGGTCTGCCTTTAGGCGCTCACACACCTGATAGCCGTCGAGTTCCGGCATCATGATGTCCAGAAGGATCACTTCCGGCTGATGGCGGTGGGCAAGGTCCAGCGCTTTTTCACCATCGTTGGCAATGAGAAGGCGATAACCCTTGTCTTTCAGGGTCTCATAGAGAACCTTGAGGTTCTGCGGGTTGTCGTCAACGAGCAGAACCGTTACGTCTGTTGTCTCAAGGACAGCATCTGTCATAGAAGTACGGCCGGTTACGATGATAAATGCATGATGCCGGCCAAATCAGCGCGCGTCGATAAGGTCCTTTACGGACAGAACCATACGGACCAGGTGTGCCAGTGAATGCGTGCCCATTTTGTGCATCACCCTCGACCGGTGGATTTCAACGGTACGCTGACTGATCTCCAGTTCAATGGCAATGACCTTGTTCGCCTGCCCTGCAATCATCCGGTCCATGATTTCATGCTCCCGGGGCGTCAGGCTTTTCACGCGGCGCAGGATTTCCTGCTTCTCACCGAGGGTTTTGCGCTGCTCCTTGTCCTGCTCCAGGGCGGCCTCGATTTTCTGGAGCAGGGCCTCTTCCCGGTAAGGTTTCTGGATAAAATCGACAGCCCCCTCTTTCATGGCATCCACGGCCATGGGAACATCGCCGTGCCCCGTGACGAAGATAATTGGCAGGATGGAGTGCTTTTCATTCAGTTTCTTCTGGAGCTCCATACCATCCATGCCCGGCATGCGGATATCCAGTACGATGCAGCCGGCCATTGTTTCGGAGTAATCCTTGAGAAATGCGTTGGCATTGTCATAGGTCTTGACCGGCTTGCCATCGGATTTCAGCAGCAGTTCCAGGGAATCACGAACCGCCTCATCGTCCTCAACTACGTAGACCGTTTGCTGGGTATCAGTCATGTGCCTTGTCTCTCCTTTCAATGTCCGCCGTGGCTCTCAGTGAATCGACGGATCTTTATGGTCGTCCCGGGCATGCTCCTGGCGCTCATGCTCGCGCATTTTTTCCAGACGTTGCTGGATAATGCCAAAAACGCTCTGCTTAGGGTACCTACCTTTGTCGTCAGCCTTACCTGCCGGTTTACCGAGCAATAGCGTAATCGCCTCCTCAGCACGGCTAACCGAATGCACGGCAAACTGTCCGTTGCGAACGGCCTGAACAACCTCCTGTTCAAGCATCAGGTTCTGGACGTTGGTGGAGGGCACAATCACCCCCTGGGTACCAGTAAGCTCCCCGGTCAGCCTGCAAGTGCTGAAGTAGCCTTCAACCTTCTCGTTAACGCCACCAATGGGTTGGACCTCTCCGAACTGGTTCACCGACCCGGTGATCGCCAGGTCCTGCCTCACCGGCAGCCCCGACAACGCAGATACCAGGGCACACAATTCCGCCAGCGAGGCGCTGTCGCCATCCACTTCCCCGTAGTTCTGCTCGAAGGTCAGACTGGCTGAAAGGTGCATGGGATCGGTAACGGCGAAATGGGAGGACAGCCAGGAACTGAGAATCATCACCCCTTTGGAATGAATATTACCGCCAAGCTTGACGTCCCGCTCGATATCCATCACACCGCCATCTCCATAATAGCAGGTCGCGGTGATGCGATTGGACAAACCAAATTCAAAACCACCGGTGGACAGCACCGAAAGCGCGTTCACTTGTCCAATGCAGGTCCCCGTTGTGGACACCAGTGTGGTGCCATCACGGATGGAGTCGTAGAACTGATCCCGAATACGACTGCTGCGGTAGCGGGCGCTCTCCAACGCCTGATCCACATGGGAGTTCTGGATCAGCTTTGCCCCCGCCTGCCTCGCCCAGTAGTCGGACTCTCTCAGCAGATTGGCGATATCCGCCGCATGCAGAGACAGCCGATCCTGGTGTTCCGCCATGCGCGAACTGTGTTCAATCACACGAGCCACGGCTTTGTTACTGCAGTGCAGTAGCTTCTTCTCATTCACCAGGCTGGCGATGAACTTGGCGTACAAGAGCTGGCTCTCGTCCGTACGCATCATCTCGTTCTCGAAGTCTGCCGTTACCCGGAACAGCTCGGCAAACTCGGGGTCGTATTCCTGCAACAGCATCCAGGTTTCCCGATCGCCGAACAGCACGATTTTTACGTCCAGCGGAATCGCTTCGGGTTCCAATGAAATCGTGCCTGACAGGGTCAGCTCGCGTTCCAGCGAGTTGATCTGGATGGACTTGGACCGCAGGGCACGCTTCAGCCCGTCCCAGACAAATGGCTGCTCAAGCACCTTGATCGCATCCATTAGCAGATATCCACCGTTGGCACGGTGAATACTGCCAGGACGTATGAGCGAGAAGTCGGTAAACACCGAGCCCTTGAAGGTCACACTCTCAACATAGCCAAACAGGTTGTGGTAGGTCGGATTGTCCTCCACCACAACCGGCACTTCATCGGTTTTCTGGTGGACCAGCACATTGACCAGATAGCGCCGGGGCATTTTCTTATCCAGCGACGCGTAGGCGATCGCCGCCTGCTCTTCATTGTCTTCCAGAAAGATTTCCAGGCTCTCGGACAGGTCCTTGCGAACTTCCTCGAAATACGAAACCACGTCCGGCAGTTCCCCGTACTTCTCGATCAACTCGTCAATCTGGTGGCCGGAGATGCTTTCCAGGGTCTCCTCGTTGAGCGCCTGCTGGCTTTCGGCGTATTCCTGCTCCCAATCCGCCAGTTTGCGCAGTGCCTGACGCAGCTTCTTCTCAAGTTTGTTGATGTCGTTTTCAAACTTGTCCCGTTGCGCTTCGGTCAGTGCCTGGAAGGATTCAGCGGTATGGGGCTCCTCGCCATTCATCGCCACCAGTCGATAGCCACCGGGCGTCGTAATATTCAGGCTGACCTTCTTTCGCTTGGCCTGAGCTGCCACCTTCTCCAGCTCGTCTTCCTGCTTCTTGGCGTACCCATTCTTCAGCTGTTCAGCACGTTCAAGGAAACTGTCGCTGTCGAACGTCTGGGGGATCATCTTCATCAGACGCCCCATCAGCTTTTCCATATCCTGTTTGAGCTCGGTGCCTTTACCGGCCGGCAACTGAAGGACCCGGGGAATTCGCGGCTCCTCGAAGTTGGCGACATAACACCAGTCGTGGCTCTGGTTCTCAGTGTCCACATGATGCTCCAGGTAACGGAGCATCATTGTGCGCTTGCCTAACCCGTTACGTCCCACGGCATAGACGTTGTAACCACCATGGGGCATGGCCAGGGCAAAGCGCACCGCCGCCTGGGCTCGGTTCTGGCCGACAATTTCCGCCAACGGCTCGAGCTGTCGCGTGGTCTTGAACGGTAGATCTTTTAAAACACAGGCTTTGTAGAGCTGATTCAGGGACAGTGACTTCAAGGTTCGGTCCTGTAACGGTATGAAAGCATTTTGGTATTGGCCGCTCATTGTAGAATCTGGGGCTCTCCCTGTCGCGCTCTCGCTAAAGATTTAGCCCAACTTGTCGATAAATTGATCAATCGGGCATAATGACAGAGGCCTCAATCTCAGGGCAGGACACTCATTCAATGGATATTTATCGGAATCAGTCGCAGCCGTTGACGGTGCTGGAGTCACTGCGGAAACGCAAAACCTTTACCGCACCGCAACTACAACAGGCGTCATCGACGCCGGAAAAGCCGCAGGGCGACCGACGTGTACAACCAGACCGGCGCCGGGCGCAGGTGGCCTTTGAAGGGCCAGACCGCCGCAAGAAACGGTCCAGGCGCAGCCCACGATTACTGAACCCGAAAACCGGCAAGGCCGCGCCCACCGAGGACCGCAGGGGGCGGCTGGTCAGCACCCAGGCCTGAATGCGTTGTCATCAGGGGCATAATTTTCATGTCTGCACACTGCGACCCCATTTTGATAACCCGGTCACAGTTCTTGGCCTGGTCATTTTTCAGCCACCCTCTCGGGTACTAGACTTCAACGTCCCGACGGAAGAACGGGCCAATAACAATCACAAGATACGCAACGGATGCCAACGTATGATGAGTGATTCCGCAGACCGCAGAATCAAGGACCGCTACCCTGCCATGTGCCTGAAGGTACAGCTGCAGGAGCGTGGTTTTTTTGGTCGGGGGAAGAATTCAACCGCTGTCACCTGCCTGGACCTGAATCGTTATGGCATGGCGGTGCTTTGCCCAAGGCCAGTGGAGTCTGGCGCTCACCTTTATATGGACTTTGCTGGCAAGTACATCCGCGAATCCCGTGTCGCCGCCCAAGTGATCAGCTGCCAGCCCTATCAGACCGGTTACCGGGTAAGCATCCAGTTCAGCTACTGTTTCGACAAAAAGGGGTATTCAAGGGCCGTTGACAACGCCCTTTCCCGCATTGAAGGCCTGTACAACCGCTACGCCAGCTAAACCTTCCTAGAACAACCCTGCATCCAGACTGGCGGCCATGTAGAGCCCCAGTTCACGGCACTGATCCTCGAATTCGTCCCGATAGTCGCCATGACAGAGCAATGGCTCCTGCACCATCCGCCAGCGCAGGCCCGTGGTGATGGAATTGATGGCACGATGGGTGCCAGTGCCGTCGAGGCCCGCGCGGATATAGAAGGTGAAGGGCAAACCCTGGGTTTTCTCAAGGCAGGGGTAGTAACTGCGGTCAAAGAAATCCTTCAAAGCACCACTCATGTAGCCGAGGTTTTCAGTGGTACCAAGGATAATGGCATCGCAAGCCAAAACATCTTCCGGGCCGGCTTCCAATGGCGGAAGAACGATAACTTCGACGTTTTCAATATCCTGGTGTTTTGCACCCTGCTCCACAGCTTCCCGTAGCTTGAGAGTATTCCGGGAGGGCGCGTGGGCTACGATTAAAAGCTTTTTAGAGTCCATGATAGCCCCTTTAATAGGAAAAAATCAGTGTTTAGAAAAGTTCTCCGTTAACGTCTCCAGTTGCCTCGTCAGCCGGTTATTGTTTTTGGCTCGGAGGCGTCTATATAACTACGGTGATTCACGCTTGGCACCAGAACACCGTCATCCAATGGCTCTGGTCGCTCCGACAGTCTCCATTACAAAGTTCGCAAGCTTATCGGGATCAAACTTCTCAAGAAACCCATCGGCCCCGACTTTTTCCACCAAGGCCTTGTTGAACCCACCAGTAAGGGAGCTGTGCAAAACGACGGGGATACCAGACATGGCTGGATTAGCCTTTACGTTTGAAACAAACGTGTAACCATCCATCCTTGGCATTTCGATGTCTGAAATAATGGCCTGATAGACATCCGAAATCGATTTTCCCTCAGAGACAACCTGTTCCAGATGAAGGTACGCTTGCTCGCCGTCATTAAAGGTTTCGATTTTTAGCCCCATATCGGTAAGAACGCGAGTCAGTTGCCGTCGTGCTACTGCGGAGTCATCGACAACCAGTATCGGATAAAGCTCGTCGCCATCGTTGGTCCATCGTCGGCTTTTCTCGGATACCGCTTGAGACAAATTGCCGTCCATCTCGGTCGCGAGCTCCGACAAAACTCTTTCAACATCAAGAATGCCCACAATATTGTCTTCTAACTGGGTCGTCGCCGTCAGATAATGCCCGCCGGGAAGACCAGTTGGTGGGGGCGTTATGTCCGTCCAACTACGATTCACTATGCGATCGACGCTCTTAACCAGGAAGGCCTGAACTTTCTGGTTGTATTCGCTCACAATGAGTAATGGCCTGGCAGAACTGTCAGCGACAGTGTCGCTCCGGAGAGCCAGGGCCGCCTGGCGTAAACCACCTGTCACGCCGGTAGCAGTTTCCATGTCAATTACGGGAATGGTTTCGCCACGCACGTTGGTGATGCCAATAACATGCGATCCCACATGAGGAACATCAGTGAGTTTCGGGCAGGGAATGACCTCTCGAACTTTGAATACATTGATCCCAAAAAGCTGATCATTGTATCCAAGCTTGAAGATGAGGAGTTCCATGCGGTTTTCGCCAGCCAGTTGGGTCCTTTGGTCAACACTACTCATTGTGTTGCTCATTTATTTTCCACCTCTTTTTTGAATACATTTCCCAAGAAGGTTCCTTCAGGTGATCGTGATCGTATTCGTCAGTAATTCGTGTACTTTGTCCGCAGTTACAGGTCGGCCTAGCAAATACCCCTGAATCATGTCGCAATCAAGTTTTAACAATAGCTGGCGCTGGGCCTCATGCTCCACGCCTTCCGCAACAACTGTCAGTTCCATGGCATGAGCTATTCGGATGAAGCCAGATACTATCTCCAGGCCTTTTTTGTGGCCGGGCAGTGGGTCAACGATACTCTTGTCGATCTTGAGGGTATCCACGGGCAATCGGTTGAGATGATTCAGAGACGAATAGCCAGTTCCAAAATCGTCAAGCGCCAATTTGATGCCTTGGCTCGATAACTCCGCCATCGTAAGGATGGTTTG
Source organism: Marinobacter sp. (assembly GCA_002726615.1). Taxonomy (GTDB): domain Bacteria; phylum Pseudomonadota; class Gammaproteobacteria; order Pseudomonadales; family Oleiphilaceae; genus Marinobacter. Next base: position 10,021 of record PBRG01000061.1, read on the forward strand.
ATCGATATTCTGGATCAGGCTTTCTTCGGTCAATTCCAACGTTAATCGGGATGGTTCAAGGTCAACCTCATGGAGCAGATGTAAGACCGATTGTGCAAATTCTGGCCGGTAAAACTCTGCGGCAGGAATATTGACTGCGACACGAATCGGCTCATCGCAGGGATCCGTTTGCCAAGTCCGCGCCTCCAAACAGGCCATACGCAATACGTAGTGGGTTAACTGGTGGGAAAGCCCGGCATGTTTCTCGGCTACGGGTACAAATTCTCCAGGGCTGACCACACCCAATTCCTCATCCTGCCAGCGAGCCAATGCTTCAAATTTTATTACACGAGTGCCGTCTGCAGACCAGATTGGCTGATAACTCAGGGTAAGCCGATGATTCATTATGGCCTTTCCGAGGCGATCCTGAATCAGATACCAACGCGTTGCATTAGCCTCTCCGCTGGCATCATAGAAATCGATCTGCGACGGGGAAAACACACAGGCGCGCTGTGCCAGATCTATAAGAAGATGTGCTTCAGTGCCGTCCACAGGATAAACACTGATGCCGATACCGATTTCGGGGCGTAAATCACGATCTGCGAATTCAATAGGTTCAGCCAGTGTGTTCAGTATCCGGTGTGCCATTGCCAACGTCGATGTTCTTGATTCGACAGGCACAATCAGAGCGAGGCGGTCAGGCGCGATCCTTCCTGAACCCAATATATGTTCATTATGCATTACAAGTCGGTCAACGAACGCTTGCACCACCGTATTCAGACCACGACCTTCGCTGAGGCTGGCGATTGCATCAAAATTCTTGATGTACACATGTATGACGGCCAATTGGCTTCGCTCAGCCTCCGCCGTTTTTATCAGGCCCTCCAGACTTTCCTCCAGTAGCGTTTCGCCAGGCAGCCCGGTAAATGAATCCCGTAAGGTCGAATCCCGAAAGGTCTGCCAATCATCCTTTAGCGCCATGTCGCGTTCGATTTCTGATTCCACAAGCCGAGCAAGTGCCTCAAGTCGGGCGCGGTCATTTTCACGGAGGTGCCGTGGTACGTAATCCACCAAGCACAGAGTGCCAACAGGCTGACCAGTCGGGCCATGCAGAGCCGAGGCTGCGTAAAAACGTATCGGGGGCGAGCCTTTGACTGCCGTATGATTTCGGAAGAACTCATCTTCAAAAGTGTCCTTGATCTCTAGAAACCCGAGACCAAGAGTGTACTGACACAGGCTGTCTGTCCGATTTGCTTCAACAGCTTCGGTTCCGATTTTGGATGTGAAGCAGACTTGCTCATGGTTAATAAAAGTAATGAAGGCAGTGGGAACATCGAAGATGATCGATGCTAGGCGTGTATGGCGGTCAAAACGCTCTTCCGGGGGCGTGTCCAGAATGTTGAGAAAAGACAACTCATTTAGGCGGGCATTGTCCTCTAGTGGTTTCATGATTCCTGAACTCTAAAATTGGTAAGCCATCGTTGTCAGACAAAAATCACCAAAAATCTAACTCTTCGAGGACGGAGATCGCCGAAAGGATAGAACGTTTATCCTTGTCCGAGTTGATGAATCCGATGGATATTTCTTGCGACGTAACATCCGCTGGAGACCAAGCAAATGCCCGCTGGTGACCGCCATTTCCCTTGCAGTAGTCAAGCTTATTCTGGACAAGGCCCGGCCCGATTCATGGCCGGACCCTTTGTGTAACGTATCTTCCAGATCACACCTTGAAACGGGCAATTTGCGTATTGAGGCCTTCGGCAAGTCGCGCCAGCTCGTCACTGGCAGCTGAAACCTGCTCGGTAGAAGCCGCAGACTGATCGCCCACATCACGGATCAGAGTGACATTCTGATTGATCTCTTCAGCCACGGAACTCTGCTCTTCAGCAGCCGTTGCAATCTGACTGTTGTGCTGACGGATTTCCTCAACCCCTTGCGCCATTTCCTGAATAACAGTGCCGGCCAGTTGTGCCCTCTCTAGAGTCTGTTCCGAAAGTTTGTTGCCAGTCTCCATGCTGGAAACCGATGTTTCCGCGCTGGTAACCAGGTTGCTGATCAGGGTTTCAATCTCGGCGGCAGAACCTTGGGTACGCTGAGCCAGTGACCGCACTTCGTCGGCCACCACCGAGAAGCCACGCCCATGCTCGCCTGCACGGGCGGCCTCTATAGCAGCGTTCAGCGCCAGCAGGTTGGTCTGATCGGCAACCGACTTGATTACGTCCAGCACAGTCGCAATGTTGTTGGTTTCCCCTTGCAGGCCGTTGAGCTGTTCCATCACATTAACGCTTTGTTTGTTCAGCTCGGCAACGAGATCCAGAGTTTCCCGGACCGCCTTTTCACCTTTACTGGATTTTTCGCTGGCGTGATTGGCAGCCTCAAATGCAGCTTCTGCACTTTTGGCCACATCATTGACCGTCGCGACCATCTCATTCATGGCGGTGGCCACCTGGTCGGTCTGGGATTGTTGTTCTGCGACGCCCTGACTGGTCTGGTTGGTTACCGTTGAAAGCTCTTCCGAAGATGAGGCAATACTAGACGCCCCGGTATCGATCTCGCGAATCAGTTCTCTGAGGTTGGTTATCATCGTTCCAAAGGCTGCGAGCAACTGACCGAATTCATCGCCGCGCTGGCTTTGAACATTCACGGTCAGATCGCCTGAGGCAACGCTGTTTGCAATGTCGACCGCTTCGTTGATTGGTCGGGTGATTGATCGGGTCAACATCCATGCAAGAACGATAGCAACAAGGAGGGCGACAATGGTCACGATAATGATTTCTGCAACCGCGAGGTCATATGTTTCCTGCAACTGTGCCTGCTCACCGTATTTCAACTCCTCCATCATATCGATGGTACTGGTCGCAACAGCGTACATTTCCTTTTCAAGGGATCTGACGGTGTCTGGTGGTCCGGAGATGGCCGTTTCGTACTTTTTCAGAAGAGCCTCGTAGGACCTTGTACCCTCAAGAATCTGGTCTGCCAGTTGTCGGTCCTCACTGCCTGCCTCATTCATCTCAATCAGAGGCATCAGCGCACTTTCAGCGTGAGCAACGAACTCGATGGCGTGGTTTATGTATTTGGAATTCTGTGTAATCGCAAAGTTTCTTTCGTCTCTTTCCGCCTCCAGCAAGTCAATTTCGGCGGCGTTGGCGTGCTTCACAATCGAAACGCCGCGGTGATAGGTATCAAGCGACGAATAACCGACGGCGGATACGATGATGAGAAGTATGAGGAGGATAGCGAAGCTGGCTGCGAGTTTATTACCGACGGCAAGGTTTCCGAAAAAATGTTTCAGCGGCATTACAATCTCCGATAAAGGACCTTTTACCGGAAATGCACTTAGCATGACAACTATTTATTGCTTATTTTTCAATTATTTATAGCACCACCTCAAACTTCAAATTGTGCCTTCTCAAAATGGGAGTCATATTGACTCTCGGGCAATTTGCGCTTTATCCCACTGCTGTTTCTTGCGATAAATGGTTGAGACACCGAGTTCCAGAAGGACCGCAGCCCGCGGCACATTGCCATCGCACTTCTCAATGGCGGATTCGATGATGCGCCTCTCCTCAACCCAGAACGGCAGGATCTCTTGGTTACCTGAATCGGACTGAACGGCATCAGCAATTTCGCCGAGACCGCCTTCGGTTCGTGGTACTGGAGCCACTTCCCCAAAGCCTGGAGGGTTATTCCCAAGCGCCCATGCCCTGCTGCTCTTTGACTTCTGAGACTGAATCAGATTAGGCAGCATCGATATGTCAATGACTCTGCCCTCATTCAAAACCACCATATTTCTGACCACATTGCTCAGTTCCCGGACGTTACCGGGCCAGTCATACTGCATGAAGACTTTCTCAACATCCTTGCTGAAACCCCGAAAATCCTTCTTCTCGTCTTCTGCATATTGTTTTAACAACGACTGAGCGATCAGCATTATGTCGCGTCCACGTTCTCGCAATGGAGGCATATGAACAGGAATTACGTGCAATCGATAATACAGGTCTTCACGAAACCGCCCCTCCTGCACTTCACGGAGCGGATCCCGGTTCGTTGTGCAAATAAAGCGAATATCAACTTTCAGCTCTTTACTGTCTCCCACTGGAGTAAAGGTTCCCGACTGGATCAGCCTTAAGAGTTTGCTTTGAAGGTCCAACGGCATTTCTCCAATTTCGTCCAGGAAAAGTGTACCTCCAGACGCTCGCATAGCAGCTCCGTCTCGAGCCACCGACGCCCCGGTGAATGCGCCTTTCACGTGGCCAAATATTTCGCTTTCAATGAGATCACGGGGAATGGCGGCACAATTCAAAGCAATAAAAGGTGCGTTGGCCCGAGGGCTCTCCGCGTGCAGAGCCTCTGAGCACAATTCCTTGCCGGTGCCGCTCTCACCAGTGATAAAAACCGATGCATTGCTCTTCCCTGCACTTTCGACGATACGGTAAACATTCTGCATGGGCAGTGAGGCACCGATCATCTGATGAAACTGTTCACGTCTGTAAATGTTCTCGTACTGATGAACAACTTCTTCGAGCTTCTGCTTTTTGAGGATGTTTTTGAGTGTGACCTCGAGGCGGGCCTCGTCGAACGGCTTCGAAATAAAATCGCTGGCACCGCGCTGCATGGAGTCAACCACCATATCAACGGAACCATGAGCGGTGATTACGATGACCGGCAGTGATGGCATTTCAGCCTGAATCTTATCCAGAACGCTCAGACCGCTCATGTCCGGTAACATGACATCGGTGATAACCACATTAAAGTTATGCTGGGCTAACTGTTCCAGAGCTTCCGAGCCGGTATGGGCAACCCGAACAGCATAGTTACCCTGCAGAAAACTTTGATAAGCCATTGCGCTAAATGGGCAGTCCTCCACCAAAAGCACGCCTAGACGATTTTCACCCGACATAATTACTTCTCTTATTGGATGGTCCAAATCATTATTGTTCAAGATGCCTGCAGATGATATCAATAGCAAAATAT
>PBRG01000062.1 GCA_002726615.1 Marinobacter sp.
GCTGCCATTGATGTGTTTTTCTTGTCATTGGAAGGCTACTCCATTGTTGTTCTGAGTCGCTGCTCTGATTATTGGTGTTCACGATGTTTGGAGGCTTCATGCACAGTGCTCGTGATGTTGGCACTATAGCTAACGCCATCGAACGCTTTGATCAGTCAAAAGTATGATTTTACGATTACGCCCCTCTCTACGGCAGACTTCCCTCGCACTGAGTCACTATAGTCAACAAATTTGGATGCAACCAGCCGGCACAAATCACAGCATTTCAATGGCCATTGCCGTCGCCTCGCCACCACCGATACACAGCGCTGCAACCCCCTTTTTCTTGCCGTAATGCTTCAGGGAGTGCATCAGCGTCACCAGCAGACGGGAGCCGGTGGAACCGACAGGATGGCCCTGGGCGCAGGCGCCACCATGGACGTTGACCTTTTCCGGGTCCAGGCCCAGTTCGCGGATCGGCATCATCGCTACCATCGCAAACGCTTCGTTGATCTCAAACAGATCCACGTCATCTTTGGTCCAGCCGGTTTTGGCAAACAGGATCTCGATGGCACCTACCGGCGCACAGGTAAACTCCGACGGATGCTGGGATTGGGTACTATGGGCGACAATCCGTGCCAGCGGCTTCAGACCGCGCTTCTCAGCTTCCGATTCACGCATCAGCACCAGCGCTGAGGCGCCGTCGGATATAGAAGAGGCGTTAGCAGCGGTGACTGTACCGTCCTTGGCGAACGCCGGACGAAGGCTCGGGATCTTTTCGATGTTGGCGTTGTGAGGCTGTTCGTCGTCCTCGACCACCACGTCGCCTTTGCGGGTCTTGACGGTGACCGGGATGATTTCATCCTTCAGCAAACCGTCCTCGATGGCTTTCTTCGCCCGAGTCAGGGAGGTAATCGCGTATTCGTCCATCTCTTCCCGGGTATAGCTTTTCTTGTCCGCCATTTCCTGAGCGAAAGCCCCCATCAGCCGACCGGTTTCCGCGTCTTCAAGGCCGTCCAGGAACATGTGGTCCTGAGGCGCCTGACCAGGCCCCATACGGTAGCCACTGCGAACACCTTGAAGAATATACGGAGCATTCGACATGCTCTCCATACCACCGGCAACCATAATGTCGTTCGTACCGGCCTTGATCACATCATGGGCAAGCATGGCGGCTTTCATACCAGAGCCGCAAAGCTTATTGATCGTAGTAGCACCGGTGCTGTCAGGCAGCCCGGCCTGGCGCATGGCCTGACGGGCCGGCCCTTGTTTGAGACCTGCGGGCAGAACGTTACCCATGATGACTTCCTGCACGTCCGCTGGCTGCAAGCCGGCACGACGAATGGCTTCTGCGATGCTGACGGCGCCCAGTTCCGGCGCGGAAACCGCAGCCAAACTGCCCTGGAATCCGCCCATGGGGGTGCGCACACCGCTGACGATGACGACGTTGTCTGTGCTCATTGCTTGATCTCTCTATCGTTGGGGTAGTTCGTTATCGGATTGGAATTCGTTCAGTCCGACGCCTATCAGGCCTTGTGGGGTGCCTCGAGGTATTCTCTCGACTGCATTTCGAGCAACCGGGACTCCGTGCGCTCAAACTCAAACCCAAGCCGCCCGCCGGCATACAGGTCCGTAATCGAAGCCTCTGCGGAAATGATAACCTTGACGTTGCGATCGTAAAATTCGTCGATCATATTTATGAATCGTCGGGCCTGATCGTCCTTGTCTTTTCCCAACACCGGCACATTGCTGATGATCACAGCGTGGAACTCCCTAGCCAGCTCGATGTAGTCGTTCTGGCTACGAGGGCCGTCGCACAGGGTTTTAAAATCAAACCAGACAACGTCATCCGCGTGGCTGAGTGCTGTCAGCTTACGGCCGTTGATATCCAGCTCCAGGCTGTGACTGCCAGCCTCAAGCGCAAGCCCGTCGTAACTTTTCTGAAGGCTTTTGTCGGCATCCTCATCCAGAGGAAAGTGATACAGCTCAGCCTGCTCCAGGGTTCTCAAACGATAATCCACACCGCCATCCACATTCACCACTTCGGTGTGTTTCTTGACCAGCGCGATCGCAGGCAGGAAACGGGCGCGCTGCAAGCCATCCTTGTAAAGTCCGTCAGGCACAATATTAGAGGTACAGACCAGGGTCACACCACGGCTGAACAGACCGTCCATCAATGTTGCCAGTATCATGGCATCGCCGATATCGGAGACAAAAAATTCGTCAAAACAGATCACCCGGGTTTCGTCCGCAAACATCTTCGCGACGATATCCAGGGGGTTTTTCTCGCCCTTCAGACTTTTCAGTTCTTTGTGAACCCGTTGCATAAAACGGTGGAAGTGCACTCGCATCTTGCGATCAAACGGCAGAGCTTCGTAGAACGTATCCATCAGGTAGGTCTTTCCACGACCCACCCCGCCCCAGAAGTACAATCCCTTCACCGGATCTTCTTTGCCCTTCCTGAACTTGAGGCGAAGTTTGACCATCGGTTTGTCACGCTCCCTTTCCGCCGCCACCAGTTTGTCGTAAAGTGACTGCAAACGGCGGACCGCATCTTCCTGGGCCGGGTCTTTGTGAAACTCGGGCCGCTCGAGGTCCTGCTGGTATCGTTCCCATGGGGTCATATGGGTAGTGGTCATACGGATTCGCTTTTGGGGTGTCATTAAGGCGTTTCCCGAAGTATGGTCATTCATAACGGCGGCGTATTGTGGCCGATTTTGGCTTTTTTCGCCACGTTCAACACCCTGAGAAACCGCTGCAACAGCGGGAGCGAGCCAGACATACGACGCAATACGACGATTGGCGCACGAGGCAATCGTGCGTGAATGGGACTTGGGACGGTATACTTTGGGAAAGAATTCCTATTCATCAAAAGGATCACACAGCTTATGACAAACCTGATTCTGGCAGCCATCGCCGCATTGATTGTTGGCATTGTCATCGGAGTACTGGTTGGCCGGTCTGGTCAGGGCTCTACTCTGCGGCAGCGCCGGGCTGAACAGCAGATCGAGGAACTTAGAAACGAGTACACACGCTATCAAGCACAGGTAAATGAGCACTTTATGGAATCTGCGCATCTGCTGCGCCGCTTCAACGACACCTACCGGGACGTAAATCAGCACATGGCCCGGGGCGCCAACCGACTGTGCAACGATGAAGACTGGCTGTTGGAGCTTGAGAAAGAGAACGCCAAGGCGCGCCTGGAAGGTGCCGCCGCCAGCAAGGACGATGCAGAGCCACCCCGGGATTACGCCCCGAAGAGCGATCCCCAGGAGAAAGGCACCCTCGCCGAAGACTTTGGTCTGGCCGAAAAACAGCAGAAAGCCTGACGCTCACACCGGATTATCGCAGTCGATAAACCGGTGGCTTACCCCAAATGTTTGCTCCACGGCCCGACCCAGGGCCTGAACACCATACCGCTCAGTGGCATGGTGGCCAGCCGCGTAGTAATGAATACCGCATTCGCGGGCAGTATGGGTGGTGGGTTCTGAAATCTCACCACTGATGTAGGCATCCAGTCCCGCGTTCAAGGCGCTGTCAATGAACCCCTGAGCTGCGCCGGTACACCAGCCAACCCTGGCAATCTCTGCGGAGCCGTCCCCAACCCAAAGCGGAGCACGATCCAGACGCTCCCCGATCAGATCCGCGAACGCCTGGGGGCCCATAGGCACGCCCAGTTCACCTTGCCACACAAGCCCGCCCAGCGGCCGGGGATTGAGAATGCCCAACACGTCAGCCAACTGCCGGTTGTTGCCATACTCGGGGTGATCGTCCAACGGCAGGTGGTAGGCAACCAGATTGATATCGTGGTCCAGCAGGCGCTTGATCCTGTCCCGCTTCATGCCGCGGATGGCCTGATCCTCACCTTTCCAGAAATACCCATGATGCACCAGGATCATGTCGGCATCGGCTTCGATCGCCGCATCCACGAGCGCCCGGGACGCCGTGACACCACTTATTACGGTTCTAACCTCTTCGGCGCCCTCGACCTGCAGACCGTTAGGGCAATAGTCTTTGAAGTCTTCCGGGGCCAGCCAGTCATTCAGTGTGCGGAGTATCTCATTGCGTGAAGCCATGCTGCCTCCATGTGGTTGCCTTGTGTTACACCAACGGTTTAAGACACTCAATCAGTCGCTTGTTCTGGTCTGCGGTGCCTATGGTGATGCGCAGGAAGTTCGAGATTCGGGGCTTATTGAAGTGGCGTACGATAACGCCCTGCTCCCGAAGCCCCTTCGCCAGTGCCTCACCGGCGTGCTCCGGATGGCGCGCAAGGATAAAATTGGCCTTCGAGGGCAATACATCAAAACCCAAGGCTTCCAGTTTCGAGGTCACCCAGCCCCGCTCGCCAATGACGCCTTCACAAGTGGCTTTAAACCAGTCTTCATCTTCAAATGCCGCAATGGCGCCCGCCTGAGCCAGGCGGTCAAGAGGATAGGAGTTGAAGCTGTTCTTGACGCGGTTCAGGGCTTCGATGACCTCCGAGCTGCCGATGGCGAAACCGACGCGCAACCCGGCCAGGGAGCGGGCCTTGGACAGCGTTTGACAGACCAGAAGATTGGAATACTTCCCCACCAACTTGATCGCACTCTCGCCGCCGAAATCCACGTAGGCTTCATCCACAACCACAACCCGGTCAGGATTGGCGGCAACGATAGCCTCAACCTTGTCCAACGCCAGGTAGCACCCAGTGGGCGCATTGGGATTGGGAAAGATGATTCCGCCGTTCGGCTGCTTATAGTCTTTCGGATCGATTTCAAAGCTGTCGGTCAGCGGTACCGTTTTGCCCTCGATGTTGTAGAGGCCGCAATACACCGGATAAAAGCTGTAGGTGATATCTGGGTACAACACTGGCTCGCCATGCTGAAACAGACCGTAGAAGATGTGTGCCAGCACTTCGTCGGAGCCGTTACCGAGGAAAACCTGCTCACCCTGCACGCCATAGTAATTCGCGATGGTGCTTTTCAGGGCCTCACTCTCGGGGTCCGGATATAGCCGAAGGTTGTCATTCAGCTCAGTGTTGATCGCCTCGATCACCTTCGGAGACGGACCGAACGGGTTTTCGTTGGTATTCAGTTTCACGAGGTTGGCCATTTTCGGCTGCTCCCCCGGTACATAGGGGACCAAGTCTTTGACCCGAGAACTCCAGAACTTACTCATCTGACTGACCCTCCCGAACCCGATACTCTGCAGAACGGGCGTGAGCCGTTAACCCCTCTCCACGTGCCAGAACAGAGGCAACTCGCCCCATCCTGTCGGCACCGGCTGCAGAAAAACCGATCAGCGACGACCGTTTCTGGAAGTCATAAACCCCCAACGGAGAGGAGAAACGCGCCGTCCCGGACGTCGGCAACACATGATTTGGCCCGGCACAGTAATCACCCAACGCTTCGGCCGTAAAGCGGCCCATAAAGATGGCACCGGCATGGCGAATCTCGTCCACCAGGCTTTCCGGGTCTTCCACCGAAAGCTCCAGGTGCTCCGGCGCGATACGGTTGGAAACGCCAGCCGCTTCGGACAAGTCGGCCACGTGAATCAATGCAGCCCGATCCGTCATTGAGGTCGCGATGATGTCCGCCCTTTCCATGGTCGGTAGCAGTTTGTTGATGCTGGCTTCCACGGCATCCAGGAAATCGGCGTCCGGGCTGATGAGAATAGACTGAGCCTGCTCATCGTGCTCGGCCTGAGAGAACAAATCCATGGCAATCCAGTCCGGATCGGTCTTGCCGTCGCAGATCACCAGAATCTCCGACGGACCGGCAATCATATCGATGCCGACAGTACCGAAAACTTCGCGCTTGGCAGTGGCCACAAAAATATTGCCGGGGCCAACGATCTTGTCGACAGCCGGAATGGTTTCCGTGCCATACGCCAGCGCCCCTACCGCCTGGGCACCGCCCACGCAAAACACCCGATCCACACCCGCAATCGCCGCAGCGGCCAGGACCATATCGTTCACCACACCGTCCGGTGTGGGAACCACCATAATCACCTCGCCCACGCCCGCGACCTTTGCCGGGATAGCGTTCATCAACACGGAAGACGGATAAGCGGCCTTACCACCGGGCACATACAGCCCTGCACGATCCAGCGGAGTCACTTTCTGCCCGAGAACCGTGCCGTCATCGTCTTCATACTGCCAGGACGTCTGATTCTGACGCTCGTGATAGTCACGCACCCGCTCAGCGGCTTTCTCCAGGGCAACACGCTGATCCTGGGGAATGGCCTCCAATGCCCGCCGCAAGCGATCCTGCCCCATCTCCAGTTCGGCAACGGTGCCAACCTTCAAGCGATCAAACTTCTCAGTAAACTCCAGAACCGCGGCATCCCCACGAGTTTTCACCTCGTGCAGGATATGACGAACCGACTCATTCACCTGATGATCCACACTGTCTTCCCAAGCCAAAAGCTTGGCCAGCGCACTGTCAAAGTCACTGTCGGAAGCGTTCAATCGTCTGATGCTGATATCAGTCATTTCGTCTTTCCTGATTTGCGAATTTACTCCGCGGTTTGAAAAGTGTCATTGCTCTGAGGATGCTGAAATGGCCCGGGAGCGGGTCAGGAAGGGCTTTCCAAAACTGTACGGAGCCATGGATGGCGGAGTCCAAGCGTCACATGGATGTGCCGAAGGAGCGTGTTTTGGAAAGCCGTTCCTGAGCCGTTCTTACTCCGAAACCTGCCGGCGTTTTTCTACTGCAACCGCCATCTTCTCAATTATGGGATTGATGCCCGCATGTTTCATCTTCATGGACGCGCGGTTCACAACCAGTCGGCTGCTGATATGCTCAATCAGATCCCTGGCTTCAAGCCCATTGGCCTTCAACGTATTGCCAGTATCCACAATATCGACAATTTCGTCTGCCAGATTCAGAATCGGCGCCAGCTCCATGGCTCCATATAGCTTGATAATATCCGCCTGGCGCCCCTGGGCCGCATAATAACGACGCGCCAGATTCACAAACTTTGTTGCAACCTTGATACGCCCAGACGGTGGCGCCTGATCCTTCAAGCCGGCCGTCATCAACCGACACCGGGAAATATTCAGGTCCAGCGGCTCATACAACCCCTCGCCGCCATGCTCCATCAGCACATCCTTACCGGTTACTCCCAGATCCGCCCCACCGTATTGCACATAGGTGGGCACATCGGTAGCCCGAAGGATCAAAACCCGCACATTCGGATCCGTGGTGGGGAATACCAGTTTCCGGGACTTTTTTACATCGTCGACCAGCTCAATGCCCGCTTCTTTTAACAGCGGCAGAGTCTCGTCCAGAATTCGCCCCTTCGACAGCGCGATGGTGATGGAGTCGGTCATGCGTCCTTCCGGTTCAATGAATTCAGGCTGGCAGGCGGCGGATACTCGCGCCCAACAGTTGCAATTTCTCTTCGATACACTCGTAACCGCGGTCGATGTGGTAAATCCGATCCACGATGGTATCCCCGTCCGAAACCAACCCGGCAATGACCAGACTGGCAGACGCACGCAGATCCGTTGCCATAACCGGAGCGCCCGTCAGATGGTCGACACCCTTGATAATGGCAGCGTTGCCCTCGAGGGTGATGTCTGCGCCCATGCGGATCAGCTCCTGCAGGTGCATGAAACGGTTTTCGAAGACCGTTTCCACTATGGTTCCAGTGCCTTCTGATACAGCGTTCATCGCCGCAAACTGCGCCTGCATATCGGTCGGAAACGCAGGGTATGGTGCGGTGCGCAGGCTAACCGCTTTCGGTTGGTTGCCTTTCATATCCAGGGAGATCCAGTCCTTGCCCGTATCTATGTGGGCGCCAGCCTCTTCCAGCTTCAGCAGGACAGCTTCCAGCAAGTCCTCGCGGGTATCCTTTAGCTTGACCCGGCCACGGGTGGCCGCGGCGGCAACCAGGTAGGTACCGGTTTCAACCCGGTCCGGCAGCACATCATAGTGGCAGCCGTGTAACCGTTCGACGCCATTGATCTCGATGGTTGCTGAACCATGGCCTCTGATGTCGGCGCCCATGGCAATCAGGCACTCGGCCAGATCCACCACTTCCGGCTCCCGGGCGGCGTTTTCAAGGATGGTTTTACCATCGGCCAAGGCGGCGGCCATCATCAGGTTTTCCGTACCCGTGACGGTCACCGTATCCAGGAATATATGAGCGCCTTTCAAGCGACCATTGGTCTTTGCCTTGATATAGCCATTTTCGACCTTGATATCGGCACCCATCTGTTCCAGCCCCTGAATGTGCAGGTTTACCGGCCGGCTACCGATGGCGCAGCCGCCCGGCAGGGACACTTCCGCCTCACCGAAGTGAGCCACCAGAGGCCCCAATACCAGGATCGAAGCCCGCATTGTCTTGACCAGTTCATAGGGCGCGTGGAATTGCCTGATGGTATTGGCATGGACTTCGACGCTCATTTTCTCGTCGATCATCAGTTCCACGCCCATGCGACCCAGCAACTCGATCATCGTAGTGATGTCGTTCAGGTGCGGCAGGTTGCCCACGGTCACCGGCTCGTCCGCCAACAGGGTGGCGGCCAGAATCGGTAGTGCGGCGTTTTTGGCGCCGGAAATCCGGATTTCGCCGTCGAGAGGCTTGCGACCTCTGATCAGAAGTTTGTCCACAATGGTGTCCTGTAGTTTGCGGGCATGTCAGCCCTGGCGCGCGGCCCATTCAGCGGGTGTAAAGGCCTTGGGGTGCAGGGCGTGAATGGTGCCATCAAGAATGTGCTGAAAAAGCGCCTTGTTGATCAGTTGCTGCCGTTTGATGGTTGGCAGCCCCTCGAATACATCGCCCACGACAACAACAAGGTAGTGATTGCCATCGACCTGCACTTCGACCTCACAGTCAGGCAGCGCCTCTTTAACCAACTCGGCAACTTCGGTGGCTTCCATAAATAAATCCTCGGGCGTTATTAAATCAGGGGCGAGATTGTAACCAATTATGGCATTCGGGTCAGCTTTGGTGCAGGCTTTCAGGCCAAGGACGGAGAGGAAAAGCCTGGCAACTGGCGCTCAAGGCCGCTCAGGGCCGCCAACGAGTTCAGCCGCTCACTAACACCGGTAAACCGGAGGGCCTGACTGCGGGCGCCTGCGAGGCGGTGCCAACACAGCAGAAGAGACAGCACCACGCTGTGCGCGGTGTGCATGGCGGACAGATCCACCTGTAGATCAGCCTTGCTGGCCAGTATCCTCTTCTCCCCCTCCCGCCTGATCGCAACCACGTTGAGCGGATCAATCGTTCCGCTCAACGTAAGCGTATCACCAACAAGCGTCACTGAAGGCCAATCCGTGCTCATGATTTGTCGACTTCACCTTCAAGGTTCAGGGATTCCACCGCATCCCCCCAGTCGTTGATAACGGCCTGGACCTTGCCGCCGTTCTTCTCCATCTCCTGACTGAAACGATCACGGAAAGCCAACCCGATATTCACACCTTCGACGATCACGTTTTCCATCATCCAGCGCCCTTCTTCCGCCTCATACATGGAGTACGTCACCGGATAGCGGTTGCCGGAGGCACTGATCACTTCCATACGCACGGACGCCCGTGCGTCGTCGTTCGGGTTGATCGTGGCTTCCTTTACCTCGATGGTGAAATCGTCAGCGCTAACCAGAGCCTGAGCGTAACTGTCGAAAAGGCTGCGTTTGAACTTTTCAACGAATTCGTCGCGCTGTTCCGGTGATGTCTGCCGTGCATAGCGGCCCATGACCCGAGCGGCGATTCGGCGAAAGTCGACGAAGTTTTTCAGTTCCTGATCCATGCTCCGGTAAAACGCCTGAGGGTCTTTTTCATACAGGCCCTTTTCCTCATGCAGCTTGTCGACCAGGCGCTGGGTGTTCTTGTCAACGTACTCGCGGAGATCCTCCTCCGGACCGGCGTGGGCCGGTGCTGCCAGCGCTACCATCAGCAACGCAACTATCATCAGGCTTTGTCTGATCAGAACCATGGTTTTCTCCCGTGAACCACTTTCTTTCATTGTGACTGCCCTGAGGCAAAGTTGGATATGAGCCGCTCAAGATTCATGGCGGATTGCGTGGAATAGAACGTATCTCCGTCGCCCAGCGACTCCAGGTCGCCACCCACCGAAATATCAATGTACTGTTCGCCAAGCAGCCCGGATGTACGTATTACTGCTGAGCTATCCGCTGGAATATTATCCACACTGGCGTTCACATCAATAGTCACGCGGGCCTGATAGGTTTCCCGATTCAGGGTTATCTCCCGGATCTTGCCAACGGTGACACCAGCCATAGATACCTTTGCCCGGGGCGTCAGCCCGCCGGCGTCGTTGAAATTGGCGTAGAGAGTGTACGAGCTTTCCGGCGTTTTCGGCGTAAGCCCGCTGACCTGCAACGCCAGAAACATTATGGCGGCGATGCCCGCGATCATGAACAGCCCCACAATCACTTCTGTTGTTCTCTGTGCCATTCCGGCCCCCTGTTTCCTGACGTTCCAGTATACCGCGGTCAGAAGTCACCAAACATGACGGCGGTAAGCACAAAATCCAGCCCGAGTACGGCCAGCGACGAATACACCACGGTTTTGGTCGTTGCGGCACTGATACCGGCCGAGGTGGGCACACAGTCATACCCCTGATAGACCGCAATCCAGGTGCAGACGAACCCGAACACAAGGCTCTTTACGACACCGTTAAGGACATCGGAGGTGAAGCTTACGGAAGACTGCATATTGCCCCAGAACGACCCTTCAAAAACGCCCAGCCATTCAACGCCCACAAGCATGCCACCCCATATACCAACCACCGAGAACACCGCAGCCAGCACGGGCACAGAGATAAAGCCCGCCCATAAACGAGGGGCAATCACCCGGCGCAGCGGATCAACGCCCATCATTTCCATACTCGAAAGCTGTTCGGTGGTTTTCATCAACCCGATTTCCGCCGTCAGTGCGGAACCCGCACGGCCGGCAAACAACAGCGCGGTCACCACGGGGCCCAACTCCCGCACCAGGGTCAGGGCAATCATCTGACCGATCGCAGCTTCAGAGCCGTAGTCGCTGAGGATGGTGTACCCCTGCAACCCCAGAACCATCCCGATAAACAGGCCGGACACCACGATGATGGCCAGGGACAGAACGCCGACGGAGTACAGCTGCTTCAGCAGCAGCGGAAAACCGACCGAGGGCCGCGGGACGCCCCCCAGGGCACCGGCAAGAAAACGCCCGGAGCGGCCGAGCGATGCAATCACGCTCAATCCCAATCGGCCAAAAGCTGCCAGCCTGTCCATCAATCCCCCCTCCCGGCCATACTCCAGTCCTGAGCCGCATCGGCAGCCGGATAGTGGAACGGCACCGGGCCATCCGGATGACCACGCAGGAACTGCTGAACCTGCTCCGATGGATGCGCCCTCAACTCCTCAGGTGTGCCGTCGCCTATGATACGACCATCCGCGACGATACAGGCGTAGTGGCAGATACTCAGGGACTCCGGCACATCATGGGACACCAGCACACTGGTCAGGCCCATGGAACTGTTGAGATCCCGGATCAGTTTTACCAGCACACCCATTGCAATCGGGTCCTGGCCGGTAAAGGGCTCGTCGTACATAATCAGCTCCGGGTCCAGCGCGATGCTGCGGGCCAGCGCCACACGTCGGGTCATACCACCTGACAGTTCTGCCGGCATCAGATCCCGGGCTCCGCGAAGCCCCACAGCTTCGAGCTTCATCAGAACGATGTCGCGAATCATGTCCTCCGGCAAGGTGGTATGAACCCTGAGCGGGAACGCCACGTTTTCAAAGACACTGAGATCCGTAAACAACGCTCCACTCTGGAACAGCATCCCCATCTTTTCCCGCAAACGGTAAAGTGCCTTGCGTTTGAGCTCAGGAACGTTTTCCCCTGCTACGGATATGCTGCCGGAGTCCGGTTTCAGCTGGCCGCCGATCAGCCGCAACAATGTGGTCTTGCCGGTGCCACTCGGCCCCATGATGGCGGTAATCTTGCCGCGGGGAATGTCCAGGCTGACGCCATCAAAGATACGGCGATTTCCGCGAGTGAAAACCACGTCTCTCAATTCAATGTAGGGGGATGTGTCCATACCTGCTTCCAAAACCGCCCGGGTGTCGGGGAGCCCGCATTCCCAGCCTTTAATGAGTGCGCTACATTATGTCAACCTGCCGTGAACCTCAATCCATCCTTCACAAAATGAACTGATGTCAATGATCAGTTTTTACTGAACGTCTTGTCAGGAAGGGCAGTCACAGCTATTGAAGTGATATACTTTTGCCACGATGAAAAGCATCAACATTTCGAACCCGGAAGCCAGATGAACACCGAGACCAGCCAGACCTTCAGAGAATCCGCCCTGCGAGCCATCGAGATCGAGCGTGAAGCCATCCACGCCCTGACCGACCGGATTGATGACCATTTCGTTCGCGCCTGCGAAGCTATCATGGCGTGTAAGGGGCGTGTTGTCGTGACCGGCATGGGAAAATCCGGCCATATCGGTAACAAAATCGCCGCCACCCTCGCCAGCACTGGTACGCCATCGTTCTTCGTACACCCCGGCGAAGCCAGTCACGGTGACCTGGGTATGATCACCAGCCAGGACGTGGTGCTGGGCATCTCCAACAGCGGTAACACCAGCGAAGTGTTGACTATTTTGCCGTTAATCAAGCGTATGGGAGCTCCGCTGATCAGCATGACCGGCAACGGGAACTCCATCCTGGCCCGGGAGGCCGTTGCCAACCTGGACATCAGCGTTGCCCAGGAAGCCTGTCCCCTTGGACTGGCCCCCACCTCAAGCACCACTGCCACTCTGGTGATGGGCGATGCCCTGGCCGTGGCGCTGCTTGAAGCCCGTGGATTCAGCACCGAAGACTTTGCGCTTTCACACCCCGGCGGCAGCCTGGGCCGCAGGTTGCTACTGCGTGTCACCGATATTATGCACACCGGGGACCGTATCCCCCGCGTGCAGGAAGGTACCACCCTCAGTGGCGCGCTGCTGGAGATTTCCCGCAAGGGCCTGGGTATGACGACGGTCATCAATGCCGGGGGCGACCTGGTCGGCGTGTTCACGGACGGTGACCTGCGCCGCACCCTGGACCGTTCCGTGGACATTCACAACACGCCGATTGCCGAGGTCATGACCCGCAACGGGCGTGTGATCCACGATGACCAACTGGCCGCCGAGGCACTGAACATGATGGAAGAGCTGAAGATCAACGCCCTGCCCGTCATCAATCGCGACGGCAAACTGACCGGCGCTATCAACATGCACGACCTGTTGCGGGCGGGAGTGATCTGATGGCCGACACTCTGCGCCCTCAATGGCCAGCGGAGCTGATTGAAAAAGCCGCTGCCATTCGCCTGCTGGCCCTGGATGTGGACGGCATCATGACCGACGGCACTCTGCTGTTCAGCGCTTCAGGCGATGAGATGAAAGGGTTCAACATTCTTGACGGCCTGGGCATCAAACAGGTCACGGCTGCTGGCATCAACGTTGCCGTCATTACCGGACGGCGATCGCCACTGACAGAAAAACGCATGAATGACCTCGGCATCCCGCACCTGATGCAAGGCCGCGAAGACAAGAAAGTCGCCCTGCGGGAACTGGCTGCACAGTTGGAGATCGCGCCACACCAGATTGCCTACATGGGCGACGACCTGCCGGACCTGCCCGCGATCCGTTACGCCGGGCTGGGCATAACAGTACCCAACGGCTACTGGCTGGTGCGCCAGCACGCGGATTTTTGCACGTCGGTCGCGGGGGGTAGCGGCGCAGTCCGTGAAGCCTGTGAACTGCTGCTCTGCGCCTGCGGGCAGCTCAATGCCAGCCTGCAACCCTATCTGGAGCAGGACTGAATGGCCGCCGAAGCACTCTATGCAAGATCCTGGGTACGAACCCTGGGACTGGCTGTCACGATAGTGGCGCTGTTTTTCCTGCTCTGGCAAAGTGACGAGTCATCAGAGCCTGTGGACGCCGCCGCGCTGAGAGGAAAATCGGAGCCGGACGGTTTCGTGGTCAATGGTCGCTACCTGTCTTTCGATGAGACCGGGCAGCTTACCGCACAGTTCGAAAGCCCGCGTATTGAGCAATTCGAGGCCCGCAACGAGACCATCATGGAATCGCCGAATGCGACGCTCTACGGCGAACCCGGCAACGCACCCTGGCAAGTCCAGGCCAACAAAGGCCAATTCATGGAAGCTGACGACCTGGTCCACCTGACCGGGGATGTTCGGGTGTCCCAGCAAGCCGCCCAGGGTGGGCGCCCACTGACATTAACCACGTCGACGCTGACACTGGATAACGCAGAGCGTACTGTGTACACAGACGCCCCGGTGGAACTGACCGACTCGTTCAGCCTGACCCGCGCAACCGGCATGAAGGCCTGGATTGATGACCGAATCCTCGAACTCGACTCTCAAGTGGAAGGACGCTATGAGCCTGGCAAGTAAATTCATGCCCCATCCTCACCGCAAGGGACACCAATCGGTTGCCTCGCGCCCGGTGCTCTCAGCGATTGTTCTGGCACTGACACTCACCGTTGGCATGCCAATCGCCGCGGCCTTTGACCTGGAGTCCGATCAACCCATCACGGTCAACGCCGACAACGCGCGGCTCGACGAAGGCCAGGGCATTGCAACCTATACCGGTTCCGTTGAAATGAGTCAGGGCGATGCCAACCTCGTGGCGGACAAGGTTGTGCTTCACCGGGACGAAAATGGCGTCAGTCGCATTGAAGCCACCGGTACCCCGGCACGCTACCGCCAGCCCGCCATGGAAGGCCAGGGCGAAACCGACGCCCGCGCCCTGACGATCACCTGGTCCGCCTCGGACAATCGGGTCACTTTTAAACGCGAAGCCGTCATCGAACAGGGTGGCAACCTGTTCCGCGGCAATATCATTCACTATGATAGCGCCGAACGTGTTGTGACGGCGGAAGGCTCCGCCGATCAGGGCGATGGCAGCGGTCGGGTCGAGATGGTGATACAGCCACGCGGCAATCCCGACAACAATCCAGACAACAACTCCGGCGAACAGGATACCGATGGCAGTTCTCAGGGCCAGTAACCTGGCAAAAAGCTACAAGCAGAAGAAGGTCGTCATCGACGTTTCCCTGGAAATTCGCAGCGGCGAGATAGTCGGCCTGCTTGGACCCAATGGCGCCGGCAAAACGACGTGTTTCTACATGATTGTTGGCCTGGTTCCCTCCGACAACGGTCGCATCACCATCGACAATCAGGACATAACGCCCCTGCCCATGCACGGCCGCGCCCGGAAGGGAATCGGGTACCTGCCCCAGGAAGCATCGGTGTTCCGCAAGCTCACCGTGCGCGACAACATACTGGCCATCCTGGAAACCCGTCGCGAACTCAAGCGCACTGACCGGGAGGCCAAGCTGGAGGAATTGCTTGAAGAGTTTCACATCACCCACATCCGCGATAGCGTCGGCATGGCCCTGTCAGGTGGCGAGCGACGACGGGTGGAAATTGCCCGCGCACTGGCGATGGAGCCGGCATTCATCCTGCTGGACGAGCCCTTCGCTGGGGTCGATCCCATCTCAGTGAGCGACATCAAGCACATCATCCGGCACCTGCGGGACAAGGGCATCGGCGTACTGATCACCGACCACAATGTGCGGGAAACCCTCGATATCTGCGAGAATGCCTACATCGTCAGTGGCGGCCACATCATTGCCTCTGGCAACTCGGACGATATACTGGCCAACCAGCAGGTCAAGGAAGTGTATCTGGGCAACGAGTTTCGCCTGTAGTACACTCGGCAAAGAACTTGCTTGGTGCGGCAAGTAGCCAGCATACAAAGAGTTTTTGTGCAACCCCGGCTCCAGAGCGCGCCCGAGTGACATAAAGAGAGAGCCTGAGTGACGGAAGAGAGACCGAGTGACGGATCCTGAACCATGGTTATGAAAGCCTCATTACAGTTAAAGCTGGGCCAAAGCCTGACCATGACGCCCCAGCTGCAACAGGCTATCAGGCTTCTGCAGCTCTCCACCCTGGACCTCCAGCAGGAAATCCAGCAGGCGTTGGAATCCAACCCGATGCTGGAAACCTCGGAAGACGACGATAACCAGAATCCGGAATCCACGGACAGTGACAACGAGTCCTCTGAAACAGCGTCAACCGAGGAATCCAACACTACCTCCGACACCGCAACGGATTGGGACGAATCCGAAAACGGACCTGACTGGTCATCAGAAACAGACAGCCCCGATACCATTCCTGACGACCTTCCCGTCGACACCGCCTGGGATGACATTTATCAGTCCGCTCCAGCTTCAGCAGCTCGTAACGACGACGAAAACGACAACGACTTCGAAACCCGCAATTCCCCCACTGAAACGCTTCAGGACCACCTCGAATGGCAGTTGAACCTGACGCCCATGAGCGAGCGGGATCAGGCCATTGCCCACGCGCTGATGGATGCGGTTGATAACCACGGCTACCTGACGTCCCCGCTTGAGGAAATTCACTCAGGCATGGTGGACGAATCCGATGAAGACCCGCTGGAACTGGACGAAGTGCAAGCCGTTCTTCACCGTCTGCAGCACTTCGACCCACCGGGTGTGTTCGCCCGCGATCTGCAGGAATGTCTGCTGATCCAACTGAACCAACTGCCCCCGGAGACGCCCTGGCTGGCTCAGGCCCGACTGGTGATTACCCACTACATAAACCTGCTGGGTAACCGTGATTACGCCCAACTGTTACGTCGCAGCCGCCTGAAGGAAGAACAGCTACGGGATGTGCTGGCCCTTATTACCGGACTGAATCCGCGCCCTGGCGACACTCTGGACCAGGCCGAGCCGGACTACGTCATTCCCGATGTGATCGTCCGCAAACACAATGAGCGCTGGCGCGTGGAACTGAATCCTGAAATTGCACCACGCATTCGTGTGAATGCAAGCTATGCTTCTCTTATAAAGCGGGCGGACAGCAGTGCCGACAACACCTACCTGCGGGACCAGTTGCAGGAGGCAAAGTGGTTCATCAAGAGCCTGCAAAGCCGTAACGAAACCCTGCTCAAGGTGGCCACACGTATTGTCGAGCACCAGCAGGGGTTCCTGGATTATGGCGAGGAAGCCATGAAACCATTGATTCTTTCTGATATTGCCCAGGCGGTGGAAATGCATGAGTCGACCATTTCGCGGGTCACCACCCAAAAATACATGCACACACCGCGGGGCATATTTGAGCTTAAGTATTTTTTCTCAAGCCATGTCAGTACCGACGAGGGTGGAGAGTGCTCATCCACAGCAATCCGCGCAATGATCAAAAAGCTGATTGCAACGGAAACTCCGAAAAAGCCATTGAGCGATAGCAAAATTGCAGCCATGCTAGGAGACCAGGGTATCAAAGTGGCTCGCCGAACCGTGGCCAAGTATCGCGAGGCAATGCACATTCCTCCATCCAACGAGCGAAAGCGACTGGTGTAGAAAGCGTCTGCTCCCGGCCTCACGGGGAGAGCCCTTTCCTGAAAGTATACCGCCTGCAGCATAACGCTGTGGCACACAGCCGGCATCCTGACGGGTGCCGGTAAGCTGAAAACAGGAGAAGCCTATGCAACTCAATATTTCAGGCCATCACGTAGAACTGACTCCCGCACTGAAAGATTACGTATCAGGCAAATTTGAAAAGCTTGAGCGGCACTTCGACCACATCAGCAATTGCCAGGTTACCCTTGAGGTGGAAAAAGTGCGCCAGATGGCGGAAGCTACGCTTCACGTGATAGGTGGTGAGATTCACGCAAAGGCCGAAAACAGCGATATGTACGCTGCCATTGATGGATTGGTAGATAAGCTGGACAGGCAGATCCTGAAGCACAAGGAAAAGAACGTAGACCGGATGCATGGGAACGGCGCCCGCTAGGACGAAGCCCCCTGCATGACAGTTAATCGAGCTGCGGCACTGGCTAACCAGGCAACACGTGCCGCAGCCTTTTTTTACGGAACTGCAGTCGATTCATGACCGACACATCCTTGACTATCGAGAACATTCTCGCGCCGGAGCTGACCCTTTGCAGGGTGCCTGCCTCCAGCAAAAAGCGGGTTATGGAAACCATTGCCGAGCAGATCCAGAAGCACGACTCTCTGCTCAGCGACACCCAGATATTCACCAACCTGGTCGCGCGGGAGCGGCTGGGGAGCACCGGTATCGGACAGGGCATCGCGATCCCCCACTGTCGACTGGAAGGGTTGGATCACGTGGTCGGCGTCTTGCTGACGCTGGACGAAGGCGTTGCGTTCGACGCCATCGACAACCAGCCGGTGGACCTCGTCTTCACCTTGATTGTCCCCAAGGAAGCCACCAGCGAGCATCTTGAGCTTTTGAGTCAACTTGCCGAAAAGTTCAACGAGCGCGCATTCTGCGACCAGCTGCGTCAGTGCACCGACGCAGACTCTCTCTATCGCCGGATGACAGCCGAGACAAGCTGAACAATTCCACATCCGAGGTGAACGGGCTATGAAACTAATCATCGTCAGTGGTCGATCGGGTTCCGGGAAAAGTACCGCGTTACACGTTCTGGAAGACCTGGGCTATTACTGCATCGACAACCTGCCTATCGGCCTGTTGTTCCCTCTGACACAGGAGGCCACCAACCAGAACTCTCCTGGCCGGCTGGGAAAGATGGCTGTCAGCATCGACGCCCGCAACCTCTCCGGGGAGCTGAGCAACTTCGAGGATATCTACCGCAGCCTTCAGGATACCGGCGTAACCATCGAGATCATCTATCTCGACGCCGATGAACAGTCTCTGTTGCAGCGCTTCCATGCCACGCGCCGGAAGCACCCGCTGAGTGATGACAAAACCTCCCTGCGGGAGGCCATTGGCAACGAAAAAAAACTTCTGGAGCCCCTGTCAAAGCTGGCCGATCTTTACATCGACACCACGGGACTGTCCATGTACGAGCTCCGGGATATGGTGAAGCAACGGGTCGCGGGAAGGCGCCATCAGGAACTGGCGCTGCTATTCCAGTCGTTCGGGTTCAAGCACGGCGTGCCACTGGATTCGGACTATGTGTTCGATGTGCGCTGCCTGCCCAATCCCTACTGGGACACCAGCCTTCGGCAGTTCGTGGGCACCGATCAGCCGGTCATCGATTTCCTGGAAAAGGAGCCGTTGAGCCGCAAGATGGTCGAAGACCTGACCCAATTCCTGGAAAACTGGCTACCATCGTTTGCAGACAGCAACCGTAGCTATATGACCATATCCATCGGCTGCACCGGTGGCCAGCATCGCTCGGTTTATATCTGCGATCAGCTCGGCCGCTATTTCTCGGGCAAATACAGCAACGTGCAGGTTCGCCACACCGAGCTGCCCCACCTGCAAAGCAGGGACAGCTGAACCGCCTATGATCCGCCGCCCCATTACCATTATCAACAAACTCGGGCTCCATGCCCGAGCGGCGGCCAAACTGGTTGCCAAGGCATCTGAGTTCGACAGCAGTATTCAAATCAGCCGCAAAGGGAGACAGGTGGACGCCAAAAGCATCATGCCGGTAATGATGCTCGCCGCCAGCCAGGGGACAGAGGTAGAGCTGATTGTGGACGGTCCGGATGAATCCGACGCTGTCGACGCATTGGTTACGCTGATCAATGATTACTTCGGGGAAGGCGAATAACCAGCTCCACACTGGACATACGTGCCGGTCTACGGCACTCACCTACAACTCTTCCTCACCTATGTTGCCTAACTCCGCTATAATACGAGGGTTTTCTGACTGTGGGTGATCCATGACCGATATTCTGGAGAAAAGCCAGGCGCGCCAACGTCTTCGCTCCCTGAGCGAAGCACTGGACAGTGGCGCCCTGAAACAGGTCGCCCGCATCCTGAATGGCGGCCTTAGCCCCAGTGACATCGCCCACCTGCTGGAATCATCGCCACCCCGCCAGCGCGCCCTGCTCTGGAACCTGGTCGACAAGCAGCTTGAAGGCGAAGTCCTCCAGTATCTGAACGACGATATCCGAGGTTACTTCCTGAGCCAGCTAAACGCTCAGGAACTCGCTGACATCATCGAGGATTTCGAGTCGGACGATCTTGCCGACTTACTGCAACAATTGCCTGACACGGTGATCCAGGAAGTCCTGGACACCATGGACGAGCAGGACCGTCAACGCGTCGAAGAAGTCCTCTCCTACCCGGAAGACACCGCCGGCGGCCTGATGAACACGGACACCATTACGGTGCGACCGGACATCAGCATCGACGTGGTTCTGCGCTACCTGCGTCGTCATCGCAATCTGCCCCCGATGACGGACAGCCTTATCGTGGTCAGCCGACGCGACGAGTTCATCGGCATGCTGCCGATCACCAAAATGCTGGTATCCAATCCAGCGGCAACGGTGCGGGAAGTGATGGACACGGACATTGAAGCGATACCGGTCACGCTGTCCGACACCAAGGTGGCGACCCTGTTCGAACGTTACGACTTGATCTCAGCACCCGTGGTCAGTGAGGAAGGCCGACTCTTGGGCCGAATCACCATCGATGACGTGGTTGACGTAATCCGTGAGGATGCCGATCACTCGCTGATGAGCATGGCCGGTCTCGATGAGGACGAAGACACCTTCGCTCCCATCCTGAAGACCACCCGACGTCGGGCGGTATGGCTAGGCATCAATCTGCTCACGGCCTTTACCGCCTCCGCCGTGATCGGCCTGTTTGAGGCAACCATCGAGAAAGTGGTGGCTCTGGCAGTATTGATGCCCATCGTGGCTTCCATGGGCGGCATTGCCGGCAGCCAGACCCTGACCCTGGTGATCCGTGGCATGGCCGTGGGACAGATCAGCGGCGCCAACGTGGGTTGGCTGCTCAACCGCGAATTTATTGCGGGAGCCTTGAACGGATTGCTCTGGGCTGTGGTGGTTGCATCAGCGGCAACCCTCTGGTTCAGGGATATCATGATTGGCGCCATCATCGCCGCTGCTCTGATCATCAACCTGATCGCCGCGGCCCTCGTGGGCACCGTGCTGCCTCTGTTCCTGAAGTCCCGCAACATTGATCCGGCCTTGGCCGGTAGCGTTATACTGACAACGGTCACGGATGTGGTCGGCTTTATGGCCTTCCTTGGTCTGGCGACGATATTCTACGGATAACCGTTATCCGACAACACGGACTCAAAATGAACGACTCCCAAGACGACGCCCCGGAATACCTCGGCCCGAGCAAATCCCAACTCAAGCGGGAAATGCACCAGTTGCAGGATCTCGGCAGGCGCATGCTCGATCTGAGTAACGACCAGCTCAATACCCTTCCCATCAGCGAGACCTTACGGGCGGCCATTGAGGAATCCCGTCGCATTCGACAGAACGAAGCCCGTCGCCGCCATCTGCAATACATTGGCAAGATTATCCGCCAGGAAGACGATCCGGAAGGACTCACTCGGGCCATCGACGCATTTGATGCCGGAAGCGAAGAGCACACCCGCCGACACCACCTTGCGGAGCGCTGGCGTGATCGGATGATTGAGGAAGGCGACCCGGCCATCGGAGAATTCCTGAACTACTGCACGACAGCCGACATCCAGCACCTGCGCAACCTCGCGCGCAATGCTCGCCGGGACGTGCAGAAAGAAAAGAACACCGGTCAACCACGAAAGCTGTTTCGCTACCTCAGGGAGTGCATCGACGACGCGGAAGCCGCCGGAAACTAAAGTCTCCGGTGCTCCCAGACGGGCATCCGCGTGCGGATATCCTTGAGTGTTTCGCGGTCAAGCTCGCCAACGACGACACCCGGCCCCTCGTCGAGTTCGGACAGTATTCGGCCCCAGGGATCCACGATCGCGCTGTGTCCGTAGGTGCGCCGACGCTCACTATTCTGCCCCCCCTGGGCCCCTGCCACCAGCCAAACCTGATTTTCAACGGCACGGGCACGTATCAGTGCATGCCAGTGGGCGTCACCGGTATGCCAGGTAAAGGCACTGGGTAGGGATATCCATTCGGCGTCCTTCTCCCTGAGTTGCCGGAACAGTTCGGGGAAGCGCAGGTCGTAGCAGATGGCCATGCCGAGTCGCCCTGCCGGCGTATCAACCACAACTACGTCATCGCCCGGCTCGAAGGTGTCTGACTCACGATACTGCCCCTGAGCATCTTCCACGGTGGCATCAAAAAGATGGATCTTGTCGTAGCGGGCAACCTCACGGCCACGGTCGTCGTAGACATAACAGCACGCGCGAACCCGGTCGGCCACGGTGGAACCGTCCGGCCTGGCGGCAATGGGCAGAGAGCCTCCCACCACCCAGATACCCAGTTCGGCCGCTTGCTGCTCCAGGAATTGCCGAATCACATTATCCGGTTCTGCTTCCCGTCGGCCGCAGCCAATCATCTGCTTTGTGGCCAGTACCGCAAAGTTCTCGGGCAGTACCGCAATACTGGCGCCTGCGTCAGCCGCCTCCTTCAGCAGCCTTGCTGCCTCGTTGAGGTTGGCGGCGATATCATGGGTACTGACCATCTGTACCGCCGCGACCCGACTTGCCTGCCATTTGACGGGGTTGTCTCTTTGCGTTGACATCGTGGCCCTCCTGCCAAAACCATCAATTACCGGTATCGAATACCCGCCTCAGTCGAACGTCTGGTTCGTCCCAGTTTCCACTTACACTATAGGTTGCACTGGTGAGTTTGCTCAATGGGTCCCCCAACACTTTGTCGAGTACAAACAACGCACCGCCAATCGGAGCGCCTGCCCCCATCAACAAGGCGGCCAATGGCAGGTTCTGAGTCAGCGGCAACACCACCACCATTCTCATGTCGAGGGTTTCCTCAACCATGTTGGAAGTGCCTGTAAGCTTGAAAGCGCCGGACGGTCCCACCACTTGCAACTCCGGATCCAACGTCAGTAAGCCATTGATCATGCTGGCCTTGCCGGAGATGGCATCGAAGGCGACGCCAGCTTCGTACAGATCGGAAAAATCGAGCTTCAGACGACGCCAGAGCGTATCGGCATTGAGAAGATTGAACACCCGGAACAGCTGAGCCGTATTGTTGCCCTCGAGGATGACACCGTCGTCAAAACGCACACTGATCGAGCCACTAAGGCCAGAGACATCGAACTGATCGGGCCGGCCTGGCCAGTCGATATCAAGCTTGACTGCTGTATTCTTGCTGCGGAAAGGAATCTCAGCGCCAACCAACGTGCCCAGGTCTGCCAGCGAGTTACCGTTGATATCGCCGGTAAAACGGGTGATCTCACGCCCGGTCGCAATGCTCCAGTCCAGCTCTCCCTTCAGGGTCAGGGATTTGAGAGTGCCAACAATGTCCCGTACTCGCAGTTGTACATCGTCGGGCCTCAGTTGAAACGACCAGCTACCGGCGTTTTCACCATCCATGTTGAGAGCGGCAATACGGACATCCACGTCCGGCCAGTTGCTGATCTCCAAATCACGAAACGCCCGTGCCTGTGGCTCTGACTCCTGCCCCTTGTCTGCCTCACTATCGCTTCGATAGAGCGTCAGGCGCTCCAGATCAACACTGACCGGTCGGTCGTCCCGGGGCCAGACGACACGCCCCGAGGCCCATTCCGAATCGGCTGTGACCAGCCACTCACTGTCACTCTGCCGTGCGGACACCGTCATATTGGTCAGTTGGCGGTCGCCCAGAACCAATTCGTTCAGGGCAATGTCTACCATCCCTGCCTGCCAGGTCATATTCAGGTCAGCACGGTCCTGCCAGTCGACTGACAGATCGACACCGGACTCTTGCCGGGGCGAGACCGTTACCTTCAGGGGCGTTTCATCATCGATGTCTTTCGCCAGCGGAGCTGGCCAGTCGACCGAAAGCCCGACCAGGTCCGAATACAGCGTAACGGCGGAAGCCGTGTCCGATGAAACCTCCAGTGTTGCCTGATAGCCAATGTCGCCACTGAGCCCCATGTTCATGCCATTCGGCAATTCGGTTTGATCCAGAAGCTGGCGAATGTCCAGGCGGCCATACTGACGGATAGTGAGCGATTGACCGTTATCACCCCGCCGCATCAGCACCGAGACCGGAGAGCCCATAAAATGGGCTTGCAGGGGGTTCTCGGAAAACCCCTCATCGCTGCTGAACCTCAAGTTCCCGTTCAACTGGGTCCACTGCAGGTCGGCCTCATGATAAGTCAGAGTGCCAGAATTGGCTCTGACGCTGGCGCTGATGGTGGGCGACGCGTCGGATACCAGAGGCAAACCAAGCCCCAGATCCAGGTGAAAATCGCCATCCAGGGTGATACTTCGTCCTGCTTCTCCCGCCAACTCACCCAGGGGGCTGTTGTCCATCCAGTAAGCCAACGCCGATCCGGGAACCGGGGCTGACGCATCGACATACAGCTGAATGTCCTCGCCCTCCGGGACAACCCGCACCTCGCCGGGCTCCAGCTCCAGCCCTCCCGTTCGTCCAGAGCGGATGTCGACCCGGGTGCGACCATCCTGAATAAAGACTTCGCCACTGGCACCCGCAACCTCGGGCCAGCGCTCGTCATAGCGGATACTGGCTTCTTCGAAACGGTAAACCATTGAGGACGAGAAGGAGTTTTCCGGGGCGTCACGATCAATCTGGCCATGACCGTAAAACTCACCGCTGGAAATATCGGCCTTGGTAATTGCCGTTGTCAGCCATTGGTAGAGCTCAGGGTCGACAACTTTCACTGGCACGAAGTCGGCAAGCATATCGGCGGTGCCATCGCGCACACCGACCTTCAGCCCCAGATTGTCCTCCCCACCCTGATCGATCCGCAGGTCAAACGCACCCGTCAACCGGGTATTGGAACCATAAACCATACGGATATCATCCGCGTATACGCGGGTTACCCCCCCCTCAAAGCGCCAGGCCACGCCGGCCCTGACGTCACGGAGGTTCCAGCCTCCCCGAAACAGGTCCGGGAAACCGAGCGACAGCTCATCGTTGTTCACCCTCACGAACCCGCCGTTCCGGTCAACAAACAGGGTACCATCAAGACCAGACGCACCCGGCGCGCCATCATGAGCTCTGACACCAACATTGTTCAACGCGGCCGTCAGCTCAAAGCCACGGCTATCGTCCGTGGGCAGTTTAAGCATCATCCGGTCCAGGCGGCCAGTGGGACGATAATTCTCCAGGGCTCTTTCAGCCCTGTCCGGCAACAGGTTCATTCCGACAACCAAACGCCGGAGCGGTTGTAGTGGAAGCGCATCAGCGATCAGTCTTCGGCCACCGTCGCGATGGCTGAACCGGAGACTGAACGGAGAAACCCGATGGCCGTTCCACTCCCACGTAAGTTCCTTTAGGTGAAACTCACCGGTGGTGTACCAGGGTTTAGCCGTTGTTTCCGGCTCATGCTCAGCCAACGAATCGTGTCTGCGCCAACCAAATGTCGCCCTGATATCTTCAAGCGGGGCCAGGGATTGGCGACCGACACCAAGCTGCAGATACGGTGTTTCCAGGTTACCGCTGACCCGCTCAATGCGGCCATCCCGAAACGTCATCCAGACCTGGCCTCCGAGATCAAACCCTTCTGCCCGTATATTCCGCCAGGCGTACTCCTCTGCGAGTCCATCAAACAACCGGCCGGAGTTGATGTCGGCATATATCTGACCAGTGAAGTCACCACGAAAGAAGTGCCGGCCGACCAGCCCGAAACTGGCCAGTTGTTCGGTCGTTCCTGGCCGCATGGCACGACCGGATGCGTGGAACAGCCCGCGTCGATAGATCAGGTCCAGTTGGGGCACCTCTACATGCCGCAAGGTGCCATTGGCGTCGCGAACACCAAGGTCCAGACGTGTAATTTTGACGGAAGGATCGGACAGCCATTTGCCGGCGATATCCAGCCAGAGCTCCAGGTCGTTTGCCACCGGATCGGGAATATCGACACCTTCGATGGTCACCGCCCCCCTTGGAGTCTGGTTGATCGTCAGTTCCAACCCATCGGCGTCAAAATCAGCGAACACAACGCGCAGGCGCATGAGCGAGGCGAGAAAGTCGAGGCCAATGCGGACGCTCTTCAATGAACCGGCAACGTCACTACGGTCGTTTTCGGAAACGACCACAATATCGCGGGCGACAATGGTTGGGTCCAGCCAGTTCCAACTGGAGGAGAGAGCGCCAATACTGACCGGCTGACCAAGCTCCGACGACAACCGCTGCTCAATCGAAGAGCGATACTCGTTGATATTCTGTGTAACCTGGCGCCCTATTCCGGCATAGAGCGCAAGCAGAACGACAACCGCCAGCAACAGCCACCAGATCAGACTCGCGGCGCCCGAGGCCATTCGAAGCAACAGATGTTTCAGAGTTTTATCAGCCACACTGGATGCCATCAGGGGTAATCGCCCAGCCTAACCAATGCCTGCCGGGCGAGCGTTACAGCAGTACCACATCATACTGCTCCTGACTGTAGAATGGCTCAACCTGAAAACGGATGGTTTTGCTGATAAACGTCTCAAGGTCGGCGACGTTGTCGGACTCTTCATCCAGCAGCCGATCCACCACGCTCTGGGACGCCATCACCAGATAGCTTTCCGCATCGTAGGCACGATTGACCCTGAGGATTTCACGGAACACTTCATAACAGACGGTTTCGCTGGTCTTCAGGAAGCCGCGACCATCACAGATTGGACACGGTTCACACAGAATCTGACCGAGGCTCTCGGTGGTGCGCTTGCGGGTCATCTCCACCAGTCCCAGCTCGGAAACCCCGGTAATCTTGGTTTTGGCGTGATCCCGCTCCAGCATTTTCTCCAGCATTCGGTGGACCTGGCGCTGGTGCTCGGAATCCTCCATATCGATGAAATCGATGATGATAATACCACCGAGATTCCGCAACCTGAGCTGGCGACTGATGGCACGGGCTGCCTCGAGGTTGGTCTTGAAAATAGTTTCTTCCAGGTTACGGTGCCCCACAAACGCGCCCGTATTGATATCGATCGTGGTCATCGCTTCGGTCTGGTCGATGATCACGTAACCACCGGATTTGAGCTGAACCTTGCGGCTGAGAGCTTTCTGAATTTCATCCTCAACGGAATACAGGTCAAAAATGGGACGCTCGCCCGGGTAGTACTCAACCTTATCGGAAAACTCGGTCACGAATTCTTCGACAAATTCCATCACCCGCTGGTGGCTTTCCCGGCTATCGATACGCACCTTCTCGGTCTGTGGGCGAATCAGGTCGCGAATGGTGCGGATAAACAGGGGAAGATCCTGATACACCACCGAGGGCGCCTGGCTTCGGGTAATGCGCTCCTCAATGGCCTGGTTCAGACGGTGCAGGTAGGTCATATCACCAATCAGGTCTTCTTCCGAGGCAGCCTCTGCAGCGGTGCGAATAATGTAGCCGCCGGAAATGTCCGGTTCGGCGGCAGCCCCCTCTTCCACCAGTGACTTCAACCGAGAACGTTCAGCCTCATCTTCAATTCGCTGGGAAATACCAACATGGCTGACGCCAGGCATGAATACCAGATAGCGTGACGGGATGGATAGCTGGGTGGTCAGTCGCGCCCCCTTGGTTCCAATGGGGTCCTTGGTGACCTGGACCACAAGAGACTGCCCTTCGCGGAGCAGGGTGCGGATATCAGGCACGGTTTTCGGCGTCTCGGGGGCTTCGTTGGCTGGCTGCTGACTAATAACGACATCGGAGGCATGAATAAACGCCGCACGCTCCAGACCGATATCAACAAATGCCGCTTCCATGCCGGGCAATACGCGAACCACCTTGCCCTTATATATGTTGCCCACGATGCCCTTGCGGCTGGTGCGCTCAATGTAGGCCTCCTGGAGCATACCGTTCTCCACGAGCGCCACCCGGGTTTCCACCGGGGTCACATTGATCAGTATTTCTTCACTCATTGCGGCTCTCCTGCCTGCTGTTCCAGGTTTCCCATACCGGGTATCCGGCACCGGCCAGTAATGCTGCGGTTTCCTGCAGGGGCAGTCCCACTACGGCGCTGTAACTGCCTCGGAGTTCCTCTACAAAAATACCACCTCGCCCCTGAATGCCATAGCCGCCCGCTTTGTCCATGGGCTCGCCAGTTGCCACATAGGCTTCGATTTCTGCCGTCAGCAGTTCGCGGAAACGAACATCCGCCACCACCAGACGCGACTCACAAACGCCCTCGTGAACCACAGCAACACCGGTCATGACCTGATGGGTGGTTCCCGAAAGCACCTGTAACATAACGATCGCATCGCCGGCAGTGGTCGGCTTGCCCAGAATCCGGCCACCCAGCACGACTGAAGTGTCCGAACCAATCACCAGGCTGCCAGGCTTGAAAGCGCTTCCCGCCAGAGCCTTTTCCCGGGCAAGGCGTTCCACATAATGTTCTGCTGATTCATTGCTCTCCGGCGTTTCGTCAATATCCGCCGGTTGAACCAGGAACGACAGACCGATCTGCCTTAACAGTTCGGCTCTTCGAGGAGAAGCTGAGGCAAGAACAACAGACTGCATAGCGCCCTCCAATCCTAGCCAAGCTTGCGATTCAGGTTATCCAGCAACACACACAACACCGGCCAGACCACGGCACTGGTCAGTGCCGGCCACAGGTAGCTGAAGCCCGAATTGTCAGCTCCCAGGGTCTGCTGGATAAAATGCACCAGCATCTGGTTGATACCCAGCAACAGGAACACCATCAGGCACTGCTGCGGCAAAGGGTACATGCGCAGCCGCTGGTGAATGGTCAGCACCAGGAACGCGATGACCCCCATGGCCAGGGCATTCACGCCCAATGGCGTGGCTTCCAGGACATCCAACAACAGTCCGAGACACCAGGCCAACAGGATACCGAACTGGGCCGGCGCCCGGAATGTCCAGTAGAACACAATCAGGCCCAGCCATTCCGGCCGGTACTCAAACCAGCCTACCGGAAACAGCGAACTGCTGAGCACCAGGGCAAACACAACGCTCAGAGCAAAAACGGGATAACTGATCACCGACAGCATTAGCGCACCCCATCCTGTGCCGATGATCCAGCGTTAGGGCCTTCGGGCGAGCTTCCAGCGTCACCCGTGGTGTCCTGTTCCGGTGAAAACACAACCAGCACCAGGCGACTCCGATTCAGTTCTGCCATTGGCGTAGCATGGATTTTCACAAACGGTTCGCCCGGCTCCTTGGTTATCTGGCCCACTTCCGCTACCGGGTAGCCCTTGGGAAAGCGTCCCCCAAGCCCGGAGCTGACCAACAGATCCCCTTCGCGAATATCCGCGGTATCCGGCACATGCACCAATTCAAGCGCACTGGTGTCCCCGTTTCCGAGCAGGATAGCCCGCAAGCCGTTGCGAACCACCTCCACAGGCACCGCATGACTGCTGTCTGACACCAATAGAACCCGTGAGGTAAAACTGCTGGCTTGCTGGACCTGCCCCATCAGGCCATTGGCATCGAGGATGGCCTGTCCGACCACGACACCGTCACGACTGCCCTTATTGATGACCACTTCGTGGGAGAACGGGTCCGGTGAAACAGCCACTATTTCGCCAACAATCACCCGGTCATCAAGAACCTCTGAGGAGTTCATCAGTTTGCGCAGTTCGTTATTTTCCGATGCCAGAGCGGCGTATTTGAGCGCCCGGCGTTCCAGTATCAGCAAGCGCGCCTGCAGCGCTTCGTTCTCTTCCTGGAGGTCTTCACGGGTGGTAAAAAGGCTTGCGACCCAGTCACCGAATTCGGAGGGCGCATTGCCAAGCCAGTGAACCGGGGCGAGGCCTGTGCCAATGGCGCTGCGTACTGGCGTCACCTGATCGAAGCGGACATCCGCCACGATCAGTATCGCTGAGAGCACAATAACGAGTAGCAGCCTGAAACCGGGAACGGGGCCTTGGACGAAGATGGTTTTAATAGCTCACCCTCCCGCACTCCATGCAGGCGTCCATACGACAACCGCCGCCGTGATCATTCACGAGCGGCGGCCGGGTAAAGGCAATGTCGGGGCGTAAAGCCGGAGTCAAGGTCAGCCCTCCTGGGAGAACATTCCGATTCCGCCACGGTCAATCACTTCCAGCGCCTTGCCGCCACCACGGGCGACACAGGTCAGCGGGTCTTCCGCGATAATCACCGGCAAGCCGGTTTCCTCGCTGATCAGCTTATCCAAACCGCGCAGCAACGCACCACCACCAGTAAGCACAATGCCCCGTTCTGCGATATCAGACGCCAGCTCCGGCGGCGACTGCTCCAGGGCACTTTTCACGGTCTGGACGATCTGCGCCAGGGATTCCTGGAGGGCGTCGAGGATTTCCTCACTGTTCAGGGTAAAGGCCCGGGGCACGCCTTCGGCCAGGTTGCGGCCGCGAACGTCGATTTCACGGATATCCAGGCCCTCGTACGCGCAACCGATTTCATGCTTGATGCGCTCCGCAGTGGAGTCACCGATCAGGCTGCCGTAGTTGCGGCGAACGTAGGTAACGATGGCTTCGTCGAACTTGTCGCCCCCGGTACGAACCGACTCGGCGTACACGATGCCGTTCAGGGAGATGATGGCGATTTCGGTGGTGCCACCGCCAATGTCCACAATCATGGAACCGCTGGCTTCCTCCACCGGCAGGCCAGCGCCGATGGCGGCCGCCATCGGCTCTTCAATCAGGAACACTTCCCTTGCACCTGCGCCGAGAGCGGATTCACGGATGGCCTTGCGCTCTACCTGGGTGGACTTGCTGGGAACGCAAACCAATACGCGGGGGCTTGGGGTGATAAAGCTGTTCTCGTGCACTTTGTGGATGAAGTGCTGGAGCATTTTCTCGGTAACCACGAAATCTGCGATCACACCGTCTTTCATCGGGCGGATGGCGGTGATGT
The DNA here is from genome assembly GCA_002726615.1 of Marinobacter sp. Lineage (GTDB taxonomy): Bacteria > Pseudomonadota > Gammaproteobacteria > Pseudomonadales > Oleiphilaceae > Marinobacter. The sequence goes on from PBRG01000062.1 coordinate 30,660, forward strand.
TTCCCGGTGTGCGACCAAGCATGCGTTTGGCCTCGGCGCCGACGGCTGCGACCATTTTCTGTGAGCCAGAGGTGCGGATGGCTACAACGGAGGGCTCGTTGAGTACGATACCGCGTTCGCGCACGTATATAAGAGTGTTGGCGGTGCCCAGGTCGATGGACAGGTCGCTGGAAAATAAACCTCGGAGTCTTTTGATCAACATTCGTGTAGTTTCAACCTGAGAGTTGCAGTCGCAAAATGATGCGGCAACTTTAGCAGTGAGCACCCCCGCAGGCAAGGCACCATCGGGGCTCCCGAGGCGCCTTTCGCGCTTTTCTCCTTTGTTTTGGCCTCTCCCGCGATTGTTCGAATCTGTTACCATAGCGCTTTCTTTTTTTAACTTGGGCGCATGGGCGCTTTAGAGACGGCCTTCCAAAAC
>PBRG01000063.1 GCA_002726615.1 Marinobacter sp.
GGTTGCAAGCATTTTTCCCGGGCGAACGAGTGGTTACAGCAGAAAGGGCTGCCGACTGTTGATTGGTCTTTGCCAAACAAATCGGAGTTATTGGAAAAATACGGGAAAAGTCAGTCGAAGGAATAGCGCGGAACGCAAAGGGCGGCCCGCAATAGCTAGGAACGGACAGGGGGCTGGGATATTTTTTCTGCCAGGAAAAGGTGTCTGAGCGCAGCGAGTTCTTTTCCAAAGAAAAAATATCCCAGCCCCCTGGCCAGCCCCCTAGGAATTACTGCAAAAGAGCCATAGCAGCTTCCATCTGCGCGTTCAGGTCCTCTTCCTCGCTCATATCCACCTCCGGATCCAGCCCAAGACGATCGAACGCCGAAACCGTCTTCCAGTCCACTTCCGTCCAGGGATGATCCGTCCCGGCAATCAACTGCAGATTGGCAATCATCACCAAATCCGCATAATCCGCCGCCGGCACCTCACGATGCAAGTTTGCGTATTCCAGGGGCACATTCTGAAGCTCCTTCGGGAAATCCCACTTCTGCAGAATCATAGCCCCGATACGCGGATGAAGCTCATCGATCACATTATCCAACATGATGCTGCTGATCTGGATATCCCGGTCTTCCACATAACGCAGAATCGGCAACACCCCGATCAGATGTACCAGCCCGGCCAGAGTAGCCTGGTCTGCCTTGAGATCGGTGTAGTGCTGTGCCAGTACGTGGCACACCCCTGCCACCTCAGTGCTCTTCTGCCAGGTGGCACGCAGGCGCTTGTCGATCATGTCCGACGTGGCCTGGAACATCTGCTCCATGGCAAGGCCCATCGCCAGGTTGCTGGTATAAGCCATACCCAGGCGACTGACCGCCATATTCAAATTCTCAATCGCCCGGCTGCCGCGAAATAGTGGGCTGTTGCAGACTCGGATGATGCGGGCTGACAGGGCCGTGTCATTGCTGATGACCTTCACCAGATCAATAATGGCCGAATCCTCGTTCTCTGCGATGTCGCGTACCTGGAGCGCAACTTCCGGAAGCGTCGGAAGTACCAGTTTGTCGTTTTCAATAGCGTCGGTCAGGTCGGTTTTTATGGTTTCTACAATGTTGGACATAGTCAGTTTGAATCCGCCTGTTAAGTGTCACCTGGCCGGTAGAAGGTCCGGAAGGCTAACATGTTCATGTATATGACGTACTTTATAGCAAATTATCGGGACTCTTCCTGTCAACTTATGTATCAGGCGTGTCGGTTTTTTCACGCTCCGGAACGAAATACGGCAAGGGGCGCAGTGACAGAACCGCGCCTGGGGTGTTCTCTGGTACCAATGAGTTCTCCGCCGCATCGTGGCGCACAACGGCCAGAATCTCCGAGTGTCCGTCGGAGAAGCGAACAGAATTCACGACATTTCCCACTGACCGATCTCCGTCCAGTAGCGCCTCACCGGGAGCGGGAAGGGTGCCGGCGTCGCCGCAGGTATACCGGAAAAGGCTTTTCTTGAGTTGCCCCAGGAAGTGCATGCGGGCGATCACCTCTTGCCCGGTGTAGCAGCCTTTCTTGAAGTGAATGCCTCCAACATGCTGCCAATTCAGCATTTGCGGCACGAAGCTCTCCGTGGTGGCGGTCGTTAGCGAGGCTACGCCGGCGGCGATTTCGGAAGCCTGCCAATCGGCGAGGGGGGCTGCAGGAATGTCCTCCAGAGCCTGTTGCAGCGACGTGTCCAGATCACCTGTTTGCCAGAGTTCATAGCGGGCCATGCCTTCCGCTGTGTCCATTGTGCGTATCAGTCGGCCTCCGTTGATTTTCACGGAGTCTCCAGCGGCCGCGAGTGCCCCGGTGTTTCCAGGCAACAGCTTTTCCGCCGCTGCTTCGCCCAGCAGCCCGACGATTCGCGCGTCCGGCTCTATCTCCATCGACGTGCCACGGAATAGCATCAGGTACTTGCGTAAATGCGTCACCGTACCCTCGGAGAGTGCCGCTGGCAGCTCCATCAATACGTCATCCCCATCTCTTACTAATCGGGTCAGGCAATAGGCGCGCCCCTTGGGTGTACAGGCTGCCGCTCTTGGCGAATGACTCTGGGTGACATCGTCAATCTGCTGGCTGAACTGCCCCTGCAGGAACTTGTCAGTGCCTGGCCCGGCTATTCGAACCATGACACGGTCAGAGATGGAAACGCAGCGGGGTTGGGGAAGCGGATGGTTGGCCAACGAACTTTCGATGTCTGACATGAAACACTCCAGAGTCAGTGGATTTCCTGCGTTTGGCGACCAGATGCCTTGCTGCCAGAGGTCGGGCCCAGACGAAGCCAGACCCGAAAACGGCGGAATGCGTCGGAAGGGATGTTGCGAAACCGAGGCGTAACGGCAACCAGGACAACAGGATATGTATTCGATGTGGTGCCGGAATGCCGCAGTTTCAAGATCGCAAAGTGAGCACCCAAACGACTTTCACTCTCAACCAGAACAACATGGGTCTGGCCTGAGCCAAGGCCCACGTATAATTGCCCGCCCTCAACCCGTAGTCCGGTTACGGCTGCCGGACCGAGCAGTAAGCCGGTTCTACGGTACTGGAAAACCGCGCCCACGAGTGAGGGGATAACCAGCACCATAATGAGGGAGCCGAACTCACTGGCCACGGCGGCTACGAACAGAGTCAGCGCCATCCAGGGCAGGGCGCACAATAACCCGACGGCGTGGGATGGGATAAGTGTCAGTTCAATCCGGCTGGACACGTTTCAGTATGAGGTCAACAATGCGTTGCAGGTCGGGGTCTTCCGGGCGGCTGCGTTGCATGAACCACTCGAACATATCGGTATCCTCGCAATTGATCAATTTCTGATACCGTGCCTGGTCCTCGGCGGGAAGGTCTCGATAGGCATTTTCAAGGAACGGTATCAACAAAACGTCCAGTTCAAGCATGCCGCGGCGGCTGTGCCAGTAGAGGCGATTGAATTCGGTGTTGTCAGACATTGATTCTCTCTGTTAATCAGTAGGCATTGGAGTGGAGCGAGCCATTCCCTTCAGGGCGACGACCGTCGGTAAGTGGTGGGAACCAGCACGGTATCCCTTGCCTCATGGAGTAGTCCGGGGAAATCCAGTGTGTAGTGCAGGCCGCGACTTTCCCGTCGCTGCAGTGCGGAACAGATAATCAGGTCCGCCACAGTCACCAGGTTGCGCAGTTCAAGCAGGTCGTTCGAGACCCGGTAGTTGCTGTAGAACTCGCCAATTTCCCGCTCCAGCAGATCAATCCGGTGCTTGGCTCTCTGCAGGCGTTTGGTGGTACGAACGATGCCAACATAGTCCCACATGAAATGCCGCAATTCGTCCCAGTTGTGGGAGATTACCACGTCTTCGTCGGAATCCCTTACCTGGCTTTCGTCCCAGTCCGGTGCTTGTGGCGGTGCAGGAATGTCCGATTCCCGCCGTGCTATATCCGCAGCGGCGGCACGGCCGTAGACCAGGCATTCAAGCAGGGAGTTACTGGCCATGCGATTGGCGCCATGAAGACCGGTAAAGGCCGCCTCGCCGACAACATAGAGCTGGTTGATGTCGGTGCGGGCGCGCTCGTCACTGAGTATTCCTCCACAGGTGTAGTGTGCGGCAGGTACCACCGGGATCGGCTCTTTGGTGATATCGATCCCGAACGTCAGGCATTTTTCGCGAATGGTTGGAAAATGCTGTTTGATGAACTCGGCCGGTTTATGGCTGATATCGAGGTACAGGTGATCCGCGCCCAGCCGTTTCATTTCGTGGTCGATGGCGCGGGCGACGATATCCCGAGGGGCCAGTTCGCCCCGCTCATCGAAGCGATCCATAAAGCGGGAGCCGTCCGGAAGTTTCAGCACACCGCCTTCGCCCCTCACCGCCTCGGTAATCAGGAACGACTTGGCATGTGGGTGGTACAGGCACGTGGGGTGGAACTGGTTGAACTCCATGTTGCCGACACGGCAGCCGGCGCGCCAGGCCATGGCAATACCGTCGCCAGAGGCTCCATCCGGATTGGTGGTATAGCGATACGCCTTGCTGGCGCCGCCAGTGGCGAGGATGGTGAAGCGGGCCCGGAACAGTTCGACATGGTTGTCTTCCAGGTTCAGTATGTAGGCGCCTACACACGCGTTTCCGGGCAACGCCAGCTTGCGATTGGTGATCAGGTCCACGGCAACCCGACGGGACATCAGGGTAATGTTGGGTCGCGCCTGCGCCTGGGACGTCAGGGTGGTGGAAACGGCGTGGCCGGTGGCGTCCGCCGCGTGGATAATACGACGGTGGCTATGCCCGCCCTCCCGTGTCAGGTGGTACTGGGACTGGTCATCGCGGGTAAAGGTAACACCGCTGTCAATTAGCCAGTTGATACTCTCGCGGCCATGCTCGACTGTAAACCGGACGGCATCCTCGTGGCAGAGACCGCCCCCTGCGTTGAGAGTGTCGCTAACGTGGTTCTCAAGGGAGTCTTCGTCATCCAGCACGGCTGCAATGCCGCCCTGGGCCCAGAGCGTTGCACCGCTGCTGATATCTGCCTTGCTGATGACGGCAATCCGCAAGTGCTCGGGCAAATTCAGGGCAACAGTGAGGCCGGCAGCACCGCTGCCGACAATCAGGACATCGAATTCGTAGGACTGTGGCATCGGGTTGTAATCGCGGGCCATAATGTGGATGTGTATTGAACTAAACTTTGCGCTCGCTGTCTATTTGGCCTGACGGGGTGCTCCCAAGTAAGTGGGAGCATTGTAGACTCATCGGATGCCGGACAGCAGCATGATTCCATTGAATAGCAGACAAGTGGGCCAGATGGTCGAACGCTATGGCAACCCCGGCACCCCGTCCATGAATGCGGATACAGAAAGACACAAGGAAGAAAACAGCGAGAGCCAGACAGACCTTCAACTGGTAAGAAAGGTCCGTCATGGTGACCGGCCCGCCTTTGATCTTCTGGTCGTCAAATATCAGTCCCGGGTTGCGTCGATTATCAGTCGTTATGTCTACGACAGCCAGGAGGTGATGGACCTTACCCAGGAAACCTTCGTCAAGGCGTACCGGGCGATTGACCGTTTTCGGGGAGACAGCGCGTTCTACACCTGGTTGTACCGGATCGCCGTGAACACGGCCAAGAATTTCCTGGAGTCCCGGGGGCGTCGTCCGCAGGGCAGTGCCGATGCGGGTGAAGCCGAGAACTATGACGATGGCTCTAGGCTCAGGGACAATGCGTCTCCGGAGAAGCTGCTGCAACGGGACCAGTTGCAAAACGCGCTCAGAGAGGCGATATCAAACCTGCCGGAGGAGCTCCGATCTGCGTTTTTGCTCAGGGAGTACGATGGGCTGAGCTACGAAGACATCGCCGGTATTCTTGAGTGCCCCATCGGCACGGTAAGGTCACGAATATTCAGGGCACGGGATGCGGTCGATCGCCACCTGGGCCCCTTATTAAATGATTCCCGGACGTAATGAGGTTGCATCCTATGGATGATCGTCTCAAAGAAACGCTGTCTGCAATGATGGATGACGAGGCAGATGAATTGTCGGTCCGCAGACTGCTGTCGCATGCTGAGCAGGATCAGGTTCGTTCGCAGTGGCAACGTTGGCAGCAGGTGCGGGATCTGATGCATCAGGGCGGTGTGGCACCGGAGGCTGTGGATGTCAGTGCCGGGGTCAGGGATGCTCTGGATGGCAGCGGTGCGGTATCGCCTGCTGCGACAGTCGGATCGATGCCCCGCCGGGACAAAAGCTGGCATTGGCCAGCGGTTGCCATGGTCACTCTGGCAGCGGTGATTGGTTTTGGCGCCGGTGCTGGTTGGGAGTCCGCCGAAGACGATGGAGCGATTGCAGCTGCGGGCGTTGCGGAAGAACAGGATCCGAGGGGGGCGGCTGCCGAGCCGGTCCCGGAGGTGGCATTGCAAGGTCTGGATGAGGAGCAGTGGGAGCACCTCAGCCGCTACCTTCTTGAGCACGCCCAACATAACAGTGTAGGAGCCGGCCGGGGCTCGGTTGGTTATGCGCGGGTCGTTAGCGCGTCCGGGCCAGAGTATTGACGCTTCATGTTCTTGGGATACTGGCTGGAGTTAAACGGCTGATGGGCAGAATTGTAACGGCAATCCGGAGTCGATTCCCCGGTGCAATCGGGCATTGGATGGTCATGTTGGCGTTTTTCGCCGGGTTGATGTGGCAGGTGTCTGCCAATGCTACGGAGAATGCCGGGAACAATGAGGAGCGCGCCGAATATTGGCTCGACCGCCTTGGTCCCTCCCTGAATATGACGTCCTATCGCGGCGTCTTTGTGTATGCCCGGGGCGATCAGGTCAGTTCTATGCAGATTGCGCACCGGTATCGGGATGGCGTGGTGGAAGAGCGGTTGGTTCTGCAGGACGGAGCCAGTGGAGAGATCGTTCGAAAAGGGATGCGGGTCATCTGTGTGCTTCCTGACCATGGGCGCATCCAGTTGGACCAGGTCATTCCGTCGGGCCCGTTTGCTGAGGCGTTTTCCCACCAGTTGATGCCGGTCAGTCAATGGTATCAGCCGGAGCTGGTGGGAGATGATCGTATTGCTGGCTACGATGTGGTCAAGCTCGGACTCAGGGCGAGGGATGATCTTCGATACAGTCATCAGTTGTGGCTGGAAAAATCCACCGGTCTATTGGTGAAAAGTCATGTGCGTTCCGTCGGTGGTGAGGTGCTTGAGCATTTTCAGTTCACCAGCCTTGAAATAACGGACTCTCTCCCGGATAGCGAATTTATCGTACGAACGGAGGGAGAGGCCATCAAGCGGGACCTGAAACCGGAACAGGCGTCGTCTCCCGCGGCACGGATGGATGGCTGGACGCTCGAGTGGCGCCCGGATGGCTTTGTTCCCGCTGCTTCACCACGGTCGGGTAAAGGGCAAGCCGTGGCGTTCTCGGACGGGCTGGCGGCCTTTTCGGTGTTTGTGGAGCCAGCACGGAAGATGGCGATGCCCACAGGCGCTTCGCGAATTGGTGCCACGACGGTGTATATGAAACAGATCAACGTCGATGACGTTGCCTTTTTCGTGACCGTCGTCGGGGAGATTCCGCCGACGACAGCCCGTAAAGTGGCCGAGTCGGTGAAGGTTGACGATACCCTGGCGTTTGGTGGAGGTCAGAAATGATTACTGAAACTGGCAGGGTAGTTGGTGTTGCCGGCGACAGGGTGTGGGTACAGACTATTCGCACAAGTGCCTGCGAAAGTTGTTCCGCTCGCCATGGTTGTGGTCAGCGCGCACTGGCCGGTGTCTCAGGCGGCAGGGCCAATCAGGTTCTGGTGGACAACAGCCTTGGCGCCAGGGTGGGTGATGAGGTGACGGTGGCCATTGATGAGTCTGCGCTACTTGGTGCTTCCCTGCTGGTTTATGCCCTGCCATTGGTGTCGATGGTGGTCGGGGCTGTGTTGGGGCACCAGTTGTCGGTCGGCCACGCAGCCAGTGAGGCCGTCGCCATGATGGGCGCTGCTGCGGGGCTTGCTCTGGGCTTGCTGGCCGCTCGCCAGGGGCAGTCACGTAAAACGGGAACCTGGGAACCGACGCTGGTGGAAGTGAGGCAGGGGGTAGTCGCTTCCCCGGAATGATGTTCCAACAGGCTCTGTTGAAATTATCGGCTTTGACCGCACATTGAGTATACAACGTCCGTTGAACAGGGGGTCTTTAATGCCTGAAGTAAAGAACGATCAAGACATGCTGCGCCGGCCTCAGCGCCAGGGTTCCATCGTGTTCGTCTGGTATCTCTTGTGTCTTCTTGTTCCATTGTCGCTGGCCCAGTCTGTCTCGGCCCGGAGCCTCCCTGACTTTACCGAACTGGTCGAAGAAAACTCGAATGCTGTGGTTAACATCAGCACGACGACGGAACCCAAGTCAGCCAATCGTGGCCGCTCAAACGGCCTCCCTTTTAACGATCGACAGCTGGAGCAGTTGCCGGAGTTTTTCCAGGATTTCTTCCGCGGTCCTCAGTCACCGTTTGGCGGCAGCCCTGGTGGATCAGCGCCGCGTCAGTCCATGGGGTCCGGGTTTATCGTTTCCAGCGATGGCTACGTGTTGACCAACAACCATGTGGTGGAAGGGGCCGACGAGATCATTGTGCGCCTGAATGATCGTCGTGAATTGCCCGCCAAGCTGATTGGCACCGACCCACGTTCGGACATGGCGGTCCTCAAGATTGAGGGCGGCGACGACTTGCCCGTGGTGCGGATCGGGCGCTCCAATGACTTGAAAGTAGGGGAGTGGGTTCTGGCCATCGGCTCGCCCTTTGGTTTTGATTACACCGTAACCGCTGGCATTGTCAGTGCCCTGGGCCGTTCATTGCCATCGGAAAACTACGTTCCGTTTATCCAGACCGACGTTGCTATCAACCCGGGTAATTCCGGCGGGCCGCTGTTTAACCTGGATGGCGAGGTTGTGGGTATTAACTCCCAGATCTACACCCGCTCGGGGGGATTTATGGGGGTGTCCTTCGCCATTCCCATTGACGATGCCATGAATGTGTTCCGGCAGCTCCGGGATAACGGATCGGTGTCCCGTGGCTGGTTGGGTGTGCTGATACAGGAAGTCAATCGTGATCTGGCGGAATCATTTGGCCTGAAGCGTCCTCGTGGCGCCCTGGTTGCAGAAGTGATGACGGGTTCGCCTGCCGAGAAGGCGGGATTACAGGCCGGTGATATTGTGCTCAAATACGAGGGAGAGGACGTTACGTTGTCTTCGGATCTGCCACCGATGGTAGGGCGCACGCCGGTCGGTGAATCGGCCACCATGGAAGTTATGAGGGAAGGTCGGCAGATTACACTGGACGTTGAGATCGGCAAACTGCCGGAAGAGGGTGCGGAACCGGCATCCGCCCCGGCGTCAGGCAACAATGGCCCATCATCGGCGCCCTTGGGGATGACCGTTGAGCCCCTGCCCGCTGAACTCCAGGAGTCACTGGGGGTATCTGGTGGTGTGCTTGTGACAGACGTTGCCCGCGGGCCGGCGCTTGATGCCGGTATCCGTCCACGGGACGTGATTACCGAACTGAACCGCCGCAAGGTCACTTCCGTGGATGATTTCCGTGAAGCGGTGTCATCCTTGCCGAACGAAAGTGCTGTATCCGTGCGGGTTGTCCGTCAGGGGCGGGCCACTTATCTGGTCATGAAGCCCTGACAGTAGATCCGCCGGCCCTGACCGGCGGTCACAAAACGGTACAAAATCGAGAGCCCTGCTGGAGGTCGTTTAAACGACAGCCAGTGGGGCTTTTGTTATACTTGCCAAAATAATCAGATTACTGGCCACGGATCGGACCTGAACAAAAATGATGAACAGAAAGGAACTTCCCCTCCGGAAACTGCTCCAGCTCCGCTATTCGTGGGCCGCTTGGTTAGTGTTGATCGCCTCTCTCGCTGTCACCGCCCTGTTGTGGCAAGTGTCCATTCGCCTGGTCGAAGACCGTACCGAAGCCCGTTTCAAAACACAGTCGCTACAGCTGCGAACCGCCATTGAAGAGCGCCTGCTGAACTATGAGCAGGTATTGGCGGGCAGTGCAGGCCTGTTTGCCGTTGCCGGTGAGGTGGATAGGGACGACTGGGGGGAGTATGTCGATAACGTGGATATCAACCGGTATTACCCGGGGATCCAGGGCATCGGCTACGTGCGGAGGATTGGTGTCCGCCAGATGGCAGATCATATCGCATCGGTCAGGAAGGACGGTGTCCTCAATTACCTCGTGACGCCTCTTGGCACCGGGCCGGATTACTACCCCATGGTGTATCTGGAGCCCGGAACCGAGCGGAATCGCAAGGCACTTGGTTACGATGCCTTCAGTGATCCGGTGCACCGGCACGCCATGGCGCGGGCACGGGACCATGCCAAACCAAAAGTGACGGGTAAAGTCGTGCTGGTGCAGGAGGAAGTGGCGGAAGATCAGGCCGGCTTCCTGATGTACTACCCGGTTTACCAGGGGGGAGAAGTGCCTGAGAGCCGTGTGGAGCGGCAGATGATGCTTGCTGGCTATGTGTTTAGTGCCTTTCGGATGAACACCCTCCTTGATGGCATTGTTGGCCTGATTTCGCCGTTCCTGGATGTGAAGATATACGACAATGGGGAGGTTTTGCGGGATACCCAGATGTATGGGTCAAACCTGGGCTCCCTGGATGAGAATTTCAGCTTTGAAATGAGCCAGACCATCACTCACGGTGGGCGTGACTGGCTGTTGCAGACCCGTTCCACCCCGGCGTTTGACTATCTGGCGTCTGATCCGCGACCGCCCATCGTTCTTGGTTCCGGCGTTGTGATCAGTCTGCTGATGTTCCTGTTTGTGCTGACCATGATTCGTGGCCGCATCATGGCGCAGATTGGTGCCGGTCGTTATCGGGCCATTACCGAAGGTGCGGCTAACGTCACGCTTGTGCTGGATAACGATGGCCGGCCCCGATACGCCAGCCCGTCCAGCCATGACATTCTTGGTTTCGAC
>PBRG01000064.1 GCA_002726615.1 Marinobacter sp.
GCCCAGAGCGCCCAGGAGAATGGCGTCATAGGATTTCAATTGGTCCAGAGCATCAGCCGGCATGGATTCGCCGTTTTCTTCGTGCCAGGCATGGGACGGCCAGGGAAAGCGTGTCCACTCCATCGGCAAATCGTGTCGTTTGCGCAGGGTTTCCAGGCAGTGTACCGCCTCGGCAACCACTTCGGGACCGATGCCATCACCGGGCGTCACGGCAATTCGGGTTTTCTGGGCCATTCCGGATACTCCTTCCTGTTGCTGTGATCGTAGCGTCAGTTGTGTGATTCAGTGTAGTCATGTGCCATGGGGATTCCACACGATTTAACACCTCTGCAGTTTTACCAGTTAAGGATTGGTGGTTATAGTGCAGTCATACTATTGATAGCTTTAATCTTGGATGACTTGGCCTGGGAGTTGTCGTGAATAAGCCTGCCGTTCTATTTGACGAATCTCATTGCGAGCAGTGCGCCTGTGGTGAGGGCCTGGACTTTGCCTTGACCTTCGCATTTCAGCCAATTGTCGATGTCACGAACGAAAGTGTTTATGCCTACGAAGCTCTGGTTCGGGGGCTAGGTGGGGAAGGCGCCCACAGCGTGCTTTCAAAGGTCAATGGAAAGAACCGCTATTCCTTTGACCAGATCTGCCGTGTGAAAGCGGTAAAGCTGGCAGCGCGCCTGGGCATGAAAACGAGGCTCAGCATCAATTTCATGCCCAATGCTGTCTATAATCCCGAGTATTGCATCAGGACCACGTTGGCCGCTGCGAAAACCTACAAATTCGATACCCGAAAAATCATATTTGAACTGATTGAAACGGAGGATCTGTCTTCCCTCGATCATCTGGTGGGTATCATCAATACCTATCAGGAAATGGGGTTTCACACCGCTCTGGACGATTTCGGTGCCGGTTATTCGCGCTATAATATCCTGATGGCCAGTCCGCCGAATCTGCTCAAACTTGATATGGCCCTGGTCCGGGATGTTCACAAAGAGCCAAATAAGCAGGCGGTTGTTGCCGGCATCATCACAATGATGGATCAGCTCGGTGGGCGTATTGTGGCCGAAGGCGTCGAAACGAAAGAAGAATATTTCTGGCTCCGATCACAGGGCATTACGCTGTTTCAGGGGTATCTCTTTGCCAAACCTGGATTCGAATGCCTTCCGGAGCCTTACTTTCCCTGCTAGACAAAATTCAGAGGATGTACTTTGTTCTATCGCCTGATTACCGTCGTTGGCGGATTGTTGTTTGTCATCATCCTGTTCGCCCTGATCTGGTTCTTCTGCAAACAGTTCCTGCTTCGCCATGGCGTCAAGGAGCAGGTGTCTGATCGCGCCACGGTGTTGGCTACCTGGACATTTGCAGGTGTCAGTGTGGGGCTGGTGTTTGCGGTGTTGGGGGCCTTTGTTCTTGGCCCCTGGGCGTTCTATCGCACGTTGCGAGGGCACGACACTGAGGTGTCGGATGGCGCCGCGATCTGGTGGGGGTTCGGGATTGTTGTCGCGTCACTGGGCATTACCGCCGCCGGATTTCTTGGTTTCCTGAAGCTGGTGGGTGCCTACTGACGGCGCCCTTCACGCAATGCTGGCCAACTGCTCCCGGAACCAGATAAGCGCCGGTTCCCGTTCGTAGGCCTTATGCCAGTATAGGTGTACATCAATACCAGGCAGATCTGCGGGTGTGGTCAGAATATCGATGTCAGCCCGTTCCGCGATGATCCGTGCGTAGTTTTCCGGCATAGTCAGCAACAGGTCGGTTCCCTCAGCCACCCTGCAGGCGGCGTAGTAATGCTGGCACCTCAGGCGTATGTTTCGCTGCACTCCGAACCGCGACAGCTCAAAGTCCTCAATGCCGGGGCCCTCCGAGCGGGAAGAAACCAGTACATGCCTGGCTTCGAGATACTTGTCCAAGGTCAGGCCGCCGCTGGTGAGCGGGTGGCCTTTTCTCGCCAGCACCACCAGCCTGTCGTGTCGCAATAGTTCATGGCCCGTCTGATTGCTGACCGGCAACAGCACATCCACCGCAAAATCCAACTTGCCCGCTACTAGCTGGGTTTCCATATCCCGCCGGGGCACCCGCTGGCTGATGATCTCCAGCTCGGGGTAGCTTTCCAGCCGGCCCATCAGTTTGGGCAGGAACGTCGACTCGAGGATATCCCGCAAGGCCAGCGAGTAGGTTTTGCGCTGATTGGCCGGGTCGAAGGCGTGGAACTGGTTCACCGCACTTTGAATCTGGGTCAGCCCCGGGCGCATGGACTCCAGGAAACGACGGGCCAGCGGAGTGGGCACCATCTGGTTGCCCTGACGACTGAACAACGGGTCATCAAAATGCTCCCGCAGACGTGACAGGGAATGGCTGACCGCCGGCTGGGTGAGGTGGAGGGCCCGAGCGGCACGGGTCAGACTGCCCTCCCGGTAGATGGTGTCGAATACATGCAGCAGGTTCAGGTCCAGTCGATTCAGTGCCATGAGCATCTCCACTTCGCGAATAAGTCAGTCTTATGATAAATGATAAGAATTATTCAGTCGTGTAATAGTGAATAGAAAACTAGACTGGCTCCATATCGGTCAAACCAAGAGGACATGGCAATGGATTTCAGTATTTCCGAGAAGGGCCAGGACTATCTCAAGCGCGTCAAAACCTTCATGCAGGAAGAGATTTTTCCCATTGAAGAGCAGTACCACAAGGAACTGATGGCGCAGGAAAACCGCTGGGTGGTGTTGCCCGTCATCAAGGAGCTGAAAGCAAAGGCCAAAGCCCAGGGCCTGTGGAACATGTTCTTTCCGGATGAGAAATACGGGTGTGGCCTGCTCAACTCCGACTATGCCTTGATTGCTGAAGAAACCGGCCGTAGCTTTATCGCCCCGGAAATCTTCAACTGCAATGCGCCGGACACTGGCAACATGGAAGTGCTGATCCATTACGGCTCCGAAGAACAGAAAGCCGAGTGGCTGCCCCGTCTGCAAAGCGGTGAAGTACGCTCCGCTTTTTGTATGACCGAGCCGGGAGTGGCGTCTTCAGACGCCACTAATATGGAAGCGACGGCCACTGTGGATGGCGAGGAGGTTGTTCTCAATGGTCGCAAATGGTGGAGCACTGGCGTCGGCCACCCGGATTGCAAGGTTGCCATCTTCATGGGACTGACCGACCCGGACGCCCACAAGCACCGCCGTCATTCCATGGTGTTGGTGCCGCTGGATACCCCAGGGGTCAAAATCGAGCGAATGCTGCCGGTGTTTGGCGCCTATGATGAGCCCTACGGTCACGGTGTGGTGTCTTTTGATAACGTGCGCCTGCCCAAGACTGCATTTATTGCGGGCCCCGGTCGTGGCTTCGAGATTGCCCAGGGCCGTCTTGGGCCTGGGCGCGTTCACCACTGTATGCGTGCCATCGGTGCGGCGGAGCGTACTCTGGAACTGATGATCAAAAGGGCGACCAGTCGTGAGGCGTTTGGTCGGCCAATCGCTAAACTGGGCGGTAATCCGGATGTCATTGCCAATGCCCGTATGGCGATTGAGCAGGCGCGCCTGCTGACACTGAAGTGCGCCTGGGCACTGGATACCAAGGGCATCTCTGGAGCCTTGCAGGAAGTCTCCATGATTAAGGCGGTGATTCCGAAGATGCTTCAGCAGATTGTGGACGATACGATTCAGATTCACGGTGGTGCCGGTGTCAGCGACGACGATTTCCCGCTGACTCAGCTGTTTGCCTATGCTCGGGTTTTGCGCCTGGCTGATGGCCCGGATGAGGTTCACCGGGCGATGGTTGCTCGTCTGGAGCTGGCTAAATACCGGAACTGAAGCTTGGGTGCCTGGGGACGAAGGGAGGCTGTTTCAGAAACGCGCTCCTTCGGTACATCCATGTGACGCTTGGACTCCGCCATCCATGGCTTCGTACAGTTTCTGAAACAGCCTCCCTCCGTCCCCTACTAACCGGGGAGTCGGCATGTCGGGCCAAGGGAGAGTAACGTGACCATTTTTGTGGAGAGAGGATCGGTTAACTCATATGCCCGGGAGCCGGCGATGGGGAGGCCCTTCTGAAACCCTGCGGAGCCATGGATGGCGGAGCGGAGCGTACAGGGACGTATTCACAGCGTGTTTCAGAAGGGCCTCCCCATGGACGGCTCTTGCACCCATATTTAAAACACGAGAAACCAGCGGAAGACAACGATGACACAGCGAGTATTTATTACCGGCGGGGCCAGCGGCCTGGGCCGGGCGATTGCGTTAAGGTATGCGAAAAAGGGCGCGAAAGTCTGTATCGGCGATATTAATCCCGAGCAGGGCATTGCCGTTGAGCAGGAAATCAATAACGCCGGTGGCGAAGGTTACTTTGTTGAGTGCGATGTACGCCGGCTGACCGACCTGGAGAAGATCTGCGAAGAACTCACTGGAAAGTGGGGCGGGGTGGATATTGTGGTGAATAACGCCGGTGTCGCCTCCGCGGGCTCCATCGAAGACACCACCATGGCCGACTGGGAATGGATCATGGACATCAACGTGCTGGGGGTCGTTCGTGGCTGCAAGGCCTTTACCCCGCAGTTCAAGAAACAGGGCTCCGGTGCGTTCGTGAACATCGCCTCCATGGCCGGGCTGATGCTCGCGCCGTTGATGAACAGCTACAATGTCTCCAAGGCCGGTGTCATCGCGCTTTCCGAAACCCTGAGCCAGGAGCTGAGAGACTCCGGTATTCATGTCAGTTGCGTATGCCCGGCGTTTTTTCAGACCAATCTGACGAGCAGCATGCGGTCTGATATTCCTGGCATTCAGCAGAACGTCAATAAACTGATGAAGCGCTCCACCATCACCGCCGAAAACGTGGCCGAGGATATTGTCCGCTCGGTGGAGAAGAAGGATTTCTGGGTGCTGCCCCACGCCAAAGAGCGCCGTATGTGGGTTCTAAAGCGCCACGCGCCCAAGGCGTTCGACTGGTTGATGCATCAGGAAAGCAAACGTTGGATGAAGAAAATGGGTGGCAAGGCCTAGTATCAGTCTACTGCGAGATAAGGAAGTAAGGCGGCAGGTCTCTTCAGAACCGTCCGGAGCCATGGATGGCGGAGGACGAGCGTACAGGGACGTATTTACAGCGTGTTCTGAAGAGACCTGCCGCCTTGCTGACTGGCGATATTGACCGCCATCGTTTAAACAGAGGAGAGCCGAATGACCCAGATCGACCAGGCTGTTGATATCCGCGAAGGTGAAGAGCTGGATGTTGCGGCCGTTGACCGCTTCATGAAGCAGGCCATCCCGGACCTGGAAGGCCAGCCGCAGATCAGACAGTACCCCGGTGGTGCATCCAATCTGACGTACCAGGTGGACTATGGCGATCGTTCCTACGTGTTGAGACGCCCGCCGTTTGGCCATATTGCCAAGTCTGCCCACGACATGCTGAGGGAAGCCAAGGTGATGCGGGCTCTCAAGCCCGAATTCCCGTATGTTCCGAACATCGTCGCCATCTGCGACGACCACGACATTCTGGGCTGCGATTTTTACGTCATGGAGCGCCTGAAAGGTATCATCCTGCGCCAGGATTTCCCCAAAGACTTTGAACTCAGCGAGGTGGATACCCGCAAGCTGTGCCTGAACGTCATCGACAAGCTGGTGGACCTGCACAATGTCGATGCCAAGGCTACCGGCCTGGACAAGCTGGGCAAGGGTGCCGGTTATGTGCAGCGCCAGATCGGTGGCTGGAGTGACCGCTTCCGCAAGGCGAAGACGGATGACGTGGGTGACTTTGAAACGGTGATGGGCTGGCTGAACGACAAGATGCCGGACGACGTTGCCCAGGTGGTCATCCACAACGACTACCGCTTCGACAATGTGGTGCTCAATCAGGACAACCCGTTCGAAGTGATTGGTGTTCTGGACTGGGAAATGGCGACCATCGGCGATCCGCTGATGGATCTGGGCAACAGCCTGGCCTATTGGATCGAGGCCGATGACGAAGGCCCGTTCCAGATGCTGCGGCGTCAGCCGACCCATCAGCCGGGCATGCTGACCCGCAAGGAAGTGGTCGTTTACTACGCGGAGAAATCCGGCCGTAAGATCGACAACTTCGACTTCTACGAAATCTATGGCCTGTTCCGGCTGGCGGTCATTGTTCAGCAGATTTATTACCGCTATTACCATGGACAGACCAAGGACAAACGCTTTGCCGCCTTTGGCCATGCCGCCAACTATCTGGAAAAACGCTGTCAGCGACTGATCGAAGCGAGTGACCTGTAATGGCGACCATCTATCTGATTCGCCATGGGCAGGCCAGTTTCGGCAAGGAGAACTACGACCAACTCTCGCCCCGTGGCTGGGAGCAGGGGCGTGTCCTTGGCCGGTGGCTTGCGGGCAAAGTGACGCCCAACGCCGTCTTAGGTGGCAACATGGAGCGTCACCGGGAAACCGTGGAGGCGATTGCCAGCGGTTACGGTGATGCGCTGCCAGACATGCAGGCGGTGGAAGGGTTCAACGAGTTTGACCATACCCAGGTGGTGGAGCGTTTGCGCCCCGAGTGGCAGGACCGCGAACGCATGGCGCGGGATCTGGCGGCCTTCCCCAAGCCGGCAAGGGCTTTCCAGCAGGTGTTCGAGGAAGCCATGCAACGCTGGGTCAGTGGCGGACACGATCACGAGTACACCGAAAGCTGGGAAGCGTTCCGTCAGCGGGTGATTACGTCGCTGGAGCAACTGATTGAGTATGCCGACGGTGGCGAGACCCTGGTGTCCACTTCGGGCGGCCCGATTGCGGTGATCGCTCAGCATCTGCTGGAACTGAGTGATCGCAAGGCCCTGGATATGAATTCCGTGATTGCCAATACCAGTGTTACCCGGGTTCTGCATTCCGGAGCCCGGCGCAGCCTGGCGGTATTTAACAATTACAGTCACCTGGAAGCGGAAGATCCCTCCCTGGTGACCTTCCGATAAGGAACTGAGGTGAAGAATGAGTAAGCAAGACCTGTTTGATCTGAGCGGAAAAGTGGCCCTGATCACCGGTGCCAGCCGTGGTATCGGCGAGAGCATCGCCCGCACCCTGGCGAATTACGGCGCCCACGTGATTGTCAGCAGCCGCAAGATTGACGGTTGCGAAGCGGTCGCCGGTAGCATCCGCGAAGCCGGGGGCAGCGCCGAAGCCTACGCCTGCCACATTGGCGAAATGGTTCAGATTGAAGACATCTGGCAGCACATCGAATCGAAACACGGCAAACTGGATATTCTGGTGAACAATGCCGCAGCCAACCCCTATTTCGGCCCCATCGAAGACACGGATCTGGGCGCCTACCATAAGACCGTGGATGTGAACATTCGCGGCTACTTCTTCATGTGTGCCCGCGGCGCACAAATCATGAAGAAGAATGGTGGTGGTTCCATTATCAACGTGGCCTCTGTCAATGGCGTCAACCCTGGCCATTTCCAGGGTATATATTCCGTCACCAAGGCAGCGGTGATATCCATGACCAAGTCCTTCGCGATGGAACTGGGGCAGCAAAAAGTTAGGGTGAATGCCCTGTTGCCAGGACTGACGGATACCAAATTTGCCAGTGCACTGACCAGCAATGAGGCCATCAAGAAACAAGCCATGGCCCACATCCCGATGAAACGGGTGGCAGACCCGGACGAAATGGCCGGTACCGTCCTTTACCTGGCGTCAGGTGCTTCAAGCTATACTACCGGCACCTGTATTAACGTGGACGGCGGCTATCTGACGATCTGACGTCAACTGTTCCGGTTTTCGGTATCCTCGCCAACACAGGCGAGGGTATCGAAGTCTCCCCGCATACTTTCTGCCTGTTCCAGCAGGTGGTCAAGGTGGCGCTGATCAGCCTGCTGTAGTAAATCGGCCATCAAGCCCGCCATGGCTGTCCGGCTGTCCGACATCATTCGCTGGTATCTTTTCCCCCGGACTTCTTCATAGTTGTTCATCAGGTAACGGACCTGCTCCGAGAAGCCGTCACTGTTTCGTGTTTCCAGAGCATCGATTAACGCCTGTTGCCAATTCCGACGCCCCTCCAGCCAGATTTCAGTCTGCTTGCCCCGGTCTTCCGACCAGGCGTTGACCGTGCCACGCTGTCGCCCGTTGAGGGCACCCAGCCAACGTTCAACCCGCTCCATAGTACGCTTGGCTCGGGCTTCTCTGGTTTGTTCTGGGTCGTCCGCCAGGAACTCGTCCTCCAGTTCTTTTTGGCTCTCCTCCATATTGCTGGCCAACTGTTGAACCTGTTGGTCGCTGAGGCTTGATA